>NZ_MWQL01000030.1:0-23246 GCF_002210325.1 Fibrobacter sp. UWB1
ATTTTTGCCAAGGAATCAAACAACGGACGATGACACAGTTTGATTTACACTACCTGAATTTAAAATTGAAGCGTTAGAACCTCGTTATATGATGAGTGCTGATGCCCCGATTGATTTTT
The DNA here is from genome assembly GCF_002210325.1 of Fibrobacter sp. UWB1. Taxonomy (NCBI): domain Bacteria; kingdom Pseudomonadati; phylum Fibrobacterota; class Fibrobacteria; order Fibrobacterales; family Fibrobacteraceae; genus Fibrobacter; species Fibrobacter sp. UWB1. Next base: position 120 of record NZ_MWQL01000030.1, read on the forward strand.
CTGATGACACAACACTCGCTACACAACTTTCTTCTGCTTGCTCTATCATAGAAAACACCCTTAATAGCGAAGCGTCAGCGATAACAGGAAATGTTGCTTCAACAGGCTTGGAACTAAAAGGAAATGATGATGCGTTGTATTCAAGTTTCCACGATTTGTTGGGTAATGTTGGCTCAGACATAAGAACAACAATTCAAAATGCGCTTAGTCAAGCAAAAATTGACGCACAAAATGAAATTGCTGCCATTAATGCGGCTCATCCGAATGATCCGCCTGTAACTTCGGTCAGTTCATCAAGTTTTCTTAGCCTTTTGGAAAATCGATTACCAGAATTTTTTACAACAGGGGTTAGCGGTTCTAAGATTACGATTGGCTATAGTCTGGAAAAATTTTTATCTCTTGACGAAATTGGCCTAAATATTGATTTTTTAAGCAATTTGCAGTCTATTGATAGTTTAAAAACTATGGCGACAATTTCCTTGGCGCTAGATTTAAATAGCGATAACGATGGTGCGGCTCTAGAAAGCAACGATGTTTCTGTTGGTTCTGTTTCAATAAGCGATATTTCGGCAAACATTGTGAATCTTGGTGGTTCTGCTAAATTCATGAATGTCAATGTGGAAGAACAATCTTTAACTACAGAACAAGAACCTGATTTAACTCTTTTGCATAATTCTGGAAACGCTACATCGAATTTTGATCTAGAATTTAAAGGGATTTCAAATTTTGACACATTTAATTTTCTAGATGATAAATTTATTGAAGTATCTCGTGTGGGACAAGGAAATATTTCTGTTGTGTTCCCACAGGTTGAAATGAATTCAGGATATTCTCTTGATGCTCTGTTAAATGATTTGGGAGGAATAGATGTCGCTAAACTACCCTTCTTAAGAAACTATTTAAACGATTTTAATATTTCATTTAATCAAAGAAGCTACAATTTAAATCAGGTTTGCAATATCGTTGAGAATTTTAACGAATATTGGGCTCGGATTTCTCTTGCGATGAATGGAGCGTTCTCTTCTGCTGATAATATTCTCAACTTTAATAAAGTAAAAAGTTTCTTTAGCACCCTTGTAGGCAATAAACAAACTGAATTGAGCTCATTACTAGAGACGATAAAAATTTATGATATAAACAGCAATGAGTGTGATTTGCTTGATTTAGAGTCTACTGGTAGCTTAACTCAGGTCTTGTTGAGCGAAAATTCCTTACAACCGACAGTTTTTACTCTTGAATTAAATTCAAACATAGGTAAAATTTTTGACAGCTTAGATGCTGAAAACTTGGGTCTTGATTTTAATATACTTCAACTTAAAGATCTAGATGTTAATGCAAGCATGAAGATTGATGTCAAGGTTTATTCGGATAATGGAACCTTGAAATTTAGTGGAATAGAGCTAAATAACTTTAAGGTTGAAATTTCCAAGGTCATCAGTGCTTCTGACACGTTGAATCTTGGATTGTTTGACGCTTATGTAGATGGCAAATTCAGTTACACGATAATGCTTGATTCTTCTGGTAAGACTGATGCGTCCGTTCAGTTGCTTTGCAATGATATTTTGCTTAAATCAGGCGAAATTAATGTTTATAAAAAGCCTGAAAATTCTGAAGCCTTAATATTCAACTTTAATACAATTGAAAGTGCTTGGGAATTTCCGACGGATCTAAAACAGTATCTTGCTTTGACAGGGGAAACTCTTGCGAATAATGTGGCGATATATTTAAATTCGTTGCGTACGACGCTCCAATCGCAGATATCAGAAAAAGTAAAGTTGAATTTCCTGGGTGATTCTGCAGGAAGTTTAGTTGCTGACTCTATTGCTAGAATAGACCAAATTTTATATGGAAATAAAACGGAAAACATAGATGGGCTTTTCGTTATTAATGAAGGTACTCTTGTTGCAAATTTCAAGAGTGTTGAACAGTTTAAAGATGTTTTTAATTCTGCTTGGAAAAATACTTTCTTCCCAAATCAAGATGTAAGTCAAATTAATGACGTTTTGAATCTTAATTATTATGGAATGGTCGAAGGTGGTGACGAAATAATTTGTCAGTATGCGTCTCTTGATGATTCTGCAAAAGCCTTGTTTGTTCTCGATCATTATGTTCTTGAATTTGATCTAAATTTTGGTTTTGATAAATTAATAGATCTTAATTTTGTCGATTCATTTGGTGTTGATTTCGCGAATGTATCGACTTATGGTGCGGCGTCTGCTAGTGGATCTGCGGGAATAAAGTTTTCGCTTGATGTAAAATTTGATTATGAAACATTGAATGATTCTACGACATTGGCAAAAATGTGGCATCTGCCTACAGATAAAGTCTTGCCTGAAAATGAAAAATATCTTGTTGGTAACCTTACATCTGCTATTCTTAGTGGAAATGTAGCCAAATTTGATGTTGTAAATTCTGAGAAAAAAGTCTTCGATTCGGTTGTAGTTGATAATAATTCGTTGCAAAGTGCTCAAATACATTCTAAAGAAAATAAGATTGATTGCTTGTTTGTTAATAATCAGATTGTTGTTGAATGTGATGAAATATTTAGTTTGCAATCTTCCGAAAACCAACAGGCTTACGCAGAACTTCGATTGGGTAATAGTTCGCTGCAAACGACTGTTGTTAAGTCTATAAGCCTTCAAGATGCGGACGATGTCAAAAGTTGGTCTCAGGATTTAGTTCTGGAAGTGTTGTCTTCTGATGGACAAGTATCGGGCTCCTTGACTATTAATCAGAACGCCTTGTCCAGTTTAAACGATATTCTAGAGTCGGAAAAAACAGATAAATCGCAAATTTTGAACGATTTGCTAAATCAATATTTTAACCTGCAATGGGGAGGTGCTGATTTAAATCTAGTTTTTTCTGGTAATGGTTTAAGCATTGATAAAGGGCGCTCTATCATGAATACCTTTGGCATTCATGTTGTTGGTGTGTCTTTTGATAATGTAAATAACGCCTATTCGGTTCGTTTTGGGTGTGATCCGTTACTTATTCAAGGTTATGGAGATAAGGGCCTTGATGTAAAAGTGTACGAAATACAAAATGGTGGCACAACTACCTATATGCGTGTTTCTGAAACATTGAAGGCGACGGGAGTAATAGGATCTGAAAATGGACTGATGCTAGAACGTTATTCACTAGATCAAAATGGTGATTTGTTAAAAACAGAAGATTATATTTGTCTTGACCCTGCTGTATTTACTTCTGTGATACCAGATAATTTGTACGATGACGCTACTGATGCTGTAGACTCTTTGAATAATGAACTTTTACGTAAGCACACTGTCGATGGTCAAGAAGAATTTGTGCATGAATATGGAGATAAATTTAATGTTACTTCGTATCCTCGTAAGAATGAGAGTGGCGCAACAGTTTATTCAATCGGCGTTTCTGCAAATAATTTGTCTTCGTTTATTTACAAGGTGAATGATGATGGTTCATTAAGTAAGTGCAAAGTTCAGGATGGCAAGCTGGTTGTTGTTAAGACAGCTGATGTTGGATATAAAGCATCTGAACTTTATGATTCGGAAAAGATAGACGAGGCTGTTGAAGAAATTGAAGATAAATTAAATGAATCTTTCAAGGACTGTTTCGAGATTCAAGTCGAAAAAGTTCAGGAAACGGATGATTATCGTATAATTCTTATTTCGAAATATACGACTATTTATAATTCTATATTATCAAACAAGTTTTTGACAATAAATGCATCTAGAACAAATAATTCTTTAAATTCTGAAATCCATGTGAATACTCAGAATTGCCTTGATATAGAAAGTTTGGCGAAAACTATTAATGCATCTTTTGATGAGAACAGTGGTGTTCATTCAGTTATTGCACAGGGAAACAGAATTGTATTAACGGTTGCTAGCGATGTTGTGGTTCAATGTGTATCTTCTGCAAATACTTCTGGCAGCATAAGTTTTTCTGGGGATTCATTTGATTTTAAAGTGTTGGATGAAAATGGGAACATAGTTGGCAACCCGATTGATTTTGAAACTTTGAACTTAAACGAAAATTCTACGGTGCAAGAAGTTGTGACGGCCATTAATGGTTGTTTAAATTCTAACAATGTTGCGTTGCTTTATCAGGATCCTGATGTCAACAAAGTTAATAGGGAATGGGACCATCTAGAATTCAGATCGACAACGAATTTTTCGCTTGAAAATATTGGTTCTAGTAAAATTCTAGAAAAATTTGGCTTTACTGCAACAAAAGCAACCAAATATAGCGATTCGGATTATCGTATTGTCGGAAAGGCTTTGTTGGGTGTGGATTGGTCTAAACTTATAGATTTTGCATCTGGTGTAGACGTAGAAGTTTCTGCGGAAGCAGAATTGCATGTTGGACAGGATTTTATAGTAGACTCTTCGAGTGAGTCTGATGGTTGTATTATTCTTGAAACAAAGAATAATCTTGATTTTGTTGTGAATGGATTGATTTCCGTTGGCGGTGAAAATTATTATAAGATTCTTGATGTTGTAAAAGAAGAACAAAATCCTGATTCTGACAACTCCGTTATTGTTGTAAAACTTAAAGTTTGTAAGTTTGCTGAGGGCGCTAAAGATGAAAGTGATAAAATTCTTTCAACATCAACGCTAACCAATTTCTGTTATATGGGGGGGGCTGTTGCGTCTGTTGGCTTTGTTGATTTGGACTTGGTGGCTTCAGGATATGTTGGTTTTGATGCTTCATTTCAAATACATAAGAAAACGGATAGCTCAAATAGTTTAGACTACACTGTTGATGCGTCTGTTTCTTCTAAAACAGATAAAGATGATGAATCTCAAAAAGTTGGGTTCTCATTAGCTTCTTTTGTGGACATAGGTGATTCTATCAGCGAAAATATTGGCTCCGTTGTTATATCCCTTGATGATGAAGGAAAATTGGATGTTCAGAATAATTCTGGATTGAATCAAATTGTAGATAATGCGCTAAATATGTTTGGCAACTTCTCTGCAGAAGATTTGTTTACTGTGCTGGAAAGTCTTGCAAAACAGATTGCAACAATTGCTGAAAAATCGAATGTTAAAATACCTGTTATTAACAAGTCTGTAAGTGATTTGGTTAATGTCGCCAACGATATTCGCGATGTTATTGGCAAAATGCGTGTTGACAAGGTGTCTAGTTTGCAGGGCGTAAACGACCGCTTGAACAAATATCTTAAAGATTTTAATCTGCTAGCACTAGATGGAAACGAGAATCCTTTTGAACTTTCTCTTATTGACATTGCAGGAGAAAAGAAACTTAAGTACAATATAAATATTGATAAAGTTTTTGATTCCGTGCACCAGTTCAGTTTTGGAAATGGTTCATATGGAATAAGTGGCAATGCAAATTTGAATGTATCTGGTGATTTCTGGTTTAGCCTTGAAGGTTCCGTAAAAATAGATGCAGGCTCATTTGATTTAATTCTTGATGGAACGATTGATTTTGGGGCGAATATTGATATTTCTGGGGAAAAACTTTCTTTCAATTTGGGCTTAGAGGGGGTTGATGAAGATGCTTTGTTGGCAAATTTGATTACGGTGGGCTCAAATAACGAAAATTCATATATTTGTGTTAAGGCTTCTTTAATGGGGTCGTTTGGCGATGATACTAACGGTACATCGTTAAAAACCTTTGATGCTCAGAATGCAGAATTCAAATTTGCGCTGCCAATTGCTCTTATGGGACGCTTGCCGATAAGTGTGTGCAACATGTCTTTGGGCGATATTTTGCTTGGATATTGCAATGGTGAAAAAATAAGTTCCCTTGAAACTATTCAAGACGCTAGAAATCATATCAAAAATCTTGTTGATTCTTATAGATCTTCATGGGAAATAGATCGTAATGCGGAACCGATGGACTTGTATTGTTTTAACAAGCTTAATGACAATGATTTCTTTGATTTGATAACAGATAATACCTATTCGAGTTCTTCTGGTAAGTTTGTTGCAGATTTATCGGATGTTTATACAAAAATTACAGAATTAGCAAACGGAAGTATGGGCTGGTTTGAAAAAATCAAACTCGCCATTACGGGCTTTAATACTCTCTTTGATACATTGGAATCCCAGTTGAATAATGGTATGATGAGTAATGTCAAGGATGTGCCTGTTGTTGGTAAAGCCTTGAGTGGTGGAGTTGACTTTTTAGGAGATTTGAAGAGAAAGGTTGTTGAACCATTCTCTAATTTCCTCTATGAATCGACGGGCTTGACTGCGGAAATGGTTGCACAAAAGCTAAATGAACTTTTTGATGGGTATTTTGTTGCTGAGTCAATTTCTGTTGATTTGAGGGATAATAGTGGTGATTCATGGACTCCGACCACTGGAGGGGGGACTTATTATCGCTCAAACAATCAAGAAAATTATGCAGAATGGTATCTTAATATTGGTCATAATTATTCTCTAGGAACAGATATTGGCTTTGATTTGGGTTTTCCTGGTCTTGGATTGAAATCTGATGCAGGTGTAGGCTTGAATCTAAATTGGCAATTGAGCTTTGGCTTTGGAGTTTCAAAAGAAAAAGGCTTCTATTTCATTTTCAATGAAGGTAATGAAATATATGTGGATGCAAATGTAGAATTGAGTGGTGAAATTATGGGGTCCTTGGCTGGACTTGGACTTCAGATGCTTTTGCCTGGTGTAGGTGATGAAAATTATATAGAAAAACCAATTTCACTCAGTTTTGGGGTTGACTTGAATTCCAAAACCGAAAATGAACAGGAGGAGGAAACAAATTCCTTGCCCATTGCTACTTATGGGGCGAATAATGTTAATGTTTCTGCTTTTTCTACAAATAACATCGAGTTTGATTATAAAGCCTCTATTGATTTGGTTGCGCAAATAAATGTTGGTGTTGTTAAGGACTTGGATAAGGTCGGAGATGCTCCTAGATTTCCAAATATTGGTGGCGAATTTGAATTCAGGTGGACAAATGGACAAATAAAAAAACTTGGGTTCAACGATTTTGAACTAGATATGGGAACTTTCATTAGCGGAGTTCTTGGACCGATTGTTTCAAAAATACAGAAAGTTGTTGAACCGCTAGAACCACTGATTGATTTTCTCACTACACCGTTTCCTGTATTAGATGACCTGGGCTTTACCTATACCCCGCTGAGTCTTGCCAAGGAATTCAGCAAGGGAAAATTTGATGATAGCATGGTTTATGCGATTAAAGACCTTATAGAAATTAGTAAAAAAATTTCTGCATTTGGTGCTCAGGATGAATTGAAAATTTCTATTGGAAGCATGACTCTTATCAAAGAAAATGATTTGTCAGGCTTAAATACAGATGCGAAAAATCTTTTAGAGGGTAGAAGTTCTAATACATCATTAAATCAATCATTGGATAAGTATTTAAAAGATAAAAATAATGGTAATGATTTTTCAACCATATCGCAAGATGCTTCCTCGGTTTTGGCTGGCGCAGGTTTGAATGTAGGTGATAGCGCGTGGCGATTTGTTTGGGACAATCCGACAGATGTCTTTAAACTTTTGTTAGGCCAGGACATCATGCTTGTGGAATATGATATGCCAAAGTTGTCCTTCAATTTTGATTGGAGTACGTTTGTTCGTATCTACGGACCATTAGGCGCTCGCTTAGGCCTTTCGCTCGGTGCAGATATTGACCTTGGTTTTGGTTACGATACACTTGGTATTCGTCAGTGGGTTGGTAGCGGCTGTAAGGACTTTGGATGTTTACTGAATGGATTCTATGTCAACGATTTGCGTGATGGAGTTGATATTGATGAACTTTCGCTTCATGGAGGGCTTACAGCTGCCGCGGAACTGAATGCAGGGGTTTCTGCAGGTGTCGGAGGCGGTGTTGGCATCAATGTCGGGTTTAACCTTTTTGATCCGAATAAAGATGGCAAAATCCGTCTTAATGAAATTTCGCAACTTTTTAAGGAAGAAGGACTTTTTGGTTTCTTTGATGTAAATGGTGCGATTACAGCAAAACTTTATGCTTATGTAGATCTATTGTTCTACACAAAGGAATGGAATATTACAGGCGATAAAACCCTGTTCAAGTTTGATTATGAACATACTGTAAAGCCTGTGCTGATATCCCAATCGGGTGATGATGTTGTCGCAAATGTTGGCTCAAACTCTTCAAGCAGAGTGGCGACCGATAAAGACAATGTTTCCCTTGAAGATATAGATGAATATTTGCATTTAGAGATAAACGGCACTGCAGTTGTTGACGATAATGGTCATTCAGGAACGGTAAATGGCAAGTTGATTATTAATTCTGAAAAAGGTAAAGATAAGATTATTCTTGAATCAACTGGTTTGGCTGCCAACTTTGATATAGAAATCAATGGCGGTGATGGTGACGATTATATAGACCTTTCTAAATTGAATGTGGCAAAGGGTCACTATGTGCTCATTACGGGAGGCGCAGGGAACGACACCATAATCGGTGCTCAGGGATTGAATGTTATCTTTGGCGATTCGTATGTCGCTCCTCCAAAAGTTGAATATGAAAACGAAGAAGTAAAAAGTGTGTTGGCAGAGGCGAATGTCGATGCGGATAGGTCTGGAGGCGATATTATCCTTGGCGGCTCTGACCGGGATTTTATATTCGGCGGTGCCGGAGACGACCAAATTGATGGCGGTGATGGTGCCGACTTCATTTTTGGTGATGGGGGGCGAATCGTATATGAAAAGATTGAGCCTGATAGTGAAAAGTGGACTATTGACCGCACCGATATCAGCCTAGATGGGGGTAAGGACACTCTCATTGGCGGTAAAGGCAATGATGAAATCCACGGCGGTGGCGGCGACGACCGTATCGACGGCGGTGCCGGAAATGATCTAATTTATGGCGAAAAGGGTCATGACCGCATTATGGGTGGCTCGGGCAACGATACTATCCATGGTGGCGAAGGCATGGACATTGCCTTTGGCGACAGGATTACGGATTCGATGGATGTTGCCGCTCAATTTACTATAGATGGAAATAGTCCGTTTAGCAAGGAATTTACCGAAGCTCAGTTCGAGAACGATAATAAGGTAGTTGATGCGGATGAATTTAAGATAAAATTTAAAGAAACCGTCGATAATGTTGTTCAGTATATTAAGTATGGTAAGGAAATTGAAGCTGCGTTAAACGCTGTTGACAAGGAGGAAGAACCGTATTATCCAGAAGATTCTACGACAAATGGTTCCGACACTATCTACGGCGAAGACGGCAACGACCTGCTCTTCGGCGATGGTGGTGCTACGGCTGGTGCGGCAGATGAGATATATGGCGGTATCGGCAATGACATTATCGACGGCGATGGCGGTAACGACACTATCAAGGGCGGTATAGACAACGATATAATCTACGGTGGTGCTGGCGATGACACCATTGATGGCGGCGCTGGCAACGATAGCATGTATGGTGACGAAGGCGTGGAAGCGTATGATATTACTGATGCCCGAGAACTCACCAGAGATTCTGACGATGATGACAAGGAACAGGACAAGCTTGTCTTTGGTGACAATCTCGGCCTTCATGGCAAAATCTTCGCTAACGCACAGAGCAACAATAATGAGTCGGGCAATGACATCATCTTGACTGGACCGGGCATGGACTTTGTGGACGGCCAGGGCGGTAGCGACACGATTACCGTTAAATTGATGGGCGATAGTACCACGAACTATGCGAATGTCACGGATACGGGAAAAGACGGTTCTGATGTCCTCTTTGTCGAAGGAACAGAAAGTGTTGACACCCTGCTTCTTCGTAGGAACAGCGACGCGGAAGGCAATCCGGGAGATCTCGGCCTCGTCGCCCTGCTTCCGATGACTGCCGACGATTTGTCGAACTCTGAAGGCGAATCTACGGGCGCTAGCGAAACTGTCCAGAACAACTTGAACTCTAATATTGAAAGAGTGAACTACACTCAGGGAATTGATGTCCTAAATGTCAACGGAAATGGCGGCGACGATCGGTTCTATATTGATGGCACGGCCGAGTTGACGAATGTTAACGGTGGTGCCGGTAACGATTCGTTCCAGATTGGGCAGCTGTATAACTCCGAGCGCACAGATGATGCTGCCTCGGCTAGGGTCCAGCCTGTTGATGCCTTCCATACCGAGAAGACTAACGAAGAATCGTATTTGAGTGATGGCGTTTCGAGTGATACCACTTTGAATGTGGAAGGCGGGTCCGGTGTAGATACATTTGCCGCATTGAACAACGCTGGCACATTGAATATGACCGCCGGAAAGGGCGACGACATCTTCAGTGTCTACACATTCCTTAAGGAAAACGGCGAAAACTTCGACCGAGGTGCTGTCCTTCTGGATGGTGGCAAGGGCTTTGATACGCTCAATGTACGTGGGACCGATGCTGACGATGTACTTGTTGTGACCAAGGAAGGTTTGCTGAGCGACATGGTGGCCATCAAGGCTGCGGGCGTTGAAAGCACTCAATTCGATGCCGCCGCTGGTGATGATATGTTCTATGTCGTGGGCAGCAAGTCGACCGATGTTACCGAACTTAGTGGTGGCAAGGGCAACGATACCTTTAGCATGGGTGGTCTCGATACGGAGTATAATCTTCGTAGCGCAAATACCGACGGCCAGAGCGTTGATGTCAAATACGAAATTGTTGCGGATGCAAGTGCGACCACGGGCGATTGCGTGCTGACTGAAAACTTTACGGTTGTCGATAGCGATAGCCAGCCGGCAGTATTTGTCGTTGCTAAGGAGAACGGTGATGCCGAAGCGCCTTACCGCATCCAGGCATCCGCAGAGGTTGTTCTTGGTAACGAAAACGTTGATGCCACATTCTTTATTGGTTGTGCTGGTCTTGCGGAAGGACAGACTATCGATGTTACCATTAGTGCCCCGATGCTTTCCAATGCCGACTTTAACCGTGGTGACCGCGGATTCCTTATTGGGACCTATGATGAAGAATCGAACGCGATTGTTTACGCAACTACAAGAATTGTCCATTTTACGGCCAATACTGTTGGCAATCCTATCGAGGTGCATGTAAAGGCTTGTGAAGACACCTTGATTGAGGAAGGAACATGTAAGGCTATTGCTATTTCTAGTAAGCTGAATTCGGGCGTTGTCTTGTCGAAGTCGGTGACTTCTGTGGGACTTGTCTTTGCGGGTGAAGCGAGGGAAAGTGCTGTAAGCGATTTTGCTGCTAGACCGTTGGTTGCTACGCAGGAATTTACGGTTGGTGCAAGCTCGGAATTCAAGTTGAATATGATTCCGGTGCCTAAAAAGGCCGATGGATCGCAGGGTGATGTAGAAGAGGAAGAGGTTGTTGAAACTGCTGATGTTGAGCGTGAGTTCACCTTCTATGTCAATGGTGAAAAACAAGATTGGGTGATTGACACTCATTATACACTTGTTGACAATGTCGTTAAGGTAAATGATTCGGTTTTTGATACGCTTTCAGAAGGTGACAAGCTGGTTGTGAGTGTCCGTTCTAATGAAATGCGTGTCGACGATACCAGGGTGGCACTTGCATACGAAGATGTGCTTGTAAGCAGTGTTCTCGTGGACGGTGCCGAAATCTTGCCTACGGCAACGAGCGGCCGATACTACGAGTTGAACGGCAATGTCATCACCTTCTACGATGCTTTGACTAAGCGCCCGACAACAATTCATGGCGTCGTCAGAGTAGAGGCTGAAATTCCAGAAGAGTATGATTGGGAAACCTTCGGTCAGGGTGATGTTGCTGCTGTTGAAAATCAGAATGAAAGCCTCTTGACGATTGAAGCTCATGCTTCTGTGCTTGCAGAATCGGGTGCAAGTAGCTTCACGAGCGTTTCTTACGATGTGACATATAACAAGCCGATTGCCGAAGGTGAAACGGTTTATGTGAAGATTACTCCGGCTAAGCTCCTTGCAAATTCTGGTGCAGAAGAAGATAGCCAGCGTTTGTCTATCGCTTGCGATGACTTTACCACGCAAGAAGATGGGTCGATTGTTGTCAGCTTCAATAGTTCGACTCTCACGCGATCGCTTACGATCACGACGGTTTCTGATGGTGAACAAGACGAATATGGCTTGACGAAGGCCCAGAAGCAAAGCAAAGTGATTAATGAAATTGACGGACCCGTTTATGCATACGGGTTCGGCAAGAGTATTGACTTGAATGCGGGTGACCCTGCCATGCTGAAATACAAGCATGTCATCGAGACTAAGGATGGCGTTAGGCAGGCGTCAAACTTCAATGAACTGAACAACTTTGCAGAAGACAAACTTTATAGCCTTTCTGTGGGTGATGATGGACATCTGTTCATTGACTTGACTTCGATTAGCGATGAGCAAAAAGCCGCTTTTGGGGCAATCGGCGTCGAATGGGATGCTGAAATGTCGCAGGAAGCCTTCTTGGCGCAGTTTGAAGGTAAAACATTCAAGTGGGTTGTTACGACGACAAAGGATGTCGGAACAGCTGCTGAAGATGTTACAGAAAAAGAAACAAGCGTCGCGGCTGAATGGTCTAGAATTAAGGAAGCAAGGTCATTCGTAAATGGCGTGCTTGAACTTGTTTTGGACGAAGCGGTCGTTCTGCCTTCTGTTGGGGAAAAGTTTGCCCTGATTTCGGGCAATAGGGATTCCCTGTTTGTTGACGAGATGGCGTCTGTGGACCGCCTGTTTGTAAATAACCAGCAGGATGGTGTTGATGCCCGTTCGTCGCTTACGGCGTTTGTGAATAACAATAGGAATGAAGCTGAAAAGAATGTCGATGCCTATGACTCGCATGCTGTTCGCTTTACCCATACGGAACTTGAAGCGTTCCCCGAAAAGCAGCTTGCAGCAAATGATGATCCTCTGATGATGCAGAGTGGCATCACTGCGGCGCAGATGGAATACGCCGAGTACAATCTGGGCAAAGGCAAGGATACTGTTGATATTAACAAGACGCTCTACCGAGAAGATGCTTACAGGACTTATACCGTCGTGAATGCTGGCGACGCCAAGGATCGTGATGCTGCATTCGGTATTTCGATTGGAAAGGCTGAAATCTCCTCGGATAACTTGACGAATGGTGCAAATTATATTACAGATTCAAATGTCTACAAATATGATTTGATTCCTGCTGAAGGTTCTGAAATCAGTGTAATCAAGACTTCTGCAAATACAACAGTTTACTATGTACAGGCCGAAATTCGCAAACTGAACAGTGAATCGGAATCTGGCTACGATGTCGTTGGAATCCAGCGTCGTGAAGTTCTTGGCTCGTTCTCGAGTGCAATGGGCTTCCATGTCAAGTATGACTTTATCCTTGCTGAAGGCGAATATATCGGTGAATTCGAGTTCTTCCAGGCTGAATTCGACGATTACATCCGCGTAAACAGCTACAAGGCAGATGCTCCGTTTGTGGATGAAAATGATTCAACGAAAAACGGCTTCATTTGCTCTGGCGTTATCGCCGAGGTTGCTCCGGTTCAAGAAGAAACTGGAGACGACAATGCTGAAACAGGCGACGAACCGGTTGCCGGCGAAGAAGATGTCGAAGGTGATGACGAAGAGACCACACCTGCAGAAGAGGTTGCTGGCTTTGCCTACAGCTATGCGATGGCCGAAAGTGATGCTGCCGAATTTGAAAATCGCATGGCCTCTTTCCAGGCTTGGCAATCTGGTCTCACTTCTGCCGCAAATGGCTATGTCTACGGAATCTTTGTTGACGCCACGATGAGCGATGGCAGCGTGCAACGCCGCTTTGTGACGGAACTGACTGCAAATACGTTCAAGATTTCTCGTGACTTTACTTTGTCCGAAGGTCTGAAGATTGTGTCTCTCTGCTTTGCCTATCGCTATGAGGGCGACGGCCAGCTGGTCATCAACGCGCAGTCGGGCCACGACAGGATTGACGCTTCGAGTACGAATGTGACCCGCAACGATATGGTCGCATTTGGCGGCCTCGGTGACGACTACATTACCATGAACAAGGGCGGTATAGCTTTCGGCGATCGTGGTCAGGTCCTTTATGATAATGGGCAGGTGAACGGTGTAGATGTTGGTGATACGGTGCTCGGCTCTACGGTTAACAACATTGATGCCGAAAATCCCGCGTTCATTGACGACTATACTACTGGAATCGGCAAGACTCCGGGACGCACGACCGACGAGAAGGGAAATCCCGTACACCGTCTGCAGACGGACGGCGTGAACCGCGATGCCTACAGGATTCAGTCGGTAGATGCCGAAAATGGTGGCACCGACATGATTAAGGTCGGTGGCACGAATAGTGTCGTTGTCGGCGGTGCTGAGAATGATGTAATAGTTATCGGTGGCGACAAGAACGTTGCCCTGGGCGACAATGGCCGCGTGAAATACAACAACGCCGGAAATGACGATGCCGTTTATGGCGACAAGCTTGGCCTCGGCATGCATATTGTCGAAACGACCAACGACAGTATTGGCGGGGTAGATAACATCGTTATTGCGGGCGACAAGAATGTTGCCATGGGTGGTGCCGAGGGTGATTCTATCCGCATCACGGGGGCAGACAATGTGGCTATCGGCGACGGCGGCCGCTATACAATCGAGGAAACTCGTCTGTATGCCGAAAGCAAGAGCGAACAGCATGGTGGTCAGGACTTTATCAGCACGGGTGACGGCAAGAATGCCGTCATCGGTGGAACCGACAATGACGTAATCCGCACGGGTGCGGGTAACGACGCCATTGTTGGCGATGGTGGCAAGGTCATTATGGACACCGACCGCAATGCGCTGATGGTCTCCAACGAGGGTTACAATGTTGGAACCGACCTGGGAACGGCCGGTGCCGATGACATTGACGCTGGCAACGGCGACAATGTGGTGTTCGGCGGCCTTGATGGTGACGATATCCGTACCGGGACAGGGAAGGATGTCGTGTTCGGCGACAACGGCTTTGCGACCTTCAGGGGCAACGCCGCCGAAGCGGAAGAACAGGTAACCGATACGCAGAGCATTCCCGAGACCCGCACCGAGGCGACGCTCTCGTTCAACTTCATGGGTGCCTCGCAGACCGGGCTTTCGTCGGAAGATGTTGCGGGTGCGGCAGATTTCGCGAAGTCGAACTGGAACAATGTAGGCGGTAGCCTCGCCGGGACCTACGGCAACGATGACCGCGAGATTGTGCGCTTTGACGACAACACCCGCGCAAGCGCCGTGAGCGTGAGCTACGGCGGCATCGAGAGCCACCGCAATACGAGCACCGACAACCGCATCAATCTGCAGGCCTACAGCCACAACCTTCCGAACGCCTCTACCGATGCCGATGCGGCGCTCATGAACAGCGGCTACATGACAACCGCCCCGGGCAACCAATGCGACAACAGGCTGGAAGTCGCCGTGGATGGCCTTGCGCAGTACTTTACCGACTATCACGTGGCCGTTTACCTTGACATGCCCGACGCGAACTCCTGGGAAGGCCAGAGCATCCGCAAGGTGAGCCTGTATGTGGGGGACTCGACAGTTGCCCTGCAGAGTTTCTACGTGAACGACTGCGCCGGTTCCAACTTCAACGGCACCTACAAGCGTTCCGAATATACCAGCGCCCAGGACATCCTGGCGGACCTTGCGCACAATGCTGCGGTTCTCTCGGGTGAATTGACTGGCGAAGATGCCGTGCTGATAGACACCACGGGCAACTACGTGGTGTTCGAGGTTCCAGCGGGTGTTGCCGCCGACAACTTCCGCGTGATTATCGAGGACGGCTACACGCTCGACAACATCAACGGCAAGGACATTCCGGGCATAGCCGCCATCCAGGTGAAGGGAACCCTCCACGCGCAGGATGTGGCCGCCTCTACCGACATTGCCCATGGCGGAGCCGACACGGTTTACACTTCCGGTGGCGACGACATCGTGGTGGGTGGCACGGGTGGCGACACCTTGACGACCTACGGCGACGAGCGCTACGGCATCTACGACAACGATGTTGTGTTCGGCGACAATGCCAAGATGGTCTTTACCGACCGCGACAGCTCCGAGGCCACGGCCTCCACGCTCTCGCTTGCCGAGTCGCTTGATTCACGCACGGTGGCGGACGACTACAACGACCATATTTACACGGGCGATGGCAACGATGTCGTGGTAGGCGGCCAGGGGGCCGACCACATCGAATCCGGCGCGACAGCCGCAGCCGAAACGATGCTCGACGGAATCCAGGTTGCTTCGTTCAACTTTACCCGCGAGAACGCGACCGCAGGCGAGATAGTCGCTCCTGGTGATTATATCCCTGTGCTTGATGAAAACAATCAACCCGTTTATGAAAACGACAAACAGGTGTTCGACTTTATCCCGCACGAGACGGCGGGTGTTGTCGCGGATAACGACTGGACGAACCTCTACATAAAGAACAACGGCCTGCATGTCGTTGGCGAGAACTACACCAACGACCCCGTGACGCACGATGGCATTGGCATTTCGCTTGTTGCCTACGATACCGCCGTGGGTGACGGAACGCAGAATTCGAGCCTGATGCCGAAGGATGATGCCCAGCTTGACGGTGACACCTCGAATTCCAAGCTGTTCAACGCCTACTATGCGGCCCAACAGCAGCAGGAAATCAAGCTCACGCTTACGAACCTTGATTCCTTCGCGGACGGTGCACCCTGCGACGTGTATGTGTACCTCGGCGGCGACCAGCAGAACACGGACACCTATAACTACCTGTTTGATGTATGTGGCCACCAGGTGGGCGGTGCTACGCCCGACCGGCACTACTACCTGAACGACTGGACCGGTAGCCATTTCGACGGCGACTACCGCCGCGTTAAACGCGAGACCGCCCCGACGGCTGCCGAGCTGCTCTCGCAGGTTGCGCCCGACATGAGCCTGGTTGGAAACTACGTGGTGTTCCACGGTGTGAGCTCCGCTACCTTCGAGGTGCGAATCCGCAACCTGTTCACTGACACGAACCAGTGGCCGCTGAACCTGCCCGTGATTACTGCCGTGCAGGTGGTGGCGGGCGAGAACCGCGAAGAGGATATCGCCGTGGGCGGCGACCACGACAAGGACCTGGTCTTTGGTGACGACGCCCGCGTGACATTCGATATCGACGCTCCGTTCGCCCGCAACGAGAACCTGGCCGACTACGCGAACCGAGCCATCGAGGCCGAGAGTATGCATTTCGACGGCGCAGCCGTGGAAATTCCGCTTGACGAAAATGACGAACCCATCGAGATGGGCGACACCATATTGACAGGCAAGGACCGCGACGTGATTGTCGGTGGCGACTTCGGCGATACGATTACCATGGGCGATGGCGACGACGTTGCCCTTGGCGACAACGCCTCGATAATCCTCGAACACAACAACCCCGTGGGCGTGTTCGCCCCCAGCGTGGAAATCATGCTGGAACAGCATACGGTGACGACATCGACGCCCGAGGTTTTCCTGGGCAACAACGATACCGATGCCGGGGATATCCAAGACAAGTTCGAGAACGGGGGAGTGCCGGGTGTCACCCCGGAAACGTCCGAGAACGGGGCGACCGACACCTTTACGGACACGACCGACAAGGACTGGACCATACAGCAGGAAGTGACTCCGGGCACGATTTCGCGCACGATTGACATTTCTTCGGGTGCCCAAGTGGTAAACTTTGCCGAGGGCGAAACGGTGTTGCTGGTAAGCGACACCTGGCCCGGCAAGGACAATCCGTGGTGGAACCCGAACATCGTGTTGATTTCTGATGGTCAGGGCCATAGCGTCCCCGCCCTTGCATGGGAATGGGACGTGAACGGCGCAACCATGACGGCCTCAACGCAGGAAGGCTACTACTTCACCGTAGATATTCCCGACACCCCCAATGGCGATAACCGCTACGAAATCCGCGTGACCGCACTCACCGCAGGCACCGCCGTGATTTCTATCGGGGCCTAAGAAGTGGTACAGGACCGTCAGCGCAAGATTTTCCACGAATCGTGGTACCGCCTTGCGGGGAGCCGTATAGCTCTCCGTTCGAGCGTCCGTATTCACCGCCAGATATATCGTGGCGTGTTGTGGTATGTGCTCTACGAGCCGTTCACCAACCAGTATTTTCGTCTGCCGCAGGGGGCCTATTCCTTTGTTTCTCGACTTTCCGTGAGTAGGACCGTGGGCGAGATTTGGAACAGCATGCTGGAAAGCGGCGAGGGCGACATCCCGGGCCAGGGCGAAGTCATCGAGATGCTTGCGCAACTTTACCAGGCGAACATGCTGCTTTATGACGGCGTGGAAGATGGCACGAAACTTTTCGACCGCGACAAGAAAAAGACCCGCAAGAAGGTCAAGTCCACCTTGCTCAATATCTTTTTCCTGCGAATACCGGTATTCGACCCCGACCCGCTCCTGAACCGTTTACGGTGGCTAATCCGCATTCTGCTCAGTACGCCGATGATGCTGGTGTGGCTTGCGACGGTCATTGTCGCCGTCAAGTACGGTGTCGAGAACTTCGACGCACTCAAGGACCAGAGCGCGGGATTCCTCGCCCCGTCGAACATTGGGTGGGTCTATGTCTGCACCGTGTTCGTGAAGCTGTTCCACGAGTTCGGGCATGCGAGCGTCGTCAAGAAATACGGCGGCGAGGTCCATACGCTGGGCGTGATGTTCATGCTCCTTGCACCCCTGCCGTATGTGGATGCCACGGCGAGCTGGTCTTTCCGCAAGAAGCGGCACCGCGCCTTTGTGGGGGCCGCGGGAATGCTCTTCGAGTTCTTTATAGCCTCGGTGGCGCTCATACTCTGGGCGAACCTGGGCGGCGGCACGGCCCGCGCGCTCTGCTACAACGTGTTCATCATCTGCTCGGTCTCTACGGTGCTGTTCAATGTGAACCCGCTCATGCGCTTTGACGGCTACTACATATTGACCGACCTGCTGGACATGCCGAACCTGCAACAGCATTCCGTACGGCACCTGCAGTACCTTCTGGAACGATATGTCTTCCGTAAGCGCGACGCGGAACCGGTCGCCTTCAGGGCGAGCGAGAAGCTGATATACACGGTTTACGGGATATCCAGCGCTGTCTACAGGTTCTTCCTTTTTGCGGGGTTCATCGTCGCCATATCGGCGCATTACCTGATACTTTCGTTTGTCATGGGCGTGCTCCTTTGCCTTACCATGGTGGTTATTCCGGTAGGCAAGTTTTTCAGGTATGTTTTCTGGGGGCCGGGGCTTTCGCAAGTCCGCAACCGTGCGGCAGTCTTGACGGTAGCCTTTTTTGCCCTGCTGTTTGCGGCGCTGTTCTACTTGCCCGTTCCCGATACGTTTACGGCCCCGGGCGTACTGGAAGCCCGCCATTACGAGAACACCATAGCAAACGAGGGCGGCTTTGCCACCAGGCTATACCGCGAAAGCTACAGTGCGGTAAGGAAGGGCGACACGCTCGTGCTCCTGGAGAATCTGGAAATCAAGTATGCCGCCGAGGCCAAGCGTTCCGAAATACAAGAAGCGCGGCAGATGTATTACCGTGCACTGAACGAGGCCCCCGAGGATATGCACCCGCTCGAAAAGCGACTTTCGGTATTGAAGCAGGAACTCGAGGAACTCGAAAGGAGCGAGAGCGAACTTGCACTTGTCGCGGGGATGGACGGAATCTGGAGTGCGCCCGGCATCGAGGACTATCAGGGGCGCTGGGTAGGCAAGGGCGATTCGCTGGGCATCTTGCTGGATACGACCGCGTTCGATTTTTTGGCAGTGGTAAACCAGGAAGATGGCGCAAGGTTGTTTACGGACAAGCCCGTTCGCGCGTCGGTGCGCTTGCATGGCGATGTATTTAAGGAATTGGAGGTTGTCTCTGCCATGGCTATCCCCAGTGCGCAAGACCGCTTGCCCTCGAATGCGCTGGGTTGGCTCGGGGGTGGGGAAGTCGAGACGAAGAGCGACGGGTATTCGGAACAGACGGCGGAACCCGTTTACCTTGTAAGGGCCGAGATGCCCGATTCGATGGATGTTCGCCGCCTGCACGGAAGGACGGGAAAGATTCGTATTCAGCTTGGCTATGCTCCCTTGGCCGTCCAGGGGATACGCAAGGTACGGCAGGCGTTGCAAAAATACTACAAGATGTGATGGACTTGACTGGCGACTACAGGCTTACTTCGTTGAAACGCGTGGAGAAGATTCCCGTGGGTATCGACGCCTTTGTTTTCAGGCTGGTCGGCCGTTTCAAGAGTCGTCGTTCCGTTATTAGGCGTATTCTGCGGACCGCACGGAAAATAGACAGCCTTGGCCGCAGTCTTTCGGAAAAGTCTGACGCCGAGCTGAAAGGGCGGATAGAAGGGCTTGCCGCCCTGCTCAAGCGCCCTGTCAATGACTCGACCCTTTGCGAGGCATTCGCGTTGATGCAGGAGGCCGCTTTCCGGACGATGGGGTATAGGCCCTATGTGGAGCAGATTGCGGGAGCCCTTTGCCTTTATCGTGGCTATATCGCCGAGATGTCCACCGGCGAGGGCAAGACGATTACCGCCGCCATGTGTGCAGCGGTGCGCGGCTTGTCGGGTATGCCGTGCCATGTGATAACCGCCAATGACTACCTGGCAAGCCGCGACGCGCAGATAATGAAGCCGCTGTTTGACTATTGTGGCCTTACCGTGGGAGCCGTGACCGGTGCGATGAAGCCGGAAGAACGGAGGGCGGGCTATGCCGCCGCGATTACCTACTCTACGGCGAAGGAAGTGCTGGCCGACTTCTTGCGGGACCGTATCGCCATGGGGAAAATGCAGAACTTTTCGAAGCGGCTCCTGGACCGCTTCAGCCTGCAGGGCGGGGAGTTCGGCAGGGGAGTGGTGCAGCGGGGGCTATGCACCGCCATTGTCGATGAGGCTGATAACGTGTTGATTGACGAGGCCGTGACGCCGCTGATTATTTCTAGGGAAAACAAGAACGAGGGCTTTAACGAAAGCTGTAGACAGGCCTATGAACTTTCGGGAAAGTTGCAGGAAGGAATCGACTTCCTTGTCGATGGCAAGTTGCGCACAATCCATTTCTTGACGGACATGGACGAATGGCTCGAAGGCCCCGCGTCGAGCGGCTTTTCCAAGGCTGCATTCCTGAAGGACCTGATTCGGCAGGCGCTGACAGCGCGGTACCTTTTTGTAGCCGGTCGCCAGTATGTCGTGGAAGAGGGAAAGGTCGTAATCGTGGACGAGTCCACGGGCCGCAAGATGCCCATGCGTTCTTGGAACGGCGGACTTCACCAGATGATAGAACTGAAGGAAGGGCTGGAACTTTCGGGGCTCAAGGAAACTGAGGCCCGAATGAGTTTCCAGCGATTCTTTAGGCTCTACAAGAATTTCTCGGGTATGACGGGGACCGGTAAGGAGGCCCTCGGTGAATTCTGGACTATTTACGGGTCCCCGGTCCTCTGCGTCCCGAACCATCGCCGCTGTCTTCGCAAGATTTCTATGCTCAGGATTTTCTCTACAAAGGAAAGCAAGCGTGTCGCCATAGTCCGTGAAGTGATGAATGTCCATGCGACGGGCCGCCCCGTGCTTATTGGGACGAAGGATATAGACGAGAGCGAAACGCTGGCCGAAATGATTACGGCTCTCGGGCTTGAATGCCGCGTGATAAATGCCGTGCGTAGCGATGACGAGGCCGCGATTATCGAGCGTGCCGGACGCCTGGGCGCGATAACTGTCGCTACAAACATGGCCGGGCGTGGCACGGATATCAAGATACCGGACAAGGTAAAAAAACTTGGTGGACTGCACGTGATTGCCACGGAATGTAACCCGTCGTCCAGAATCGACCGGCAGTTGTTCGGGCGCGCCGCAAGGCAGGGCGACCCGGGCAGCGCAAGCCACTACGCAAGTTTCGAGGATGATGTGCTGCGCCGGAACCTGCCGGGACCGCTGTGGACCCTTATGCGGCATCTCGGAAGGCTCTCTGCGCTCGCCGTGAGGTGGGCGCAGTATTCGGCGGGCAGAAAAGCGATGAAAAGTCGCCTTTCGGTGCAGCGAACAGACACCTGGCTGGAAGATTCTCTCGGCTTCAGTGGGAACGGCGTGTAGGACTGTGTAGAATCTACACATCGCCGTGACACAACTTTTACAAAAAATAATGCAACCCAGACAAAGTTTTTAGTTAGTTTGTACTCAATTACACTTTGTCCTTAATTTTTGTTTTTTCGTCGGAAACGGGCATTTTGGGTGATACGCTTTTGAAATTTTGGCGGTATCTTTGAAGACAAGGGAACGCAAGAGTTCCTGAGACAAAAACCGACAACCTTCAAGAACGAGGATAGAATCATGATGAAGATTCACGCTCTCAACTACAGAACACTCCGCAACGAAGAATTCCTGGGACTCCACAAGTACTTCGTTGAGCAGACTGCAAGCATCACCAGCGAAGAGATTCGCAAGTCCATCGAAGCCTACCGCACCTCTGTAACCGAATACGCTAACCTCATTGAAGTGTCTGTCGACGAATCTGCCGCAAGGGCTGTCAGTCGCCTTGATTCCGAACGCAATGCCGCCTACTCCTCTTGCAGGAACTTTGCTAAGAGCCTCAAGTCGCTTGCCGACAGCGGCGTGGTTGCCACGGGAGAACGTCTCCGCAAGATCTTTGCCGAGAACGCCGACCCCACGAGGCTGAATCAGGACCAGTCTACGGGTACTTTCACGAACCTCATCAATACCCTCAAGGAAATTGGTGATGACAAGTTGAGCGCCTGCGGATTCAAGCCCTGGCTCGAAAACCTCGAAAGCAAGCACAACGAATACCTGACGGCGGTGCAGAACCGCAACAAGGAAATCGCTTCGAAGGTGGCCGACGCCAACAAGGTGTATCGCGAACGCTGCCTCGAAGGATTTGGAATCGTGACGACGCTTGCTATCGGCAAGGCCACCCTCGACAAGGACGAAGGCTGCATCCAGTTCATCAACGCCGTGAACAGCCACATCGACCAGAAGAAGGTGCACCTGAAACTTCGCAAGGGAAAAGGGAAGAATACGACCGAGTCTCCCGAGACGACCGTGGTAGAATTCCCCACCGAAACGAAGGAAGAGGAAAATGCCGCATAGCTGTAAACGACATAACTTGAATAACATTGCTCCTGCCTGATAAAAAATCAGGCAGGAGTTTTTTGTTTTACAGGGCGTGGCCGAGTAGGCCGTGCCCTGTGTTGCGAGGGGGAGGGGGGGGAACCCCGCAGCGTTAGGGATAGTGACCCCTTGGGGACAAGACCCGCGCAGCGGGGCTTGGTTCT
>NZ_MWQL01000031.1:0-22122 GCF_002210325.1 Fibrobacter sp. UWB1
GTCAAGCCCCTCATCGCCGATGGTACCTGGCCCACGGGCCCGGGAGAGTAGGTCGTCGCTGGATTCACGGAGCCCTTCGCCAAAAAGGCGGAGGGCTCCTTTTTTTTTATACCCGCGGGCCGCGGTTTTTATCTATATTGTCGGTGCCTGATTTTGGGAATCGTGGAGGTATTCTTGTGAAATTTCTTATTGCGTCGTTGTTCCTTTTAGCCATGCTTGCAGCATGTGGCGATGAATCTAGTAGCTCCGCTCCCGATCCAATCGGTGAAATCTCGTCGAGTAGCAATGAGGAGCTCGGTTCCAGTTCCTCGGTGGCGGAGAAGAATTCTTCTAGTTCCGTAAGTGGCAAGAATAGCAGCTCGTCGGTGGTCGAGTCGAGTAGTAGCGAGGAAGAATTTCGAGTGTGTGATGATGGGGATACCCTTTCTAGCGATGAGGCTAGTGGTGTGTATTATTACATTTGCAAAGATGGATGGTGGGCTCTCGACCATGTTCTTAATAGGGACTCGCTTGACTCTCTTGCTGCTATCGAAAAAAATAAAGAACACCCGAATATGGATAGCTTGTTTGCGGGTTACAATGGAAAATATTTTGAATTCGAAGACCCGCGTGATGGTCGCAAGTATAGGTATTTAAAATTTGAAGGCCGTTCAGAAGATTTTGATGCGTTTACGACTTTTTATGTAATGGCCGAAAATTTGAATTATGGCAAGATGATTCCTAGTGGCACGACGAAATTTGACGATAGTGTGACCGAAAAACTATGCTACGTAGACGACGAATGGTTCTGTGACAACCACTTTGGTGGTCTATATACATGGGCCGAGGCTATGAATTTGCCCAAGGTCTGCGATTCTGTTGCTGTGGATAGTAATGACGCGTGCAAGGCAATAACAAAAGAGCGGAGTCCTATTTCTGGTGAAGGATATTTGAATGCCATTTGGCAGGGAATTTGCCCCGATGGCTGGCATATTATGAACCAGAGGGAGTGGAGATACGCCAATGGCGATATTCGTTCAAAAATTCTGTGGGAAGAGAACGCTGGACGTAATTCTGATGGCTTGGCTATTATTCCGAGTGGGAATGGATATAGCGGCATACATGAGTTTACGTACATGTGGCTTCCTGCTGAAAGTGAAGAAAAATTCGCTTATAGCATGAGTATTCTGAGTGTTGCCTATGAGACACATTCTGTGGACTGGAATAAGGATTCTTTTAAGTCTATCCGTTGCGTAATGGACGAAGATAATCCTTTGGCCAAAAACTAGTCAATTATCAAAAAAATTTTAACAATAAAATTAGGGCGTGGGGGGCAGCGGTAGGCTTCCCCTTTTTTTGTTTGGCCTGCTTCCGGGACCTTCTTTTTTACTTACAAATTAATACAGAGTGGAATATTCCAATCTGGAACTTTGACAAAATGTCCATTGCAATTTTGTATCGCATGGGTTTTTGTCTAGTGCATATTGTACTTTGATAAATGGTTGGCAAAGCAATAGGGTGCGCCCTTTGCAAAGCGAGGTGTGTTATGGAAAACAACGAAGTCAAAATCAAGAAACTCGGTCCCATTGTCGAAACTATTTGGGGCGTCGTTATTTTTGTATCAAGTCTTGTGCTGCTGTTTGTAGGCTGCTAGCCTACGATAGGCGCTTACGATTTCCAGAGCGAGGGAATCGGGCTCTGGGCGTCGTAGATGTCTTCGGCGTCGCGCATGGGCTCTGACTTGCTCTTGAGCGGAAGCATACGGTGTGCGTCCTGGTTTGCCGTCGGGTGATTCACGACGGCTTTCTTGTACCAGCGGAGTGCCAGATTGTAGATGTGTGCGCGTTCCAGGATGTTTCCGATTGCGACGTAGAGACCGGCGAATGCCGCATTGTCGCAGTCGCTGAACTTGGCGAAACGTTCGAATTCCTGTTCCCAGTATTCGATTTCTTCGTAGCAGGGCGGCACGGCCGATTCTGCCACGCTGATCTCTTCGACCATGGCTGTCGAAAGCTTAGGGTCGGACTTCACGATATTCTGGATGGCCTCTGCAAGGCCCTTGCGGCCCGTTGCGGTCGCAATCTTGATCCAGGGGGCATAATAGCGTGCCATGCCGTAGAGGGCGTTCATGCGCTCCAGGGAATCGTTTGCGCTTGCACAGCCTGCGGCCTTTGCCTTTTTGTACCATTCGGCGGCGTGTGCATAGTCGCCGGCATTTTCGCAGCTCTGGCCGAACTGGTTTGCAAGCGTGCCGTTCTGGGTTTCTTGCAGGGCGGCACTTTCGGCAGCAGTGGTGTCGCCGATTTCGAATTCGTTTGCCTTCTGGTACATTTCGTAGCAGGCTTCAAAGCTGTTGGCCTGTCTAAAGTACTGCGCAAGGGCGAGGGCGAGTTTCTTGGTAATAGGCGGGTTTTGCACCACGTATCCGGCCCATTCCTCGACTTCGCCTGCGGGCGGCACGGTGCCGGAATCGTTGCCTGCGTTCACGGCGTCGGCATGTCCCTTGGCCTGGTTCATTTTTTCGAGAGCCTTGAGGCCTGCCGGAGTAGAGGTATCCGGGGCGGGTGCGTTCACGATAATGTCAAGGAGTGCGCGTGCAATCGAAAAGTGTCCCTGGTTCTTGGCCATGACCAGGCGGCTGTAGTAGCTTGGGATGTTCGACGGTTCCAATTGCATTATACCCTCTTATTTTGCATGATCCTTCTGGAAGGCATAATAGAAATTTTTGTTTATTCGCAAATGAACGAAAATCGAAAAATGTCATTTTTTGGACTTTACAGAATTCTATATTGAATCGATAATTGAGATAGAACGTAACGAGGAGTTTTTGTGAAGTTTATCCATACGGCGGACTTGCATATCGGCAAGAGCGTGTGCGAGCATTCGATGCTCGACGAGCAAAGGCATATTCTGGCCGAAATCCTGAATGCGGTAGAAACTGAAAAGCCCGATGCGCTCTTGGTGGCAGGCGATGTTTACGACAAGTCGGTGCCGAGCGCCGAGGCGGTTGCCGTGCTGGATGACTTTTTGGTGCAGGTTTCTAGAACGGGTACGAAGGTGTTCGTGCTGAGCGGGAACCACGATTCCGCAGAACGTATCGCCTTTGGCGGGCGGCTGATGGAGACCCGAGGCGTGTACATGTCGCAGGTGTATTCCGGTGCCTTTACGCCTGTCACGCTCAAGGATGAATTTGGCGAGGTGGATGTGTGGATGCTCCCATTCGTGCGTCCGGCCGCCGTGCGCGCATGCCTGT
Source organism: Fibrobacter sp. UWB1 (assembly GCF_002210325.1). NCBI lineage: Bacteria > Pseudomonadati > Fibrobacterota > Fibrobacteria > Fibrobacterales > Fibrobacteraceae > Fibrobacter > Fibrobacter sp. UWB1. The sequence continues at coordinate 3,233 of NZ_MWQL01000031.1, forward strand.
CTTATGACGAGGAACGCGACCAGGTGACCGATTACACGTCTGCCATGCGTATGGCGATTGCCCAGATGCATTTGACGCCGGGGCGTCGCAACGTGCTTCTTTCGCACCAGTTCGTGACCGGTGCGGAGCGTAGCGATTCCGAAGAAAACGTGGGCGGCCTCGACAACGTGGATGCTTCGGTTTTCGAGGGTTTTGACTATGTGGCGCTCGGGCATATCCACAAACCGCAGAATGTGGCAAAGGATTCTGCCGGAGTTGCCCGTGTGCGTTACAGCGGAACGCCGCTCAAGTATTCCTTGTCGGAGGCAAACCACAAGAAGTCTTTGACGGTTATCGAGCTAGGCGTGAAGACGGAAATGGGGCTTGCCAATATCGATGTGCGCGAAATTCCGCTTACGCCGATGCATGACGTGCGCGAAATCCGCGGAACTTTTGCGGAACTCGTGTCGCCGGATTTCCAGCGCAGGCAACTGGCCGACGGGCTCAAGCTGGACGATTACGTTTACGTGAAGCTCACGGATGAAAACGACGTGCCTGACGCCGCCTTGAAGCTGCGCGGCATTTACCCGAACCTGATGATGCTCGATTACGACAACGAGCGTACCCGCAATCAAAAGATTACGGTTGGCGAGGGCAAGGTAGAACAGAAAACTCCGATGGAGCTTTTCTCGGAATTCTTTACAGACATGACCAAGCGCGAAATGAACGAAGAAGAATGCGAATTCGTGCGCGACATGATCGATGGTATCTGGGAGGCTAAATGAGACCGACTAAACTGATTATTTCGGCTTTTGGCCCTTACGCAGAACGCACGCTTATCGATATGGACAAGCTCGGTGCGAGCGGGCTTTACCTGATTTCGGGCGATACCGGTGCCGGAAAGACGACAATCTTCGATGCGATTACGTATGCCCTGTTCGGGCGGGCGAGCGGCGACAGCCGCGACGATTCCAAGCTGTTCCGCTGCCTGAACGCAAAGCCCGAAACGAAGACCGAAGTGGATTTGACATTCGTGTATGCGGGAAAGGAATACCGCATTGTGCGCAATCCCGAATACCTTCGGCCGAAAGCCCGCGGCGAAGGTTTTACGAAAGAAGCGGCTTCTGTCACGTTCTATTATCCTGAATCTAGTGGCAAGCAGGGGCCCGCGAGCCGTTCTGTGAGTAAAGAAAAGGATGTTGCCGCCGCAGTGCAAGAAATCATCGGGATTGATCGCGACCAGTTTACCAAAATCGCGATGATCGCCCAGGGCGATTTCATGAAGGTGTTGCTTTCGTCGACTGATGAACGCAAAAAAATTTTCCGCAAGATTTTCAAGACGGACAAGTTTAACGCCCTTCAAGACGAACTCAAGAAGCGCGCAAACGAAATGGATCGGCAGTGCAGCGACAGCGAATCGACTGCATGCACGATGATTGCACAAATCCAGTGCGGCGAAAATTCGGCCCAGGCAGACGCCTTGGAGCAGGAAAAAAATTTGGCGGCCCAGAGGCAGATTGCGGACTGGCAAGGCGTTTGCGATATGACGCAGGCTATTCTTGACGAAGACAATCTGTCGCTCAAAAAAGTCCAGGCCGAACTTGAAGAAAGCGCCAAAAAGCTTGCCGACATGGACAAGGAACTTGGCCGCGCACAGAATGTTCAAAAGACGCGCGATGCGCTCAAGAAGGCAAGTGACGAACTGGAAAGGATTCTGCCTTCGCTTGCCCCGCTGAAAGAAGCGAAGCTTGCTGCCGAAAGCAAGCAACCTGAACGTGACAGCTTGCAAGAAAGCATTACGACGCTCAGGAATTCGCTTCTGGAATACGACAAGCTGGAATTGTTCCGCGGCGAAGCGCTGAAAAAGGAAGGTGCCGTCAAAGAGACGGAATTAAGACTGCAGAAGAATCGCCTGCTCGTAGACGATACCAGGGCGATTATTACGGATTTTGAAAGGGAAGTGTCGGAACTTGGCGATGTGGGCGCAAGGAAGCAGGAATTGGTTGCCCAGCTCGATAAGCTTTCGGGTAGGCAAGATGACTTGGTGAAGGTGGGCAAAAACGTCAAGGAATTGTCTACGCTGAACGATGCGTTCGAGAGAGCGAAAAAAGCGTATCTTGCTGCCGATGCTGACTACCAGAAAATCAGTGACGATTACGAGGCGAAAAACCGGGCCTTCTTGAACGAACAGGCCGGAATCATAGCAGAGACTTTGGTGGATGACAAACCCTGCCCTGTGTGCGGTTCTACGCATCACCCGCATAAGGCCTGCAAGTCACTGGAGGCTCCGAGCCAGGCGGAATTGGAACGACTCAAGAAGGCCGTTTCGACGGCTGAAGCGGATCGCAACGAAAAGAGTGCGGCAGCTTCGCAGGCAAAGGGAAAGTTCGAGGAAAAACGATCGGCGGTGCAGTCGCTGGTACAGGAACTTTTTGGAGAATGTACTCTGGAAGAAGCCCGCGAGCGTGGCAATACGGAGTATGCCGAGAATCGCGACAAGATGGCTGCGCTGACATTAGCGGTTGCCAAGGAAGAAGAGCGTGAAAAGCGGAAGACTTTCCTGGAAAAGAATATTCCCGAAAAGCGTGCGGAATTGGAAAAGTTACAGTCGGCTGTAACGGATCAGGAAAAAGAAATCTCGGGCTTGAAGGCCGAATTGGTTTCGTGCAGGAATGCCATCGAGGAATTGTTGAAGAAACTCGCCTTCGAAAGCAAGGCCGCGGCCGAGAAGCAGATTCGCGAAACGCAGGCTGTGCTTGACTGTTCCAAGCGTGAACTGGAAAAAGCGACGGCCGACTATACTGAATGCGAATCGCGCGTGAATGAATTGAATGCGGGCAAGAATGCGCTTGCCAAGCAACTGGAAGGCGCTCCGGAGTATGACCTTGCTGCATTGCAGGCGGGCCGCAATCAGGCCGCCGAGGCGCACAATGCGCTTGCGCATTCGCAGAACGAAGTTTCTGCCCGTCTTGCGGGTAACAAGAGCGCGCTCGAACAAATCGGCAAGACGGTCGGTGCGCTCGGCGAGCAGCTTCGCAAGCGCGCCTGGATCAGGAATCTGTCCGATACCGCAAACGGCGGGCTTTCGGGCTCAAGCAAGGTGATGCTTGAAACCTACGTGCAGGCATCTTACTTTGACCGCATCGTGAGTCGGGCAAATATCCGTTTTCGCCTTCTTTCGAACGGCCAGTACGAACTGGTTCGCCGCAAGGATGCTTCCAATAACAGGAGCCAAAGCGGGCTTGACTTGAACGTGCTTGACCATTCGAGCGGCAAGGAACGCGAGGTGAAAACGCTTAGCGGCGGCGAAAGCTTTTTGGCATCGCTTTCGCTTGCCTTGGGCCTTGCCGACGAGGTGCAGAGTTCTGCCGGCGGAATCCAGCTCGACACGATGTTTGTGGACGAAGGTTTCGGCTCTCTTGATGATGAAAGCTTGAAACTCGCTATCAATACGCTACAAAGCCTTGCCGGCGAAAATCGCCTGGTCGGAATCATTAGCCATGTGAATGAGCTCGAACACAAGATTGATAAAATCGTCCGCGTCAAGAAAGACGAAAATAAAATCAGTCGCGTGACGATTGAAGTGTAATTTGAATTCCGGATTATTAAAAAAGTGGCTCGCTTTTCGCGAACCACTTTTAATTTGTTTACAACCCGTTCAATCCTTAGTCGGCAAGGCGGAGCGGCATCAGCAAGAAGCTGAAGCCCATGTCGTCGCCAACCGGTTCGATGATGCAGGCGCCGATCGGGGTGTTCATCTTGAGCACCACTTCTTCGCTCTTGCACATGCCGAGGATTTCGTAGAAGTAACGGCCGTCGAAGCCGATGCTGAAGCTGCCTTCACCGTTGTGTGTCACAGCCAAAGCTTCGCGGGTTTCGCCACCGACATCCGGGTCGGTAGCGGAAAGTTCCATATTGTTGCCATCCATCTGGAAACGGATCTGGTGCGTACGCGGATTGGCCATCGGCAAGATACAATGGACTTTGTCCAACAGTTCGGTTGCGTTAGCCTGAACGGTGCGTTCGAAATTCTGCGGAATCACGGCGCGGTAGTTCGGGTACGGACCTTCGATAAGCTTGGAGATGATCTGCGTTGCGCCGATGCGGAACAGCACGTGGGTTTCGGTGGTGCAGATTTCGACAGAGTCTTCGTTCTTGGCGAGGCGGAGCACGAGCTGCAGGACCTTCGGGAGAACGATCACGCCGGATTCGAGGTTTGCGCCTTCCTGTTCGATGCTTGCGCGGCCCATGCGGTGACCGTCGGTAGCGACCATGGAGATCTTGCCGTCCTTGGCTTCCATGAACACGCCGTTCAGGTTCTGGCGGGTGTTATCGGTAGAGACGGCAAATGCGGTCTTTTCGACCAGGAATGCAAGTTCGCTGGCGGCAAGCGTAAGAGTGTTGCCTTCGACTTCGGGGAACGGAGGGAAGTCGCTGGCATCGAAACTCGTAATGGAGGCCTGGCCCTTTTCGCTCCACTTGATGCGGGTCAAGTGATCCTGCACGTCGATGCTCACGTTTTCGCAGCTAGGCACGAGGGCCTTCACGAGGTCGGAGAACTTGCGAGCGTTGATCAAGGCTTCGCCGTCACGTTCGCCTTCGACTTCTAGCTTAATCCTCACACCGAGGTTCAAGTCGGTAGCGCAAATTTCGAGAGTGTTGCCTTCGAGACGCAGCGAGTAGTCGTTGAGGATCTGCAGGGTGGACTTATTGGGGATGGCGCTGATAGCAATCTGGAGCGCTTCCTGCAATACGGATTTCTTGATATTGAACTTCATTTATGCGCCTCTTTGGATAAGCATGGTTCCGACGAAGAAGATAACGGCAAGAGCGCCAAGGACTGCAATAATCTTCGGGTCCAGGGCATTGGCCTTTTTGGGTGTAAATTGCTTCGCATTTTGCTTTGCGCGTCTACGATCGCTACGACTCATAGATATTCTCCATTTTTTATACGCGTAAAAAACTAATTTTTTTACGGACAAAAGGAATTAAGCATGGCTGAAAAAACGCTAAATAAGTTAAAAAATACGGCATTGAATTATGCGTCCACCGCCCTTTTAAGGGTGGAACTGGCTGCCGAGGAATCTAAGCTCAAAAAACACTTCCAGGCTCTTGGACAAAAGCTCCACGGGGCCGTTCGCGATGACCTTTTGAATACCATCAAGGACGATCCGTCGGTCGTCGAAATCCTGGGAGCGATTGAAGAAGAAAAGCGCGTCATTGAATCCTTGCGCAACCGAATCGATAATACAGGGTCTGAACGTGAAGAAGCTTGAGGTCCATGTATTCCCGACCAAGACCACGTCGGGTAAAAGTTACGAGTTCTCGCTGATTGGAGCCATTGTTGCCGTAGTGGGCGTGGTGGCCGCCATCTTGGGATTTATTCTCTTTTCGCCGGGGCAGATTTTAGACAACGTAACAAGCGGGAATATCACCAACGTCTATAAGCAAAACGCGGCCATTAAAAAGGAACTCAAGGAAATCCGCGCCTCGGTCGACGAATCTATTTTGAAAGCCGAGGAAACCCGCGTGCTCCGCGACAGCGCCTTGATGGTGGGCGGCCTTGGCTTTGTGCTCGAAAGTGTCACCGCGATGGATGATTCGATTTTGCAAAAGCGCAAGAGCGTGAACGAAGTGGAAATGACGTTCAAGAAATTCCTGGCGGCCCTGGAAAGCGATTCCGCGGCGGCCGAAAAGATTCCCGTGCTGCACCCGATGCGCAACAACCATGCCGTCAAGAAGCGTTTCGAGATCGTTTACGACCCCTTTACCGACAGCGAACTGCCGCACAGGGGCATTGACTACGTGGCAGCCGAAGGCGATACCGTATTTGCGACCGGTGCAGGCTCCGTGAGCGAAGTCCGCAAGCATCGCGGATTCGGCCTTGCTGTAAAAATTGACCATGGCCACGACGTGCGCACCTTTTACGCCCACTTGGGTCAGGCCCTGGTAAAGCAGGGCGAACACGTTCATCGTGGGCAGCCCATCGCCTTGATTGGCGAAAGCGGCACGCAGTCAAGCATTGGCCTGCATTACGAAGTCCGCATCGATGGCATTTCCATCAATCCGGAAAGTTTCTACTTAACGAGATAGCGTCAGTCGGCGAAACGGTTTAAACCGTTTTCGTGGTAGAATTCCACATCCGAAAGCACTTGGTCGACCCAGCTCTTGGTAAGGGGCGACTTGCTCCAGTTTTCGGGCTTGGAATTGATTTCGGGATCCGGGTAGAATGTAGCCACGGCGTTTTCTTGGCTCACGCCCACCTGAAACATTTTGCCCAAGCGTTCCGCCCCGATAAAGATCTGTTCGATTCCTTCGCCTTCCTTGAGCGAAAGAATGCCCCTGGAATCCTTGCGACCGCGGTAGCTAAAGTTGAAATTCGAGACATGCTGTATCAGCGACATCAATAGGGCCGGATCCAGGTGGTGGATTTGCGCGGCCTCCATCACGGGAAGCGCCGTGAGCTGTTCGGTATCCCAAGGTTCGCCGTCGTAGGTCACGACGAGCGTGTGGCTTGAACCTTCGCTCACGATTTGCATCTTATAGCGCTTGCCCAACTTTTTCTGCAAAAGCCTGTTGAGCCGAATGCCCCTGTTCTTGAATTGCCTGTAGCCACTCATGGTGAAATAGAGCGTGTCGTCCAGGCGAGTTACAATAGGGGTAGTGGGCTTTTCCACAATCTCGTTGTAGGCGCCAACTATTAGCGGGAGCACGTAGGCAAGTTCCGGTTCCGGGTGCTGCATATTGCAATCGTTATCGACCTTGAGTGCCCCCACCGAATCCAGTTTCATGACAGCGACAGCCGCATAATCTTCGAACAGGCTCCTTTCACTGATCCGCGTTTCGACGGATTCAGGAATCATAAGATACGTGACGACAATAGCGGCCACTAGCGCTACACTTGCAATAATGGTACGCCAGACCCTGGGGGCTTTGAAAATCAATTTAAGCCAACTGCGTACCCTGGGGCTTCTCCCAAGGTAAACAGCCAGAAAGGCGAAAATGATTGTCCACAGGATAACGAATATCACGCCTTACATTATAGCAAAGCGCGCAAATTCTATCTTTAGGGTATGCTGGATCCCTTGAAGAATATCGTGGTCATTGGTGACCGAATCTTGATTAAGCCCCTTGAAGCATCGAACAAGACCGGGAGCGGACTCTATCTGCCCCCGAGCGTTCGCGAACACGACGCCGTGCATACGGGTATAGTGGTCAAGGTAGGGCCGGGGTATCCGCTGCCTGTGACGCAAGACAGCGATGCCGTATTCCGCGGGGAATCTCCCGACGAAGTCAAGTACTTGCCGCTGCAGGTAAAAGAAGGCGACGAGGCCCTGTACCTGCATGCCAACGGTCATGAGATTGAAGTGGCGGGCGAGCGCTATGTCATTATTTCGCAGAACGCCGTGCTCATGGTCATGCGTCAAGACGTCCCCGACGACGTCTCCGGAATAGAAAATCTTTAAACATCATAATTAATGTAATAGAGCCAAACGGTCATTGTGAGTAACAAAGCCCCTGTTATTAAACAGGGGCGGTTACGAGAGCGAGGCGATATCACATTTTATTTTATGAGGCAGAGCCGAGCGGTCTTTATAATTTCCATTTGTCTTTCGCGGCTTCGAGTTCGGCGCTGATTTTTTCCCAGTCTTCGTAGAGCTGGTCGACTTTCTTCTTGTTGTCGTCCATGTCCTTTGCGATTGCGGTGATGGCGGCTCCATTGCCGGTTTCGGAGGCGGTCACGAGCTTGGCTTCGAGTTCGCCACCCAAGGCTTCGGCTTTTGCGATGTCTTCTTCGAGTTTGGCAAGCTTCTTTTCGAGCGGCTTGATAATCTTGCTGCGTTCGGCGATGTAGTCGGCGCGGGCCTTGCGGTCTTCCTTGGCGCGCGGGGCGCTGGTGGGTGCATCCGTTTTTACGTCGATGTTTGAAACCTTGATGTTTGCGGATTCAGAACCGCCCGGCTTCTTTTCGCTCGCCCAGCCCACCTTCTCCAAGAAGTCGGCGTAGGTGCCTTCGAACACGCGGCACTTGCCGCCGTCGAATACGACGAGCCTTGTGGCGAATGCGTGCAGCAGTTCTTCGTCATGGGTCACCACCATCGCGGTTCCTTCGTAATCTTCGAGGGCGTCGATCAGGCTTTCGATGGATTCCATGTCCAAGTGGTTCGTCGGTTCGTCAAGCAGCAACATATTGCAGGGAGTTGCCAGAATCTTTCCGAGGAGCACGCGGCTACGTTCGCCACCGCTCAAGACTTTCACCTTCTTTAACGCGGCATCGCCGCTGAACATCATTAGGCCTGCAAGTCCGCGGGCGCGGCTCTTCTGCGAAACTTCGACGATGGCCGAGGCGATTTCTTCTTCGACGGTGTTGTCCAAATTCAGGCGGTTGATATTCGTCTGTCCGAAATAGTTAATCTGCACGTTCGGATTCGGAGCGATTTCGCCCGCGACAGGTTTGAGCTCGTTTGCAATCAGGTTCAGGAGCGTCGTTTTACCGCGTCCGTTCGGGCCAATAATTGCGATGCGGTCGCCCTTGAAGACTTCCATGGTGAGGTCGGTAATGAGCTCCGGGCCGTTCGGGTAGGCAAAAGTCAGACCCTTGATCTGCAGCATGCGCTTGCCGGGGAAACCTGCCTCGGTAAAGCTGAAATCCAGGTTGCGTTCGTGGGTGAGGCGCTCGCCGGTAGCAAGCTTTGCCGCTGCCTTGATCTTGGACTGCACCATGGCGGCTTTTGCGGCTTTGTAGCGGAAACGTTCGATGACCTGTTCGAGCTGCGCCTTCTTTTTCGCCTCGTTTTCCTGCGTGCGCTGGGCGACTTCTTCTTCCTCGGCGATGGTTTCGCGGAGCTTTTCTACCGTACCCTTGACCTTGCGCATCTTGTGGCGATGAATGCCTACCGTGTGCGTGCAGACTTCGTCCATAAAGTGATGGTCGTGGGTAATCAAGAGCACTTCGCCCTTCCAGCTGCGCAAGAATCGGCTGAGCCAGCGCATCGACACGATGTCCAGGTAGTTGGTCGGTTCATCAAGCAACAGCATATCGGGTTCGCTTGCCAAGACCTTCGCCAGGTTCAGGCGAATCTGGAAACCGCCCGAAAGGAGCGAGGGGCTCTTGTGCATGGATTCTTCGTCGAAACCCAGACCGAACAGAATCGCTTCGACCTTGTGTTCCTCGATCCAGCCGTCTTCATTGGGCTTTAACACGCTGCAGGCTTCTTCGTGAACCGTGGCGTGCGTAAAGTTCAGGTGTTGCTGCAGGTAACCCAGCGTGTATTTCTTGGGAATGTCGATGGAGCCTCCATCGATGCATTCCTGGCCGAGAATCATCTTGAAAAGGGTCGACTTACCGCAGCCGTTGCGGCCCACGAGGCCCACGCGTTCATGGTCGCCTACAAGCATGCTGGCGCCGTCAAGCAGCACCTGTTCACCAAAAGACTTCGAAATGTTCTGAATCTGAATCACGGGGATAAAAGATAGAAATATAGTAGGAAGTAGACAGTAGGCGATAGGGAGTAGAACGAAGGTTGCTCATGGTTAAGAGGGAGGGCGCTTGCCAAATTCCTTTCAGAATTATATTTTCAGATAAAGAGCGGGGTTTCCCGCAAAAAAGGAGTTTGATGATGACCAAGAAATTCTATTCGATTGCAGTGCCATGCGCGTTTGCCATGGCATTCGGCCTTTCCGCCTGTTCCGACGATTCTTCCTCGGGTGCAGACGCCAATATCGATACCGGCGACGAAATCAATATCCCCGTTTCGGACAAAGTGTCGAGTGCCACGGACAAGAGTGTTTCCAGTTCCTCGAAAATCGACACGCTTAGGGTAGAAGCGTATGATTCTGAGGAATCCGGCTCTTCTGCAGACGCCGAGTCGAGTTCTTCTGCATCGAAGGAAAAGTCTTCTTCTTCCGAGAAGGTAAAAGATGTGTCGAGCTCTTCGGCTGCGGCTTCTTCCGCTTCGGATAATGCGTTTATAAACGAAGGCTGGCGCGAAGACTGCCTTGCCAAAATCAACGAGTACCGCGCTACCGAAAACTTGAAACCGCTCACGCTCGCGGCACAAGAAAAGCAGACTTGTGCCGACAAGCAGTCCGCCGACGATCTTGCCTCGAACAAGGCTCATGGCCATTTTGGCGATTGCGGTGAATTCGCGCAGAACAGCGGGCCGAATTTCAGCGCTAGCTGGCAAAAGAACGCCACTGCCGTTGCCGAATACTACCTCAAGATGATGTGGGAAGAAGAAAAGGCGCTTGTTACGAGTGGCGAGCGCGATCCGAACAAGAGCGAGGATTACCCCTATATCGGTCACTACCTGAATATGAAAAACACAAGCTACACCAAGGTCGCTTGCGGAATCACTCTTTCTGAAGATGGCAAATTAGGCTGGTTTAACGTAGACTTCTTCTAGGGGTTTTTCTTCGGGCGGATTTTTCCCGATTTTAGTTTCTTGACATATTCCAGGCCCTTTGCGTGATCGGCGGCAAGGGCCATTTTTTGTTTCTTGAGGAGGTCGATATAGAGGTTTGTGCCTTCGTTAAGGTCTACCCCTGCCGCATCGAGCATATTGAAGAATAGCATGATCGAGGGAATCCCGTCGCCTTTTCCGAGCCGTCTTATGTATTCTCTGGAAACATCGCAGAAAAAGGCTATGTTCTTCTGGGTAGTCTTCGTCCTCAAAAACGCAATAAGCTCTTTTATGGCATTTTTGTGGACGTTTTCATCGAACATATTTCAATTGTAAAAACGGAACCACGAAAAACGTGCCAACGATAGTTGGCATTATCAAATAAAAAAAAGCTTTATATGAAAAATTTATGTTTGCCCGTGGGCGCAATAAATTATATTGCCTCATTGTATGAGATTGTGTAGTATCGTCCTTTTTTCAGTTTTGGCCCTTTTTGCAAAGGATATTACGTGGGAAACCGATAAATTCCTCGGTGAACCCTTCAAAATGCATGAATTTGAGGCGGAGAACTTTCATGCAACGCTTGTCGGTTACCCATTCGATTCGGTAAAAGATTCTGTTTCTTCACGTGTTCCAAAAGCTGCTGTTCTTTACATACACGGGTTTAACGATTATTTTTTCCAACAGGAACTCGCCCAACAGGTAGATTCCGCGGGCTATTCTTTTTTTGCAATCGATTTGCACAAGTATGGCCGTTCGTATCGCTCGGGCGAGACGATTGGGGAACTTCGCGACATTTCGGAATACTATGCCGAAATCGACTCCGCAATCTCCATGATTCGCGAAGCCGAGGGCGATTCTGTTCCGTTTGTGTTAATGGGGCATAGCACCGGCGGGCTTATCGCATGTCTGTATGCCGCGGACAGGCGAAATGGCGAGGGAATCGCTGCCGTTGTCCTGAATAGTCCGTTTCTCGAAATGAACTACGTTTGGCCTGTGCGTCGTTTAGCCGTTCCCGTGCTTTCCGCATTGGGGGGCGTGTTTCCGGATATCGGTATTCCGCGTAGTGAAAACCTGAACTACGACAAGAGTCTGCACAAGTCCGAGGGCGGAGAATGGGATTACGACCACAATCTTAAAGTCCCGGGTAGCCTGCCAATCGATTTGGGCTGGCTCCATGCGATCCACCAGGGGCATGTCCGTATCCAACAGGGTTTACACCTCATGCCTCCAGTTTTGGTGATGCATAGCGGTTGCAGTTACCGCGACGACGACTGGAGCGAGGAATATACCTACTGCGACGGCGTGCTGGATGTGAAACATATCCATGAATACGGGGCGAACCTTGGCCCGAATGTGAAGCTCGAACAAATTGAGGGCGGCCTTCATGACCTTATTCTTTCGCATAAACCAGTCCGTGACACCGTTTATCAAAAGATGTTTGATTTCTTGGATAAGAACGTGAAATAAAAGACGCCAGGCTTATTCAGCCCGTCTGCCTTTTACATCCACTTTATGACGTAGCTTGCGCAGTTTCGGCTGCGCCGCGTTTTTATTGCCCTTGGCGATGCCTGTTGACCCGCCCAAGTCAGTCACTTCGATTTCTTCGCTTACTAGCCAGGAATCGTTGTCGTTTTCGACCTTGACGAGGGCCTTGTACTTGCCTTTTTCGCTGAGCGAAAGCTGTTCCTTGTTGGCGCCTTCGATCATCTTGCCGTCCCTGTACCAGCGGATACCATAATGCGTGCCATTTACCTGCAATGCCGACGTATTCTGGGTTAAAGTCGGCTTTGCCATGGCAATATACTTGTTCACGATTTTGGCGAGTTCCTGGGCGCCTTTGGTGTTAGGATGGACGCTATCGGCAAGGAACCAGTCCGGTGTCTTGAAAAGCGTATGCAAGTCGATGATATTTACGCCTTTTTCTATCGCGGTTTCCTTGATGAGCGGATTGATATACTTGACAATCGAGGTATCCATGATGCCCCATTCCACGTTGTTGGAATAAGGCTGCAGCGTGGCATAGATTTCGGGACTTGTGGGCAGGTGGGCAAAGGTGTCGAGCAGGTCCTCGTAAGAGGGCTTCAACATGTCCACCGTGACATTGTAGTAGGTAAAGTAGAATAGCTTGCTGTCATTGGTGCCAAGCTCGATCACCACGATATCGGCGGGGAAGGCTAGCGCTTCCTTGATTTTTCCCTGTACCCAGTAAGATTCACCACTCTCCTTGTAGAACATCTTTCCCGATGTCCCGAAGTTTGCGACGGAATCGCCCGGCTGCATCAGGTCTTGCAAGTGGTCGGGGTATTTCTTTACGCCCCAGTCAATGCCGTAGCCCTCGGTAATGCTGTTGCCGACGCAGGCAACATTGGCGGCAATCGTGCCAGATGCAGCCAAGGATACAGCCAAAGATATGACTTTTAATTTTCCAAACATCCGAAAACACTCCTTTATGCTTTAAATATAAAAAAGCCCGTCGGCAAAAGCCAACGGGTGTTTCTCTCAGCTTAAGAAAAAATTAGTACTTGCTCTTAAGAACTTCGGGGCATTCCACTTCAGTGTAGTTGTGGGTCGGATTGCCTGCTGCTTCCATAAAGTTAGCAAGGAAGAGGCAGCCCTCCTTGGCCTGCGTGTCGCTGCCGAAAGAGGAGTTGCACTTTTTAATAAGGCATTCCTTGCGCTTGTTGGTGACATCGCCTGCAGTACCGGCTTCTTTTTCGCAATCGGTCAAAAGTCCGCCGTATTGGGCGCCCTGAGATCCCCAGTTGTAGCCGGAGGTACCATTGTAAAGGCCAACGCCGCCGCCCGGAATCATCACGTCGAACTGGCCCTGGTTCACATCGGCACCGATGTTTGTGACCATGATGATGAGCTTCTTGCCTTCGAGTTTCTTATGGTTGCCCTTGGTTTCGTACTTGCCCTTGCCGGTAAAGGTAAGCTGGAAGCACTTGCCGCACTGGCCACCGTTAGATGCAGGAACTGCTGCAAAGGCGAAACCGATGTTGTCGCAACCGTCAATCGTGAACGGAATCTGGCTTGTGCAGGTAGCGGCGCCACCACCGCTACAGACACTCTGTTCGTCGTAATTCGTGCTAACCGTTTTGCCGTCTCTGCTGCACTGCTTTGCAGGGCCCGCGCTACCTGCATTGTTCTTCCAGGAACAGCTCGGTTTGCAACCGTCCCAATAGCGGCTTGCAAAGCCGGAACCGCTTGCGCCACCCTTAGTCTTGATGGTCGGGCAACCCGTTGTGACAACCTGTTTACTGCTGGAGGAAACCGGCTGGACGCTAGAAGAGGATTTTGCCTGCTGGCTAGAGCTGGACTTTGCCTGCTGACTAGAAGAGGACTTGGCCTGCTGGGAGCTGGAAGATTTCTGCTGTTGCTGGCTGCTGGAAGACTTGGAGGTGCTTCCGCTGCCGGCCTTGGTCACGGTAATCTTGAATTCGTAATCCTTGCCTTCGACCTTGAAGAATTCGCTCACTTCGCCGACTTCAAAGTATTCGGGCACGGTGATAGCCTTGACGGTATAGGTGCCGTTGCTGTAGCTGGTTTCGAGGAAGTAGGCGTTCCAGGAGAGGCGAGTCGGTTCGTTGGAAAGACCGCTGAACTTGATTTCGCTCGTAGATGCCTTCTGGGCGACCGTCTGGGTCAGGCTACCGGTAATCGTGACCTTGCCGTCGGTAATGGGGGTCTGGGTGGCCGAAGAAGTCGCAACCTGCTTTTCTTCAGAAGATGAGCTCTTGTCGTTGTTTGCGGCCGTTTCGCTACTGGTCGGAGTGGTTCCAGTGCTGCTCGAAGAAACCGTCGGAGTCACGTCTGCAGACGAGGCCGGGGTTTCGATGGCTGCGGAAGAAGACGGCGGCAAGGCCATGGAGGCTGTTGCGCGGGTAACGACAGTGAGGTTATCCAGGGCGATGTTGTTCAAGATGATGGTAGAACCGTCGGCGGCAATCATGTTGCCGGTCGTATAGTTTTCATCGGTAAATACGAATGTCGCGACCGGATTTCCCTTGAGGTCCGTCACGATACCTGCGGGGTAGATGAGGTAGGGCTGGTCGGCGTTGATGAGCCAACAGGGATCGTCTGCCGGCATGGCACTTGGATCGTTTTCCGAAGGTTGATTAGCGTTGGGATCGAGGTTGCTGATGACGTCAGTAGCATCATCGGTGCAGTTCACGAATGCCAGAACGGATCCCAGGATCAGAGCGGACTTCAGGAATTGGTATTTCATAAGTGTCCTCAAATAAAACTAATGAGACTTTCATTTGAAAGTCCTTCCAATTCCATCCGACGCAAAAGATAGTTTAATTGTCAAGAAAATTCACGTAAAAAATTGAAAGTCAATCAATTATGCGATTTGGCTCACAAAAAAATAAGGCCCCGGCGCTTGCCGGGACCAAAAGTTTCAGCGTTTTGGCACCTATGGGATTAGTATTTCGCCTTGAGTGCCTGCGGGCATTCCACTTCCTTGTAGGTGTGGTTCGGGTTGCCTGCTGCTTCCATCCAGGTTGCCAAGAAGAGGCAGCCTTCCTTGGCTTCGGTGTCGTTTGCGAAGGCGCTGTTGCACTTCTTGGTAAGGCATTCCTTGCGTTTGGAGTATACGTCGCCGTCGTAGCCGGATTCGTTTTCGCAGTCGCTGAGGAAACCCCCGTATGTCGTGGTGTTGCTCGGGATATTCCAGCCCATCTGGGCGCATCCGTTAAAGGCTCCGAATCCGCCACCCGGAATCATCACGTCAAACTGACCGCCGGCTACATCGTAGCCGATGTTCGATGCCATCACCACAAGTGTCTTGCCCTTGAGTTTCTTGTGATTTTCCTTGGTTTCGTACTTGCCTTCGCCCGTAAAGGTGAGGGCGAAGCACTTGCCGCAGGTGTTGTCGTTACCGGGAGTTGCTGCGAATGCGTAGGCCAGCTTTTCGCTCACGATAATAGGAATCTGGCTGGTGCAGGTGGCACCCTGTCCGCCTTCTTGACAGATATTTTTGGTGCTGTTGTTGTCTATGACAGTCTTTCCCCCATTGGCGCTGCAAGTCCTAGCCGTGCCGCCGTGTGCGGGTTGTGCGCAGTGGGGCATGCAGCAGTCCCAGTAGCGGGTTGCCCATCCTGGTTGTCCGCCTACACCTGCGTTGAGGTACTTGGCTTCTTCTGCAGAGGCGTTGGTATTGGTGTTCTGCGAACTGCTGGACTTTACGCTGCTCGAAGACGGGGTGACGGAGCTAGAAGATTTTACGACAGAGCTGCTTGACTTGGGCTGCTGCTGAGAAGAGGATGACTGCACGCTGTTGGAGGACTTGGCCGTACTGCTGGAGCTTTTTGCCGTAGCGGCGCCGTCAACGGTCAAGACGAAGGAGAACTTCTGGCCGCCGATAGTGATTTCTTCGGTTGCCTTGGCCTGGTCCCAGTAATCGGGGACAGAACCTTCCAGCGTGTAGGTCTTGGCGTTCTTGTCGTAGTTTGCTTGCAAGAAATGCAGTGTCCAGCTTCTTTGCGGTTCTGATTCCACGCCGCTGAAGGTGACCTTGCTGATAGATCCGCCCTTGGCGACCGTCTGGGTCAAGTTTCCGGTTACGGTGATATTGCCTACGGTCTGCTGTGCATTCGAGTTGCTGCTCTGGCTTTGCTTTTGGCTAGACGAGGAGTTTGCGGAATTGTTCACGCTCGAAGAAATGCCCGGCTGCACATCGGCGGAAGATGTCGGCTGCACGTTAGCCGAAGACGTTCCCGGCAGATCCGTTGCAGAAGAGAGCCCCGGCAGTACGCTTGCGGAAGAGAGCGGGTCGGGGGTAGTTGTTGCATTTGCCGAAGAGGTCAGGGTGCTTGTTGTCGCCGAAGATGCGGGAATACTGGTGTTACTTGCCTTGACTTGTTCAAGCGTGGTGATTTCCAGCAAGCTTACGTCAATGTTGTCGACGATAGGAGTGCCGTCCGGGGCGGTGATGCTTCCGGTGTGGCCGTCTTCGTTGAACGTGATTGTTCCGACGACGCTGCCGTTAGCGTCGGTTACGATGCCTGCAGGATAAATCAGGAGGTCTTGTCCGATATCGAGAAGCCAAGCCACGTCATTGGGCTGGACCTGTTCGGTTCCATTATCGGCATTCAAATTGTTGTTGATTGCGTCGGTTGCTTCTTCGGAGCAATTGACAAAAGCCAAAACTGCGCTCAAGGCCAGTGCGGACTTAAGGAATCGGTTTTTCATAAACATCCTCAAACGTGTTGAAAATAAGACTTCCGTATCGAAAGTCGCTCCAATTCCATCCGACCTATAAAATAGCTTATTCAGTCCCAAAAGACACGTAAAAAAAAATAAGTCAAAAGGGGAGTTGATCTGCTGAAAAAAGCCCCGGCGGCTTGCCGGGGCTAAATGTTTCAGAATTTCACGCTAGTGGATTAGTACTTTTTCTTGAGAACTTCGGGGCATTCCACTTCCACGTAATTGTGTTCGGGGTTGCCTGCTGCGTTCATCCAAGTGGCAAGGAAGAGGCAGCCCTTCTTGGCTTCTTCGTCGTTTGCAAAGGACTTGTTGCACTTTTCGGTCAGGCAGCTTGCGTATTTTCCTGCGGAATAGTTCGTTTCCTTTTCACAATCGGAGAGAAGGCCACCGTACTGCTCACCCTGCGCGCCCCAGCCCATATTGGCGCAGCCGTTGAACATACCGACGCCGCCACCGGGGATCATGATGTCGAACTGACCCTGTTGTACATCACCACCAATGTTTGTTGTCATGATGATGAGTTTCTTGTTCTGGTTCTTGAGTTTCCTGGTGTTGCCGTTCGTGGAACTATAGTGGCCTTCGCCAGTGAAGGTCAACTGGAAGCACTTACCGCAGTCGCCACCGTTAGAGGCCGGCACTGCCGCGAATGCAAAAGCGTATTCCTCGCAGCCGTCCACCGTAAACGGAATCTGGCTTGTGCAAGCGGCGCCACCGCCGCCGGAGCAGACGCTGCCGCTACCGTTGCCAATGGGGTTCTTGCCTCTGGAATCGCATACCTTGGCTTGGCCGCCATGTTCGGGCCATGAACAGTGGGGCATACAGCAGTCCCAGTAACGGGTTGCCCAACCGCTACCGGTTGAGCCGCCACTTTTGACCTTGATAACCGGGCATCCGCCGCTTCCGCCGTTAGAAGAACTGCTCTTTGCAGAGGAACTGCTGGACTTGGCGGAACTCGAAGAGGACTTTGCGGCAGAGCTCGAAGATTTCGTTTTCGAAGAACTGGACGTAGAATTCGTTTTCGAGGAGCTGGAGTTGCCCGGGTTCTCGACAGAGCTAGAAGAGGTGAGGACAGGGCCTGGACCCGGGTTGTCGTTGCTCGAAGAACTTTCGACCGGCACCGGTACCGGGTTCGTGTTGGGCTGGTAAATGTTGAGGTCATTCAAGTCGACGTTGCCGACGAGGACGTTTCCTTCCAGGTCGACGATATCGCCGACAGTCGTGGGGACGCCATCGGAACCAGTCTTGAAAATCATCGAGCCGATTGCTGCTCCAGAAGCGTCCGTGACGATAACGACGCCATGCTGGTTCATGGGGTGAATCACGTAGTTCTTGTCGGCGTGCAAAACCCACGCGGCTTCGGTAATGATTGTCGGTGACAAGATTTCCAGTTCGGCGAAATTGACGTTTTGCGCAATAATGGTCCTCTGGCTGTCCAGGGCCACAATCAGGCCGGTTGCAATATCGGCAAGCGCGATCGTGTCGCCGGCTTCGTTAGTCACAAAGCCGTAGGCGTCGATAATGTAGTTGGTGTCGCCATCTCTATACAAAAAAGAGGGCTGGCTGACAATGATGGGGCGACTGCTGTTACTGTTGTTGTCGGCATTGATTACGGCGTCGTCGCCGCAATTGCAAATCAAGGCGACCGCTGCTGCAGACAGCAATAGCGTAAAAAGTTTCTTCTTCATAAAGTTCCTCATGCTCCCATAAACACTCAAGGCACAAGATAGATAAAAAAAACAAAAAACGATGTAAAATTATATAGTACAATATATTAGTGTTCTTCGGCCGTTCCGAAACGTGAGGAAAAGTTTACAGGGACGTCCGCAATGTAAATTCTTGTTAAGTAAAAATCTTTTTACAAAAAAGTTGTTGATAAATCGAGGGTCTGTCTAGCTCAAGGGTGACGCTGTGTTTAAATTGTTGATAAGTTGGAGTTTATGTAGGATTAAAATATTGAACCTTTGAAATTGGGCTAAAAACGCCATTTTCTGTAAAAAGGGGTTTGAGGCTTGCGTTGACTTCCAGAAGGCCGAAAACGGCTCGATAATGGTCAAAATCCGCGATTTTGGGCGAAAAAGCAAAAAAAAATCCTTGAAAAATTCCTTGAAATTGCTAAATTTGTTCGGCAAAATTCGCAAAGTACCGCTTCCTATGCTTTGCGAAATAACAGGAATATGCGTTTAACCCGCGCCGTTCCTAGGATTCGAAGCGATAAACCTTCTGCTGAAGAAGAGGAAAAAATGGCAAAAGAACATTTTGACAGAAGCAAGCCGCACTGCAACATCGGCACCATCG
>NZ_MWQL01000032.1:0-22117 GCF_002210325.1 Fibrobacter sp. UWB1
TCCACCATAAAGTCGTACACCGGAGCTTGATTTTCTGGAATAGTCACACTGTGCAGGAGGTTTCCACCCAAGAACAATTCCATAGTAGTCTTTGAAATACCACTGCCTATTTCTTCTATTTCCGTTTCCACATGAACGATTCGAGAACCATCCTCATTTTCAGAAATCGAAGTTTCCACATTTTCAATAACAGGGGCAACAGAATCAAGCCTTACGACCGGACCAAGTTTTTGTTCCGTATTGCCATCGATGCCATAGAACACGACAGAGGACTGATACATAGAATCCAGAGCATACATGTCCGTATTTTTCGCGGTCCACACAATCGGCCTAGTAGAGGCACCACGATGTTCCGCAGACACATTACCTTTTGCGTTTAACTGTAAAAGATAGTTGCTCCTTCCCGTACACAGATACGGGAATTCAAGCCATCCATTTGCAGTACCCATCCAGAGTGTATCCATCCAAAGAGTGTCCATTTGGCTACAAGAAAACTGCTCTATCTTTTCAGGAATGGAATCAGCGACCATAATGCTATCCGCTTTCAACGAATCCAAGATTACGAACTCTGAGAAAGTCGGCGTCTTAGCATTGATTCTCACAAATTTGCAAGAATGCTGCCAATCGGAAGAGTCACAACGATTAAGATTAGCATCAAGTAGTATTTTTTCATTGCCAATTTCTAGCGGAACAATTTCCGGTTTCCGAGGATCCAACTTGTAAATTTTCAAGTTGCTATAATCGATACCATCATCCACCAAAGTCTTTACAGAAATATCCACCGTAACAAGCGGTTCCTTTCCTTCAGGGAACTTATGCGAAGGCTGTATCTCCAATACCGG
Organism: Fibrobacter sp. UWB1; assembly: GCF_002210325.1. Lineage (NCBI taxonomy): Bacteria > Pseudomonadati > Fibrobacterota > Fibrobacteria > Fibrobacterales > Fibrobacteraceae > Fibrobacter > Fibrobacter sp. UWB1. The sequence goes on from NZ_MWQL01000032.1 coordinate 843, forward strand.
CCCCACAGGCACCATGTTCCGGAACAAATCGCAATCGTAACATTCCTTCGGATCCATGGTGCGTACGGTAACATCTTCATCCTTTTCCCAAGCATTTTTCTCAAAATGGATATTGACATTGCCGTACATGGAATAGACAAAACCGCCATCGCTAGCCACAACGCGATTACCGACATGAACATCCAACTGACGATAATAGGTCATATCACCCAATACACTATAAGTCAGGAAGAAAGACGTATTACCCTGGAGTTCATTCACGTTCATCGTCGCCTCTATCGGCAATTGTTTGCCATCCCCAACCTTGAAGCGCATTCCATTCCGGATGTAGGAAATATTCCAATCGCTGATGTCGTATGGGACACTGCCGCGAAGAGTCACGATTTCGTCTTCGCGGGAAGCATAGATATCCTTTGAATTGCGATTTATGGAGAACTGCTTGGCGGCAGAGTTATAACTGGCTTCAAGATACGGATGTGGCGTCAAGGAAGTGTCTCCCAGCATTTTTCGCTTGTATATACCAACCGAAACCGACTGGTTTTTCGCCCACTTTGATACAAGGATTGTATCAGCAGGATCCTCACTCTGGGCAACAACACTTGCAAGCGGAATATTTTCACTTCGCTGACCATCGTTCAAACTTCTCTTAGATGTATAAACTGTATCATTGGAACGGAAGAAATTAACCAGCGTTGGTCCAACCGCTTCACCTTTATTGAATATCGTATATAGGCCTTCTTTAGGGTTTGACTTTGATGTATCGATTGTCCAAGTAGAATTCGTGCCAAGTAATTTAAGAATATAAGAATCAATATTGACTTCACGGAACAGTTCTCCACTGCCAACGACATTACTCTTATCGATGTCGATTCTCCAATCATTATTTTGATCGTTCCAGTCTTTTTGATAGTCCACCTTACGCGACCCCTTACCAACCACGGAGGCATTCCTAGGAGCAGCAATTCCCGTCAAGCCGAAAGAATCAACACTTGCATCTGTAAGCGGATTGCGGATATGTCCAGTCCTTGTAGTCAGGGTATCTACCCATTGCGACTCGTTCCAGTCGTTTTGACTATAATGAACATAGGACACCCACTTGTCACAGCCATAGAATTTATAACCACCGGACGTATCCGAAGAACAACCTTCTGATTTGAAAGGATACGGAATTGGACCAGGAGCATTTTGTACAATTTGCGCACGCTTGGCTTCGGGCAACTTAATCTCAGGAGCCACTTCAAAATAAATATCGAGGGGATTCTCCTTTCTTCCTATAGTCTGATCACCACCATTTTGTGCAATTTTACTATCGCTATTGAACCTAGACCATATTGACCCATCCCGATTCTTGGCAACAGCCTTATAGGGAACTTTACATTTAGCGCAATAAAAGCGCCATGTATACAAAGACGGATAATATTTCACCACAGAATCCACATGGTTATGAGCGCCAAGTTCGTCATTAAAGAGCAGAGGATTCTCAGGAACCGTATCCATAGGTAAGCGTAACGCTTCAAATACCGTCGGCCCATTGTTAAAAGACCCGTCAGGAACCCAACTTGTACCATTGTAGAAATTAAGGACACCACTGTTTGCAAGTTTCGTTATATAGCCGTTATTTCCATACAGCGTTGTACTTAGTGGATCAAAACGAACATAACGGTTCGCAAGATTGTTTGTACCCCATGCAGGAGGATTCCAATAATTAGAGTCTATTTGAAGCACAAACTTAACTTTTATATCGGTACCAGAGCCACCATAAGAACAATGTTCTTCATTATAATTCTTATCAACAAAATCAGTTTTGCCATCTACAGGAATAGCTCTAACCTTCATCATAAACGCATGGGGATTGAATTGCGTGACAACATCCTTATTTACTTCTCTATAAACCTGATCCGCACCGCATACAAAATGAGAATCATTTTTGGCCAAAACCGTATCCAGAATATCATCTGTTACGCAGGATAGCTCCGTATCAAAAGTGTTGCTTAGGGTATTAATATTCTTCAATACATTAAAATTCTTATTTACAGCTTCATAATATAATGTCTGGCCCCAATTGTTAAACCAGTCATTCATAAAAGATTCTCGATCCCCATAGAAATTTTTTTCATATACATCATCCCATGGGAAGTCACTGACCTTTGTCCTACCAACATCGAAAACAGCGTTCCATGACACAGAATCACCTTGCAATCTTTGAACAATTTCACCATACGAACTTGCCGGCAATATTTTAACAGCAACTAAAGCGTTCAGATTCAAAGTATCATAGCACAACCTATTCTGATTGTATTGGCCTACAGAAATACAAGTATGTCTAAATCCATAAATATGCCTATCATTATGCATATTATTTTCTGGATCCAAATCAACACTAACTTCTACATTTTCACCTTTCTTGAAAAGTTTTTGTTGGACCTGAATTTTATAATGGTATTCATTATTCTCTGTAACCTCTTTACACTTCGTATCTGTATTAAACAAACCACCTTCAAATAGACCATTATAATCCAAAGTTTCTCCCATTACCAGCGTCACCACTGTCGCCCAGAATTCATCCCTATGTCTACGGATTCCAAGGCTCGGTCGAGTTTTCTTGTACCTCAAGGGATGTTGTAATCCATAAATGTCCCACTCGTAATCAATCGTTCTTTCATTTTCCTGCAACACTGTAGCGCTGATGCTTGCTTTAAGCAAATAGTCAGGCCGTCCCACATAACGGTATTCCCCATTGGAGTCTCGGAACGCTTCATCCATCTGCAATTCGGCAATACGACCCACCGAATCAATTCTAGCTTCCTTAATATTTTCGCCCAAACTTACTTCAAATGGGTACAGCGTATCTATAATTACCCCAGTCTCGTTTTCTACAAGAACATGAACATTGTATGAACCTTCCTTGTAAAAATGGTCCTCTTTTTCACCATTCCACCGAAGAGTCTTCCATTGGTTTGCAGTTGTCGCCACGACAAGTTCACTATCCAACAGCGTACACACTTCCCCGTTTGCAGAATCAAGAATTTTAGCAGTCACATACGCAGAGCGACCCGTCAATTTGAACTGGAATCCATAATCAGCCATTCTTATCGCAGCCGAATCCGAGCCCGAGCCCAAGAAGTTGATGTAATATTTCTCCAGGTTATTGGAAGAAAACTCGATTCCCGTTTTTTCGTATTCTAGGTACCAGGACTCACTACCGCTGACAATATTTCTTTCGTTTCCTTTTTCGTAGGCAACCACGTTTACCTTTGCAAGGCTGCCACTGGGAACGGCGCCATTCACCAAGCCGTTCCAGGCAACATGAGCCTTGTATTTTTCTGGATGGATATAAACAACCGGAGAAAGCGTATCCCTGAACATTACCGAATCAATCGTGGAGGCATCAACCGTAAAGGGATGAGCCGTCTTAAAGATCAAGTGAACACTATCCGCCCCTACATTCCAGATTTTGGTTGTATTATAACGGGGAATAACCACATCTACATACTCATTCTGGACCTTCACACTATCCATGACGAAACCCAAATATTTTACAGAATCGGGCTCCAATGTAGAAAGCCAGTCAATTTCCTTATCGACATATCGAATCGCCAAACAAGGCGTTCTCCTTAAACCAGTTGAATCCGCCCCCATTTTTACACCATGGGCATTTCCTACATAACGGACATGCCATTTATCACCATCATTTTCCTGCCAAATGGAAAGTCCCGTATCCGAAGCTACTGCAGGAGTTCTAAATGGAGAAACCATCATTGGATCAAAAGTCTTTTCAACAGTCCGTACATAAACAGAAGTATCCTTCGGGGACGATGCTTCGATAAAAGCCTTTACTACCCATTCAGATGTATCCGGGACATTCTGCAATTCGACAGAAACATCCTTGACATGACCAGCCACATGGCTTCCAACTGGCGGAACAATCACCAACTTCGGGGAATCCGCCGAATCCGGTAACACGAAGTCATCTACAGAAACAATACGATCACTGGAAATCCATTTGCAGCTATCGCAGCTCCTTACAGAAAGTCTCAAGACATAGCTACCCTTGTCCAATTCGTCCAAGTTCCATACGGCAAGATCCCTTTCCGAAGGCAAAAGGCTCCTATCATATACCAAGTACTCAACGCCTTTCTCTGACCACGCCGTATCCACGCCTTGTTTTTTCCAAAAAATACGGAATTCCCCATTATTGTCGTTACCATGAACTTCGGGATTCGGGGCAACACCCTTAATCAGGATTCGACCCGTATAATAATCAGAACCACCTTTGGGATAGGTAATTTCCGGATAGCGGGTCCCCTTTCCCAAAAAATTCATGTTCTTTCCAAAATTCCCGGCTCCGTCAAAGCACCCGAAATAAACGTACCAGAAGCCATCACTCGTATCCGAGACGGCACTCCTATAGTCAAACTCATAGTTGGAATTCTGACCGTCCTTGCTTGTCGTTTCTGCAACAGGACCTATCCATTTTCCTTCCTTATTATCAACATCCACTTTTACATAGCACGCTAGGTCAGAGCGGTTTCTCGCATCGTCTAGACTTTGCATCAGATGAGCCGTACCATTTCTTAATTCAGCCACATTTCCATACGCAACATCACCAAGAGTTATACCGCGTACCTGCGGAGGAGTTCTGTCTACACGCAACTTGTCAACAATCCGTTTGGAACTCTTGTTACCCGCTTCATCGGTAAGATTCACCTTCAAATCGTAGGTACCGTCTTCAAGCCTGTTAATATCAGGTTCTTCAAAAACAAATCGCCTCAATGATTTTGTCACCACAAAATCCGAGAGGAATCTTTTTGACTTTACATCACCGCTACCAAGTGAATCCTTAAAAACTAATTCTACAACTACCGTTTCAGAATCCCGCCCTAACAGGTTTTCATCAATATCAAAGGATACAACCAAGGTGTCCGTCGCGTTCAAGAGAATCTGAGATCCAGTTTTCTGTTTGGAAAATACCGGCAAAGTCGAATCTAGCGATTCCTTGACGGTTACGCCCTCATTGATAACCTGCGGAGTTTCATTATCAACAAGGATCGTCTTGTGTATAGACACCCCATTGATTCCCGGCTTAAAGCTCGTATCGCCCACCATCACAAGTGACCACGAACTCTTGGCACTATCCTCTACGACATGCGAAAGTGTGTCCATCATCAAGCTGTCCGGATTTGCAAAGTCGTACGCCTGCACATACAAGTCTACCAGACCACTCCACGAAACAAGATTGCCGTTCCATCCGATTCCATAGGAAGATTCTCCTTGATGAGCGCTATTAAGAAGTTGCACCATATCCTTCGTGTTTTTACGAACCATAAAGCTACGTATACCACGCAATGAACGATTGTCCAATGAATCCATGTTCAACACATAGGCAATAACATCTTGATTCGACGAGACAACCTGCGGAGCAAAAACGGAATCAAAGACCAACTTCGGTGCGGAGGTATCCCCCCATACAACAACCTGCGGGTTATATATTACATCCTGTTCTCCTATCGAGCCATCATCCTTCAAAGTTTTCACCTTAAAGCCAAGATCCCATTTAAGAGTATAAACAGCATCCTTCAGTGGATGTTTCTTCCATACAGGCGACAAGTCCGCCCAGAACCTATATCGTACGCCATTACCAGGCAAGCTATCCAGCAAGCTATCCACAAACACCTGAACAGTGTCTTTATTCAGCGAATCTGATACAATCAGGCGATATTTTCCCAACGAAGCCCCATATCCCCAGTCATTCGAATAGAAATCCACCGTATCCATTCTAGATACCCGTTCAAAGGATCTGGGCCACCCTTCGTCCATTATGTAATCAACCGCCTGGAACTTAAATATAATCCGCTGGTTGTTGGCCTTGCCAACCTTGTTGACAACATAAATATTGACACTGTTTGCACCATCTTCCTGGATTGCACTAAGCAATATACTGTCCTTCGCATCGACAACACCCCTATTCAAGACATCCTTAGGCCGGAACACAAACACTCCGTCTTTTTGAACCGGCGATTCAAACAATGTATCGATAGCAAATGAGCCCCAATTGTTATTTTTCCCACGATAGATATACCAACGGTCTCCGTCGCGTTCAAATGCAATCTGCATCCGTGCGTTGAAATCCAGCTTAATCAAGCGTAATTCATCCGGCTGAAAATCGTCTATTACAAATCGGTACTCTTCAATAAAATTCCTTACCGTAAACGCATCTAACGCCGCATATTTAGCGTTCTTATAAGTAAAGCCGCCCTTTTGTTCATATTGGACATCTTTAACCATCACAGTGCTGCTATTAGTCAAAGAATTACGGCTGATTTCAGCAAATTCCGATATAGGGAACTGGTAGCCATAAGGAATAGAGTCTCCAGAAATATCATTATAACTCTTGACTTCGCTGAACGTCCTGTATAACGCCAAGGGAACAATATATTCTGCAGGCCCATCAACCCTTCGCACGCTCTGCAAGGATACAACGGGAACTCCAAACAACATACTCTCCACATCAGAACACACAATATCATGAGAAACTCCCTCATGATTATGCCAGGAACACTTCTGCGCCCGTTCCATGGATTGCTTTATGGCAACGTTCTTGACGGTTTTTAAAGAACTTACTTTTTTTACAGCACTTTCTATTTTTGAGGAAATATCTGCTATCAAGGCCACGTTCGCCATGAATTGAGCAGCACGGCAAGCCTTTTCCGCAGCCGGTGTAGCAATATTAGCCGCCAAACAGCCATATTTAAGTCCCTCGTCTATATCCTGCCTTATTTGCTCCAGCTCCCCAACTTTTGAGACGTCCCTCATGTAAGCATTCAATTCCGAATAATCTGACGCTTTCTCCTGAACATAACCACTTAAAGAATACCCTTTACTGAAGACGCTTGATTCCTTGAAAGCCTGGACATTTTTTCCAATAGCACTAAAGGCGGGAACATCAAACGTTCCTTCGTCAAAGAAATTGATTGCATAGTTGGAGAGATTGCTGGAAACCAAGTCCATTCCCTTTTTTAGCTCGCCCTTAATAGACTGCGCACTTTCGCGAAGTTCTGAAATTTTTTCGGAATATTCATCAATAAAGGTCGAATATAGTTCCGACTTATATTTTTCTGGCAAGTATTTATTTGCTATACGTATCACTGTCAATACGGATTTTGACAAATTTTCTTTATTGAACTTCAATTTGCTCAAAGTAGATACATCTCGAATACATTCAGAAATCTGGCCTACGGCGATATTATACCTTGACGCAATTTCATTCGCCGTCTGCATCATGTCTGATGCAAAATCGCCCTCTAGGGCTTTCGAAATAATTCCATCTATTTCTTTCTTTGCTTCGTCCTCAATATTCTTTCCTTTTTCATTAAGCGTACTCACAACCGATTCCGTAAGAACTTTCTGCAATCGCTTTTTGTCAACATGGTTTTTAGCCTGATCAGCAAAATCGGCCAATGTTCGCCGGCCATTGCCTATTGTCGGAAGTCCGTATGAATAAACGTTATTGTACGCCGGATGATCAAACGAATTCAATTTGGAATAAGAGTTAAGCAATTGCGTACTTCCGGCAAAATCGTTTAACTCCAGTCCTTTTTCTTTAGCCTTCTTTTTTACATCATTATACGCACTATCTGTCAAATCTAAATCCTGGGCAAGATACAGCAAGGACTTGTAGGAGTTTTCCTTGTCTTCAAAATATCCCTTGAAGTTCTCTTTTATATTTCCTGCATCTTGGGCCATTCCAAGAACGGCTTCCTTAAGAAGCGACATCATCAAGTTTTCCACGGCATCTCCGCCACCCACAAGATATACCGCCAGCGCCAACGGAATGATATCACTATAATCAGCCACAGATTTAGACTTGTTTAAAACGGAAGACTCGTTTAACAAGGCCTGGTCCGCAAAACCTGTTCCCTCATGTGGCGTATTAAAGAAAATAACATTATCTATCTCTCCTTGATAATCCTTACTCTGGATATACTCGCGAACAGCAAGACCAGCAATGCCTTCTGCAACAATAACAAACCTGGTCGGAGTCATTTCTGAACTCAGGGGGCCTGCGCTTTTAGCCCATTTACTCAAAGCTTCATTAAATACTGATTTTTGCCCCTTGAAAAGGCTATCTGCAGCCTCCGCAGGGCTCATAGAGGCATCATAGGAGTGACAATGAACAGAATTTGCATTTCCGTAGAAACCGTATTCTTTCAAGAACCTATCCATCTGCATTTTGTTCCAGGAATCGGGAGATTCCTCTTTGCACAAGCCAGACGCATCCAGCAATATAGCAAGAGAAGATTGCGATGGACTGACTACAGCGCTAAAGGAACATACCGCCAACGCCAACAGAATGTAAACTATCTTTTTCGTTTCACACATAATAATTTCACATTTTATTAGTTTGTCAAAATATAAAAATTTCGTACAAAATGCAATTGATCTTCTTTAAGATAAAATGACATTACAAATGTCATGAATGACGAAAGTTACTATTTTTAAACAAGACAAGCAATTAATCGGAAGGTTCCCTTTATGAAAGATAAATCTGGCTTCTCATTTGTTTATACAGCATTCCTCGCACTATTGTTTTCCGCCTGTGACGACGGTTCATCCGCGCCCGAGGAGCCCGTTGACACCTTCGATGCGGCGGTGGTTTGCCCGGCAGACGGTATGAATGCCTATGGAGAACCGAACCGTGGAACCTTTACCGATGCCCGCGATGGTCAGGTTTATAAGTACACGACTATCGGCAACCAAGTATGGATGTCCGAGAACCTGAAGTTTGATGCGCCCTATAGCCTATGCTACAACAAAATCGAAGGCTTTTGCGACACGTTTGGAAGATTCTATTCACTTCACGAGAATGGTGAGTGGTTTGATTTCTTTGACCAGGAATTATTGGATACGATTTGCCCCGCAGGGTGGCATGTTCCGTCTGTAGACGAGTGGACGTTATTGTCAATCTCTATGGGGGGTGGTGCAAAAGCGATCTACAGATTATATAGTTCAACAAGTTTCGGAGAAAATGGCAGAACTGGTTCGGACGATTGCGGATTTAATTCAAAACCAGCCGGATATTGGCTTTCAAATGGGGATATTTCTGGAGAATATAGATTGTCTATTTATTGGACATCAACAGCCCGTAGCATGAAAACCGCCGAGGAATGTGCATTTAATCCTGAAGGAATTTATTTTTGGACGAATCAACATAGAATGTCCATTCGTTGCATAAAAGATTAATGAATTACCAAACGAAATTTTGGAGCGCTCTTTTTTTGGCCGCACTGTTTTCCGCCTGTGACGACGGTTCCTCCGCGCCCGAAGAGCCCATTGACACCTTCGATGCGACGGTTGTTTGCCCGGCAGATGGTATGAACGCTTACGGAGAACCGAACCGTGGCACCTTTACCGATGCTCGCGATGGTCAAGTTTATAAGTACACAACTATCGGCAACCAGGTATGGATGGCCGAAAACCTGAAATTCGATGCGCCTTATAGCTTGTGCTATGACAAAATTGAAGGGTTCTGCGACACTTTTGGAAGATTTTATTCGTTGCATGTAAATGGCGAGTGGTTCGATTTATTTGACCAGGAATTATTGGATACGATTTGCCCCACAGGGTGGCATGTTCCGTCTGTAGACGAATGGAGTGCATTAGCCAATAATATGGGTGAAGGAGCAAAAGCCGTTTCTAGATTAAATAGTTTCAAAAGCTTTGGGGAACACTACACACCTGGTTCCGATAACTGTGGATTCAACTCTTTACCTGCGGGTGCGTTGCTTGAAAACGGAGATCTTGAAGTTGTATATGTAACTTCCGTTTATTGGACTTCCACCGCCAAGGATTTGAGTTCTTCTTATTGCAGTTGGTTTAGTTCAAATGAAATTTCATTTGGAATAAACAGAGCCAAAATGACAATCCGTTGTGTAAAAAACTGATTTTGGCAACCATTCAATCTTATCCGCTTGTAAGCGTCCTTTCATAACCGTTTTGTCACATAAAACAAGGCCGCTCGGTTGAGCGGTCTTGTTTAATTGCTGATTCCGGCTCGGAGGCCGGAATGACAAATGGGTTACACGAACTTGTAGAGGTCGGTAATGTCTTCGTTGTTCTTGTCGTAGAACCAGAACTGATTGATGTGGGCGTGTTCGTCTTCCACCAGGCTGATGCTCATGCCATGCTTGTATTCCAAGTAGTTGAACATGCGGTTGTGGTCCTTGCAGAGCACGTCGATCACCTGGGCGCTTACCACGAGGGTCACTTCGCGGAGCTTGCCCTTGGCCTTGGCGCGAGCCATCCAGCGGTCGATCATGCCGAGCGTGGATTCGAGCGTTGCAATGCGGCCATCGCCGTCGCACACCGGGCAGCGTTCGGTCTTTTCAGTCATCAGGTTCACGCGGACGCGCTTACGGGTGACTTCCATGAGGCCAAACTGGCTGATGGGAGCGGGGCTGATCGGGGCCTTGTCGCGGCGGATTGCCTTGCGGAATTCCTGGTAGACCTTTTCGTTGTCTTCTTCGGATTCCATATCGATAAAGTCGATAATGATCAGGCCACCCACATCGCGGAGCCTAAGCTGCTTTGCGATTTCGTAGCAGGCGTCGATGTTGGTTTCGAGGATGATCTTGCCCTGGTCCTTGCCGTGCACCTTGGGACCGGTGTTCACGTCGATAGAGACGAGTGCTTCGGTCTGTTCGATGACGAGGTTACCACCACGCGGGAGCGGTACCTGGCGCTGCAGGGAACGGGCGTAGTCGTTTTCGATCTTGAAGTATTCGAACAGGCTTTCGTTAGAGCTCCAGAGCTTCACCTTGTCGAGCTTGTCCGGCGAGAGCACCTTGAGGTATTCGCGCAGGGCAAAGTATTCGTCGCGGTTGTCGATATACACGTAGTCGGTGTTATCGCTGAAGTATTCGCGCACAGTCTGTTCAATCGAATCGGATTCTTCGTAGATGCAGGTTTCGGCAGGCTGGTTTTCGAAGTTGTACTTCGTCTGTTCCCACTTGCTTTCGAGTTCGCGCATCTGCTTGTTGATTTCGAATTCGGATTCGTTCAGACCGTTGGTACGAACGATGTAGCCCACGTCGCGACCCTTGAGGCGGCGGACCACCTTCTTGAATTCGCGGCGCTTGGCCGGGTCGCGTTCACGCTTGGACACCCCAATGAAGTTGGTGCCCGGCATGCACACGAGGAAACGACCTGCAAAGCTCAGGTGCGTGGTCAGACGGGCACCCTTGGTGCTAATCGGTTCCTTGACCACCTGAACCATGATTTCTTGGCCTTCTTGCAGAATTTCGTCAATCGAGACTTCCTTGGAAGAACCGTCCTCGTCGTCATCATCGCCATATTCGCGGCGGAGGAGTTCGTTTCTGTCCATGGCGTCTTCTTGATGCAAAAAGCCTGCCTTTTCAAGGCCAATATCAATGAACGCAGCCTTGAGTGCCGGAAGCACCTTCTGGACCACGCCCTTATAAATATTGCCCAGAACTCGATTAGAAGATACACCCTCGACGACAAGTTCAACGAGTTCGCCGTCTTCCATGATGGCGATACGTTTTTCGTAAGGGGTCTTACTAATCAAAATTCCGCGCTTGCACTTATTTGCCATTAAAGCTCCTAAAAGTAAGCAAAACTTGTTGGACGTCCCTAAGAAGCTTTCCAAAAGTATGGACGCTTCCGAACCCACGTGCTTCTTTTACGGAAAGTACCGCATTTCCACAGCGTAAAGTCTAGGGAACATAAATATAATAAGTTCGTAACCCCATTTCGGATTCCAAAAAATGAAATAAGGCGGAATTTCAAGAAAAAAAGGCAAAAAAGACAGAAAATTACATATATTATTAAACAATAAGAAGAGAGGAATATATGGGATTTAATTTCCGCGGGCTCGCTTTTAAGCAATCCTTGATGATTTTGGCCGCCATCACAATCGTATTCGGCCTGATTTTTGGCATCATGAGTTACAAGACTCAGAACATGCTAAACAAGATGACTGTCGAAAACGGTGAAGAGACCAGCCGCGCCAACGTGAACTACATCGACAAGCTCTTTAACGCAAGCAAGCTCATTGGCGAGGACTTGTCGCACAAACTGACCGATCACCCCATGACCAAAAGCGACATGGACGACTTTTTGCTGCAGTCGCTCTTTAACGCCCGCAACCTGGTGCCCCAAGTGGTCGCCGTGGTAGTCGCCTACGAACCGGGCATGGGCCCTGAAACACCGAAGGGTGAATACATGAGGCTCGCCCGCTTCAATCACACCGATACCAAGCTCGTGACCGGCGCCAATTACCAAGACAAGGAATGGTACGCCAGCACCAGGGACGGCAAGACATCGCGCTGGCAGGAACCGTTCATCGGTGAATTTGTTCCGGAACCGATCGCCGTCTACACCGTTCCCCTTTTCAAGAAAGACAAGAATGGCGAAGACGTGCTAGTCGGCGTGCTTGCCGTTGACATGTCCATCGAATTCCTGAAAGAAGAAATCGGATCGATTCCTGTTTCGAACTCCGGATACGCCTTGGTTACCACCGCCAAGAACTTGGCTGTGGCGTACCCCAAGGAACTTGCCCAAGGAAAAAGAAACCGCGACATTATTGTAAGGGAAAAGCGCGGACAGAAGCTAATCGATTTTGACCGCAAAGGCCGCGACAGCAGCGGGCTGTTTATCGGTACGGTTGCCGACGGCGAAGAATCGGCCATTTACTACACCACCATCAATTCGACCAACTGGACATTCATGGTCGTGTGGCCCATTCAGAAATACCTGAAAGACCAGAGCGCCATGCGCAGGCTATTCCTGCTGATGGCTCTCGGCGGCTACGGTATCATATTCGTGATTATCTTGCTGATTTCTTTCCGCGTGGCAAAACCGCTGAAGGAACTGGCCTTGGCGGCAAGAAAATTAGGGCGCGGAAACTTCGACGTCGCCATTCCAAAAATGAAAGGCCGCGACGAGGTTGCAGAATTTGCATGGGCATTTTCGAATATGCTCACCGAACTTAAGGACAACATCGAAAAGCAAAAAGACATGAAGCGCATCGAGCGCGAATTGGACCTTGCAAGAAACATTCAGCTCTCGATGCTCCCCGGCGAAGAACGAGATGAAAATTCTGATGATGACCGACATGAACTGGCCCCGTTCCTGCTACCGGCCAAGGAAGTGGGCGGCGACTTCTACGACTTCTTTAAAATTGATAACGATCATTTGTGCGTAGTGATTGGCGACGTGTCCGGCAAGGGCGTTGCCGCAGCCCTGTTCATGATGGTCGCGCGAATAATCCTCCGCACCATGACCAAGAACTTGAAGTCTGTCGTTGACGCTTTCAATAAAACCAACTACGCTCTCGCCAAGCGCAACCGGCTGAACATGTTCGTAACGGTCTGGGCAGGCATTATCGACCTGCGTACAGGACATATTGACTTTGCCTCGGCGGGCCACAACCCGCCTGCAATCCGACACAAGGACGGCTCCGTGGAATTTATTCCCAGTAAGGCAGGGCTCGTGATGGCCGCCATGGAAGACACCGTTTACAAGCAGCAGTCTTATGAAATGAAAAAAGGCGACACCCTGTTCCTTTACACCGATGGCGTGACCGAAGCAACCAACAGCGAGAACAAACTGTTCGGAGACGACAGGCTGCTCGAAACAATTAAGAAAAGCGGCGACTTGGACACCGCCAATACATGTACCTTTGTCAAAAAAGAAATCGACAAATTCGTACAGGATGTTCCTCAATTCGACGACATCACCATGCTCGCCGTCAAATTCAACGGAAGCGACGAACCCGTGTGGGAACGCTACGAAAAAACGATTGACGTTTCGGGCAACAACAAGGGTGAACTCAAATCGTTTGTAGAAGACATCTTGACACCAATGGATGGAGCAAAGAAAATGCAAATGCAAGACGCTTGGGAGCGTTATGAAAAGATAGTGGACGTAATCCCCGAAAACCAGGACATATTGACCGCGTTCGTCGAAGGAATTCTTGCGCCCATGGACGGTTCCATGAAGTCGCAGATGCAGATCAACATCGCTATCGACGAAATCTACAGCAACATCGTGAAGTTCTCGGGCGCAACCCGCGTGACCTTGATCGTGGAAGTCAGAAAGGCGACCCTTACCGCAAGGCTCACCTTTATCGACAACGGCAAACCCTACGACCCGATTAAGCAGGCCGATCCCGACATAACGCTTCCGGCCGAAGAACGTGAAATCGGCGGACTCGGAATTTTCATTGTGAAAAAGACGATGGATAGCGTGAGTTACCGCAGAAATGGTGAAAATAACGAACTCGCCATCACAAAAACCTTGTAATATTCTGTAAACTTTTTTAAATTTCTAAGAGAAAGAAGGATTAACCATGCAGATTACAAAGACTAACGATAACGATTCTTTGACCATTGCTCTCAAAGGAAGACTGGATACCTTGACTGCTCCGCAGCTCGATGCCGAAATCCAGGGCAAGCTTGACGGCGTGAAGTCGCTGGTGTTCGATTTCAAGAGCCTGGACTATATCTCTTCGGCAGGACTGCGCATTCTGCTGATGGCCCAGAAGGTGATGAACAAGCAAGGTTCCATGGTCGTGAAGAACGCAAGCTCCGAAATCAAGGAAATTTTCGAAGTGACCGGGTTCTGCGACATTCTGACTATCGAATAACCAGCCTATTTAATAAGATTGGTCCGCAAGACTTACCCCCGACCCCGGTCGGGGATTTTTTATTACCGGGGCCGTTGACATGTTTTATGCATATAACTATATTTATGCATAAATAAGGATTTTTAAAAAGGATATAACATGGAATACAAAATTAAGGATATCAACCTTGCAGTGGAAGGCCGCAAGGAACTCGACCTCGCCGAAACCGAAATGCCGGGCCTGATGGCGCTGCGCAAGGAATATGCAGGCAAGAAGCCGCTCGCTGGCGCCCGTATTATGGGTAGCCTCCACATGACGGTGCAGACCGCTATCCTCATCGAAACGCTCGTGGACCTCGGTGCCGACGTGCGCTGGGTGAGCTGCAACATCTTCAGCACGCAGGACAACGCTGCCGCCGCCGTCGTGGTCGGCAAGAAGGGCACTGTGGAAAATCCGCAGGGCGTGCCCGTGTTCGCCTGGAAGGGCGAAACGCTTGAAGAATACTGGGAAAACACCGCCCGCGCCCTCGTGTGGCCCGACGGCAAGACCGCAGACCTCATCGTGGATGACGGCGGCGACGCCACCATGCTCGTGACCTGCGGCGCCGAATTCGAAGATGCCGGCAAGGTGCCCGAATTCAACCCTGCAACCGACAGCGAAGAATGGGGCGTGTTCCTCGCCACGTGCCGTAAGATTTTCGAGAAGGACCCGAAGCAGTGGACCCGCGCCCGCGAAACTCTCCGCGGCGTTTCCGAAGAAACCACTACCGGCGTGCATCGCCTTTACCAGATGGCCCAGGCCGGCCGCCTCAAGTTCCCGGCAATCAACGTGAACGATTCCGTGACCAAGTCCAAGTTCGACAACCTCTACGGCTGCCGCCACTCCCTCATCGACGGCATCAACCGCGCTACCGACGTGATGATGGCAGGCAAGATTGCTGTGGTATGCGGCTACGGCGACGTGGGTAAGGGCTGCGCCCAGTCCCTCCGCGGTCAGGGCGCTCGCGTGATTATCACCGAAATCGACCCGATTTGCGCTCTGCAGGCCGCCATGGAAGGCTACGAAGTCAAAACCCTCGACGAAGTGGTTAGCTACGCCGACATCTTCGTGACCACCACCGGCAACACCGGCATCATTAGCGCAGCACAGATGAGCAAGATGAAGCACCGCGCCATCGTGGGTAACATCGGCCACTTCGACAACGAAATCGACATGGCCGGCCTCAAGAAGATTCCGGGCATCAAGCGTAACGAAATCAAGCCGCAGTACGACGAATGGATTTTCCCCGATGGTCACAGCATCCTCGTGCTCGCCGAAGGCCGCCTGCTGAACCTCGGCTGTGCAACAGGCCACCCGAGCTTCGTGATGAGTGCAAGCTTCACGAACCAGACCATCGCGCAGATCGACCTTTGGCTCAACGCTCAGGGCAAGCAGACTGTCGCAGGCATCAAGTACGAAAGCGGCGTCGTCTATACGCTCCCGAAGATCCTCGACGAAAAGGTCGCACGCCTCCACTTGGAAAAACTCGGCGTTCACCTGACGACGCTTACCAAGGCCCAGGCCGACTACATCGGCGTGCCCGTGGAAGGCCCGTACAAGGCGGATCACTACAGGTATTAATGAGGTCGCGCTTTGGGGTCGCTGCGCTCTGTGGCGTGAGCACGGCACTTCGTGCCTTTGAGCTGTCATCCTGAGTCCTTCGACAAGCTCAGGATAAACTCCGTCGAAGGATCTCCCTTAAAAGAACACCCCCGTGCAAAATAAAATGCGCGGGGAGTTTTTTTATCCCTATAATATCAGCTCTCGTTTCTTTTCAACAATCTGCCAAATTCCATCATTCTTGACTAGGCGAATAGGAAATCGCCGGCGGCTTTTTATATTTACGCCATGCAGCCATACATCCATCAGTTTGCAAACTTTTTGCGCTTGCATATGGATTCCATTTCAGTGGGTCTTGTCGCGACATTGCTCATCATTTACGGTGGGCATATCAACGCCTATTTCAAGAAGATAACCAAGAGCGTCCCTTTTCTCGGACGATTTGCACTTTTCGTGGTACTTTGCAGCGCGGGCTATGCGTTCATGTCATCGCAGCTGGTGAAACTCCTAAAGATGTTCCTACGCAGTCAGGCGGACTTACCGCTCATCGGGATTGTCGCGGGAGCTTTTGTTGTGCTTGCGTTCTGCGCCCGCAGCGGAAAAGACATTTAGTCTCGAAAACGCTACCTATTCCAGCCGGAATGCCCTTCGCCGTAATAGAGGGCGGCGTCTTCGGGTCCAAAGTCATCGGCTACGGAATCACGTGGCGAAAGCCACCCGCGCATCTTCTTGATGCGTGCCTTGCGAGCTTCTGCTGCAGCATCTGCGACAACCTTGGGAGCGGGGGCTGTGGCAAGGTTCATGCCATTTTCATTGTGTTTTTCATCAAGTGAATCGGCCATACATTAAAAAGATAGTTTAATCTCCCTCGAAAAAGATTATTTTAAAGGTATGAGCGCAAAAATTCGTAACACTTTTTCTGCGGCGATGTTCGCCGTCTCGGCTACCACCTCCGCCGCGCTTGCTCCGGCCGCATTTGCACAGACGGCCTCTGACACCGTATCGTTCGTGAACTTCGAGAACCGCGAAGTCGGCGTGTACGGCAACGCAGAAGCCAAGGAAGACTTCAAGCGTAACGACTACGACAAAAGCTGGTGGTACGCCATGGACAAGAACAATGGCGAAAATTCCAAGGTCGTGTACGACGGCGAAGAACACGGCAACGTACTGCAGCTCAAATACCCCAAGGGTTGCGTGGGCCCGAACGACAACGACACCCCCGCCTGCGCCGCGCAAATCATCCAGCCCCTCGTGAAAACCGCCGACACCATGTGGAGCGCCTACGACATATTCTTCGAAGACGGATTCGAGTTCCAGCTGGGCGGCAAGCTCCCCGGCCTATGCGGCGGCAAGTGCTACACCGGCAACGCCATGCCCCAAACCGGCGACGGCTGGAGCGCGCGTATTATGTGGCGCAAAGATGGCAACGCCGTGCAGCTCATCTACTTCATGGGGCAAGAGTCCGTATACGGCGACGACTTCAAGTGGGATTTGAACGGCACCATTCCGCAAAAACAGTTCACCACCGGCACCTGGCACCGCATTGTAAACAAAGTAAGCATGAACACCATCGCCTCTCCCGGCAACGGCGACAAGAACGGCCGCGTACAAACCTGGCTTGACGGCGAACTCGCGCTAGATGTGGATACCCTCAGGCTTCGCGACTACGACACCGTAAAAGTCGACAAGTTCTACCTCTCCACATTCCACGGTGGAAGCAGCGCCGAGTGGGCCCCCACCCACGACTGCTTTATCCGCTACGACAACTTCACCGTATCGACAGATTCCATCGCAGTAAAGGCGGGCGCACCGGACACCAGCGGCACCTGCGAAGGTGAAAATTGCGGGCAAGACCCCGAACGGATTATGCCGCGGGCTCAGAACCGCGCCACAGTTGCCCCCGTTGAAACCTACCGCATCGACGGTACCTTTGTCGGCCGCAAAAACACCTTCCCCGATGGCACCACGCACCAGCTCAAGAACGGGAAAAGAGTTAAGGTTGTGAGGTAGGGGCTATTGCTGGCGGAAAGCTGAGGAAAAGATAAGTTATTTCATTGGCATCAACAAAATGGGGCAATAATTGGGCTATTTCGCCTACTTTAACTTATAAACCGTTGATTTTCTGTATCCCTCTGAAACTAGAACACCTAACTTAACCGCTTTAACCAAAAGCCTTTGAGCTGTTTTATCTTCAACACCCAGAATTTTTGCTGCTTCAGATTTTGCAATAAAACCATTCGTATCCAAATAATCCACAAGTGCCTTTAAACGATCCTGATCTTTATTGGACATTTTATTGGACATTTTATTGGACATTTCATATTTCTTTGCCATTTTGTCACCATTCATCTCCACAACATCCCCGCAGCCTTCGTGTACGGGAATATGAATTAGAATCGACAGCCTGTCCTCCGTGGTTTCAAATGTCGCACGCGGAGAACCATTATTGGCAAGCTTTTCCTGGATGGTTGGGACACCAGTTGAACGTCCCTCCGTAAGCTCAAGTTCCTTTAAAAAGTCTCCAAGACGACGGTTACGGTAACGCCTGCTTTTAAGATAGTCACCCTTCTCGATTGCCGACATCGGAATACTGTGATCCGGGCCAGGGCAATTCAAGATGTCAATTCCGTCGGGCTCAATAGAAATTTCCACCGGTTCATACAGGCTGTAATCCCTATGGTAAAGCGAATTCACGACAGCCTCTTCCAAAGCCTCGTAAGGATAGTTCCAAAAACGCTTGGCCTCCGCGCGGCCAGCCACTTTCTGTACTGTTTCAAATAGAATATTTGTGCGCAGGTAATCCATTGTCTGCTTTATCAGCTGGGGCACACTCCCCTTGAACGTCTTTTCGATAAAACGTTGCGGATTCCTTATTCGGCCCTCCGGAAAAACGACCACATCCACCTGCATGTACTTAAAAAACTTTTCAGGGTTCTCGCAGAACATCATCGCAGCCACGTTCTTGAGCATCCTGTTTTCGGTCGGTCCGGTCATCAAATCCATCTGCTCAAGTGTCTGTTCAAGCGGCTGCTTAAATAAATCCTGTTCCAATTTACTATTCACTTTTGCCAAATAATCGCGTAACAACACCATCGAGATATCGGTCAGGCCAATACTTGGGTTGGGCCGTTCATCGAAGGGCGTGCGATTTGCCATATCACGCAACTGGTCTAGCGATTCCCCCTTCGCAACAACAGAACTTGTTCCCGAACGTATGTAATACGCCTTTTCGCATTTTCCCTTGACCGTTATGTCGGTCGGTACTGCATAAGGCCTATACGCCCCACTGGGAACCCATATTGCAAGTACCTTTTTTCCATCGATAGATTCCACGAATGTCCGTGGCTGGTAAAATGGATCGAATTTGTTGTTATAAGCAACCATATCCTTCAGGATATCGTCAATCTCACAGTCTTCTATTCCTACAACAGGCCGTTTCGCGACGCCCCTCTCGTCCTGTTCTACGCCAACAAGAATATACCCACCGCCTAGATTTTCAAAATCATTGGCGAATGCGCAAATCGTGCGGTAGATTCCAGTCGGGTTCCACCCTCTCTTGAATTCTATCCGCTCACTTTCGATACGCAGCCTGTTCAACAGGGTCTCGACATCTATAGGCATTGGCATGCAACCTCCATACGGGCGCGTCAACCCCAGAATAAAAAAAGACGCGGTTCTCCATTTGACAGAGAACCACGTGCAGCTTTAATGTACCTAATATCTAAAAAGCTGGCAAGGTGCCTAAGGAAATTTTACAATCAAGCGTGTTTATCCTATCATTAATCCTATCGTTATCCTATCATTTAACCTATCACTCAATTTTTGCAGTGCAATTACCGTTCCGTTATTCAAATAGCTTTGACGGTTCCAGTTGCAGGTCGGATTCGCCGAGGAGTTTGTAGAGATTCTGGCAGAGGATGTAGAGGGCGGCGAGGGCGTTCATCACATTTTTCAAGTGCGCAAGCTGATAGTTCGGGATTCCCTTTTCCGGAACATCGGCACGGAAATGCTTGACCAGGTTATAATCTTGCCACCAGCCAGCAGCCGACTCACTGTCAAAACCGGCAAACGGGACAAAGTTGATAATCTCGTAAGGATATTTCGTAGAAACCCTTTGATCTTTAATCTTCGGGTCAACATTCACAATGACAGTCATCTTTTGCAAGATGTTCTTGACCTTCGAAGGAGCCTTCACAACCTTGCAATATTCTTCTGCAATGGAATCAATTTCACTACAGATGTTAGCAAAAGTCTATGCCGTTGTCACGTGGATTGTCAATGTACTAGGGAAATATATAAAGAAGAACATAATATCTCAATGCCTCTCAAAATAGTACATGAAACTGACACCTACTGACATTAATTGTTTTATATATTTAAAGCATGGCCAAATATCAATATGCAAAAGATCAAAATGGGAACATTTTCGAAATTTCTGATGTAACTCTCAAACTTAGAGAAACTACCATATTCACATGTTTAGGATGTGGCAAACAGATGCAGGCTAACTTAGGCAACCATAACGAGCATTATTTTTCCCATAATCCAGGCGAAGACACTCTATGTAACAGAGAAACATATCTCCATCAAATTGCTAAAGCAAAATTTTTAAATTTATTCAAAAAGTGTAAAGATAAGGATGAACCTTTAATTTTAGAGTATGCAGGTCCTAGTAAATGCGAAGAATCCCCCTGTCCATTTGGGATGCTGTACCCATGTACAAAAGATATTTCCGCACAGCATTTTGAAATCCTGCCTAAATTTTCTACAGCACAAGAAGAGCAATGGGACGAAAACTTTAAGCCGGACATTTTACTAACTAATCCAAACGGAGACTCTCTGTATATTGAAATCGCTGTAACACACAAATGTTCCGAAAAGAAAAAAAAATCCAAAGTACCGATTATTGAATTTTTAATGAATGATTGATTATTCCGGCGTACTTTGAGCCACCAGTCCGGTGCTAGAGAGCCACCTTTCCGGAAAATGCGGAGCCACCGTTCCGGTCGAAAAGAGCCACCCCACAAACGGT
>NZ_MWQL01000033.1:0-16615 GCF_002210325.1 Fibrobacter sp. UWB1
AGCCTAGATCTGATGTTGGAACAAACTATTTTTGCGAAAAACCCTTGACACTACCGTTGGAACAAACTATTTTTGCGAAAAACCCTTGACACTACCGGCTTAAGGGAAGGAATGGGGCGGGTGCCTTCGTCCTGAACAGGCTTCAAAGCCTAAATGACACAGTCGGGTTACCCGTTCCACTCCCATTTTTTTAGTTTACAACAGAATAAAAAAATGTCACCCTATTAATATAGGATGACACCCCTGTCTACTGCCTACTGTTTACTGTCTACTCGCCTACAGGCTGATCAACCCTTCCGTATCCTTGGACATCGCATCGTAGAATGCGTAGCGGGCGTCGACTTCCTTCTGGAGGTCGTCGGCGAGCTTTCTAGCCACTTCCGGATTATTACGGGTGAGCTGCTTGTAGCGGTTTTCGGTGTAGATGTATTCTGCAACCGGGATCATCGTTTAGGGGCGGCCACCTTCGCTTCGCTCGTCGCCCGCCTCCTAAAACCGAGACCACGGTCTCGGCCCCAAGGGGTCACTATCCCTAACGCAAAAATTAGAGAATGAATGTTCCAAAAGATGTTTGTAGTTCTTCTAAAAATCAAATAATCTGTCAGGGAAATTCTTTGAATTACGCATTTTAAATATTTCTGTAGTAACAACGGTTTCTGTTCCATTCACATCTACAGATACAATCATTTTTTTTAGGTTATTATTTACATCATATTCAAATGTTGTCAATACATCCGCATTATCCTTGACGGAATGAATTTTTTCAATGCGGTTGCGTTTGCTGTTATAGAATAAAGAGCCTACTTCGCCTTCAATAAGATATAAGTCTTGAGAAATATACTTTGGAGCATTCCATTTACCCGAATCAAGAGGATTAAAGTTTCCGTATGAATATTCCTTAAGTGGTTCTCCGTTGTAGTGAACGATTTTGTATTCTCTAGTGGCTAAATCAACAATCTTCATTCTATCGCCATTTACAATGCTTCGCTGATTTAAAAAAGAACTTCTGATTTCCATATAGGATTTATTTGTGCCTTTATTGACAATATGCATATCTGTTTGGCTAGAGGATGTTAAGGTTTTAACCGTTACACGTAAACGAACTTCAATGGAATCTTTGGGTATATAATATTCCTTAAGGTTTGTTTTAATCTGTTCCAAAGTTAAAGCAAAGGGCTGAGATATAATCAGGGCAATCAAAAAGATAATTTTCTTATACATAAGTCTATTCCTTTATACAACGGATATAATACTTCATTGTTTCTATGCTATGCCCCAATGAAGAAACGCTCATGTAGTTATAACAAACATAGAGTGTATAAAAATAATCAGAACCGTCTGATTCATTTGTCCAAAAAGAAACATCGTTGTTTTCGTTACGGCTTTCTGTTAAATAAGCAAATCCCCCAGCTCTTAAAGACATCCCGCATTTGTTGGTATTTATGGTATCTTGTATATTTTCCCAATATCCTGCGGAGAGAACGTTCATTCTATTATCTACTGTAATTAGGAGATTATCATAATCATTTGATTTTGGCATACGCCATCCTGCAGGACACAATTGATCTAAATTTTTACCAAGATAGAGTCTTCCATATTTTTCACAATTCTCTGGTAAACTATCATAGCAAAAGCTTCCTGCAGCTTCATAACTTAAGCTTTGCGCCATCCAAACCTGGTCACCGATTGTCGTATATCGATATTCCTGCCCATCACGTTCATCAATAAACGTTCCGCGGTTTGGCATGCCATAGATGTTCGTTCCTTCTGAAGGGCAGACGGAGGCTGCATCAAAGCCCTCATCCGCGTCGGTTGTGCAGGCATTTAGAATAATAACGAATGAGCAAATCATAGCCATGGCAATGATTGTTTTATTTTCTAGGAGAAACCTAGATGATGTTGTCGAATTCATGATGAACTCCTATCTGAAGATTTCCCAGGACAGAATCTCATTCCCGCGACGGAGAACAAGGTAACTTCCTGGTGTGAATGTGTAATTTGAAATTGAAACAGAATGTTCGCCTTCGTTCCATATTCCATTGAACAAAGAGACAAGGGGCATACCAATTGCATTTACCGTTTCTAGTGTATAAGTTCCTTTTTCAGTCACATTCACATAGATTATGTCGCCATCGACATCAATCAAATCTTCATAAGAGTCCTTTGTCTTAAATTGACTGCTAAATCGTGGTTGAGGAGCGTACCCCCAAAGCAGATTTCCATTTAAATCCAGAATGACAGCAGAATCTGCTTCAATTAGTTCTACTTCATTTAAATCATGATGCGAGGGATCATCTTCTGCATCAAAACCAACACCCCATCCTGGGTTGTGAATTTCAAAATTTACGCCATTGCCAAAATCAGTTTTTTCTCCAGGATTAAGTATGGTGTTCGTATAAAGGAACGATACATAGTAGAGATCTCCGCCTGCACTTATCTTATTTGTAGCGGCAAAAGGGCTACTATAGTAATCAACTTCTTGCTTTCCGCTTGCATCCCGATAATAGTAACGAACTTCAAATCCTTCAATGGGTGTATCACCAGTATTCTCAGCGAGCATTGTCAAGAGACTTGACTGATTTGAACCAGCCTTAGCATCCTTCGCCAAGACGCGAACGCTCTTACGTTTCTTTTCTATCGGACCATCAGCATCGTAGCAATTCCATTCTGGATTTGTAGGTTTTTTAATAGTGGGTTCATGAACGACCATATTCATTACCGGTTAAGTTAAATATATCCTTTTTTCTTGTTAAGTGGTATACCTTTGTGGTCTAGGCAGCCTGTTTTGACAGCCTATATTCAACCGGAGTCATGTATCCCAGCGAACTATGGAGCCGTTTCCGGTTGTAGAACAGCTCGATATACCTGAAAGCGGCCTCCCGCACGTCTTCGATGTCCTTGAAGTCACGCCTGTAGGCCATCTCCTTCTTGAAGCTTGCGAAGAAGCTTTCCATGCAGGCGTTGTCGTAGGGGCAGCCCGGTGCGCTCATCGAGGGCGTTATCCCGTTCTCCGAGAGCATCGTGCGGTAACCCATGCTACTGTACTGCACGCCGCGGTCGGAATGGAAGATGAGCCCGTCGTGATGGCCGCGTTGCATGATGGCATTGGACAACGCGCGCTTGACAAGTTCCGTGTCGATGTTCTTGCTTACGGCGTAGCCCACCGCCTCCTTGTTACACAGGTCCAACACCACGGCAAGGTACACCCAGCCAAGCGTAGTCTTGACGTAGGTGATGTCGCCGGCCCAGACGGCGTTCAGGCTGTCGGGATCGAACTTACGCTGCACCAGGTTCTCGCTGTACATGGCGTCGCATTTGCCCTTGCGGTAGGGTTTCCACTTCCTGAGTGTGACTGGATAGAGCCCGTTCTCGCGCATGATGCGGCGCAGTTTCCACACCTTTACCTCGACACCCTTGTCTTGGAGTGCCGCCAGCATCTTCGGGCAACCGTACACGCGGTGGTTTTCTTCGAAGGTGTCGCGGACCTTCTGGACAAGCCGTTCTTCGCGGGCCTTGCGTTCGGACCTTGCCGTTTCCTGTTTTGACCACTGGTAGTAGGAACACTGCGGTATTCCTAGGGCTCTGCACATCTTCCTGACTGAGTATTTCTTGCGGTTCACGTGTATCGCCTCGCATTTCAGTCGTGTGGTCGCATAAAGATGTGCAGGGATTTTTTTAGGATCTCTACCGTCTCCTTCTCGTCCGCGAGTTCCTTTTCGCGTTTCTTCAGGAGCTTCTCCAGTTCCCTATTCTTGGCGGCGAGTTCCTCGACGGACACCTTGCGGATGCGCCGTTCCTCGCGATAGCTCGGCAGGTTGTGTTCCTTGCGGTACTCGTTTACCCACCTACCGACCGTATTTGGCCCTATTCCGAGTTCCTTGGCTATCTGATTTGCGGACTTTTCGCCTTTCAGGACCAGTTTGATGACTTGTTCCCTTGTCTCGGAGTTGTAGTTGACTTTTGCCATTGTTTTACCTTTTTGGGGTTGCGCAATGAATATAGTAGCTTATGCTACCCTCTTATTAAACTCCTGCATAGTCCATTAGTTTTGTATAATCCGAAATAGACTTTGTTTTATCAAGCTCTCTAGAACCATTCAAGAGAACTTGATCAGCAAAACCCGAACCTTCATGAGGCGTATTGAAAAATATTACATTTTCAATTTCGCCTTTATATTTGCTGCTTTGAATATATTCACGAACTGCAAGACCTGCAACACCTTCCGAAATAATAACAAATTTAAAGGGGATTAGGTCAGGATTTGTTTTTTTTATGTCGGCAAGTTTTTTGCCATTTTTTTTCAATGAAACGACCTTCGCATTCTTTGTATTTGCAAACCAATTGGTTGTTGCTTTATTAAATACGGAATTATCTCCGACAAAAAGCTCATTCGCTGCTTCAGAAGGTGTTTTTGTCATACTATATGAGTGACAATAAACATAAGAATCATCGCCAGTGGAAAGACTTTTCTTAATGCCTAGATTATCCCAAGTAACATCTGATGTTGATGAGCATAAGTCAGAGGCATCCATCATGATGAAAATTTTTGATGGATTTGGCTCGACAATCGAACCTATTGCAAAAGATGACAATATCGAAATTAGAACAAAAAATAATTTATGGTTTTTCATTTTTTATTTCAAATGTGTAAAGTTGTTTTTGGCGGCACAAATATAGAAAAGTTGTTTTTTTTGCGGAATTATGACAGCCATTTGTATAAATGCAAAAGCGCTCCTACAAATGTTTGAACGGTTTATGCAGAATGCAGGGGTCTTAGGGGGCGGAGCCACCTAGGTGAGAGGGGAGGCGGCAACACAGTGTCGCCGAGGGGGAGGCTTCCCCCTTTGTATAAAAAAAAACAAGAGCCAAGATTTCTCTCGACTCTCATCTTTTGCTCAAAGGCCCGCAGGGCCGCGCTCACTCCTCGAAGGGAGCGAAGCGACCGTGCTCATACCTCTTACAGGCTGATCAACCCTTCCGTATCCTTAGACATGGCGTCATAGAATGCGAAGCGGGCATCGACTTCCTTCTGGAGGTCGTCGGCGAGCTTCTTGGCCACTTCCGGATTGCTACGGGTGAGCTGCTTGTAGCGGTTTTCGGTGTAGATGTATTCTGCAACCGGGATCGTCGGCTTCTTGGAGTCGAGGATAAGCGGAGCCTTTCCTTCGGCGGCGAGAGCCGGGTTGTAACGGAGCAGAGTCCAGTAACCGGAATCCACGGCCATCTTCTGGTGCTGAAGCTGGCTGTTGAGATCGAAACCGTGGTTGATGCAGGGGCAGTAGCAGATGATCAGCGACGGACCATTATGTGCTTCTGCTTCCTGGAGAACCTTCAGAGCCTGAGCGTCGTTTGCGCCGAGGGCGATACGGCCCACGTAAACGTTCTTGTAGCTCATGGCGATGAGGCCCAGGTCCTTCTTGCCAGCGCGCTTACCGGCCGCAGCGAAGAGGGCGACTGCGCCACGGTTCGTGGCCTTGGAAGCCTGTCCACCGGTGTTGGAGTACACTTCGGTATCGAGGACGCAGATGTTCACGTTTTCGCCGGTTGCCATCACGTGGTCGAGACCACCGTAACCGATATCGTATGCCCAACCGTCACCACCGAAGATCCACACGGACTTCTTCACGAGGTAATCGGCGAATTCGTCGCGGAGGCTGACGGATGCGTCGTCGGTAGCACCGGCGAGGGCTGCCTTCAGGGCGGCGACGTTTTCACGCTGGGCCTTGATGCCGGCTTCGTCATTCTGCTCCTGCGTCGTGAGCTTTTCCTTGAGTTCGGCAGGAACGTTCACGGCTTCGAGGAGGCTAAGAGCCTGCTTGGTATGCTTCGTGATAGCGAGACGCATACCGAGACCGAATTCGGCGTTGTCTTCGAAGAGGCTGTTGGCCCATGCCGGACCGCGGCCTTCCTTGTTCTTTGCCCACGGAGTGGTCGGGAGGTTACCGCCGTAAATGGAGGAGCAACCCGTAGCGTTAGCGACAACCATGCGGTCACCGAAGAGCTGAGAAACGAGACGTACGTAAGCGGTTTCGCCGCAGCCTGCGCAGCTTCCGGAGAATTCGAACAGAGGTTCGAGGAGCATGGCCTGCTTGACGAGGCTCTTGTTGACCTTGGTGCGGTCGAATTCCGGGAGATCGACGAAGAAGTCCCAGCACTTGCCTTCCTGGACCTTGATGGGTTCCTGCGGCACCATGTTGATGGCCTTCTTGGTTTCGTCGGCCTTGTCCTTACCGATACAGGCCTGCGTACAGACGCCGCAACCCGTACAGTCGTAGCTGGACACGGAAATAGCGAACACCGGCTTGTCGGAACCTTCGAGCTTGAAGCCCTTGGCCGGGGTGTACTTGAAGCCTTCCGGAGCGTTCTTCACGGCAGTTTCGTCCACAACCTTCACGCGGATGGCTGCATGCGGGCAGACCATGGCGCACTTGCCGCACTGCACGCAAGCGTCCGGATTCCAGGACGGGATGTTGAGGGCGAGGTCGCGCTTTTCGTACTTGGTGGTAGCGGTCGGGAACACGCCGTCGCAAGGCATCTTGGAAACGGGGAGGAGTTCGCCGTTGCCCTTGATGATTTCTGCGGTGACTTCGTTCACGAACTTCGGAGCGTCGCCGTGGATCGGAGCGCGGAATTCCTTGGTGCTGGTGACAGCAGACGGAACCTTGACTTCGAACAGGTTAGCAAGAGAGGCGTCGATAGCGTCCCAGTTCTTCTGGACCACTTCCTGACCCTTCTTGGCGTAAGTCTTTTCGGCGTACTTCTTGATGTACTTGATGGCGGTTTCGGCATCGAGCACGTTACCGAGCTTGGAGAAGAAGCAGGTCTGCATCACGGTGTTGATGCGGCGGCCCATGCCGGTCTTCGCGGCAACGGCGTAAGCATCGATCACGTACACCTTGAGGTGCTTCTTGATGATTTCTTCCTGCACCGGACGCGGGAAGGTATCCCACACGGTGTCGGCGGAGTGCGGAGTATTCACGAGGAAGGTTGCGCCATCCTTCGCGTACTTCAGCATGTTCACGGATTCCAGGTGCGGAGTGTGGTGGCATGCCACGAAGTCGGCTTCGTTTTCGCCAATCAGGTACGGGGCGTCGATGATGCTCTTACCAAAGCGGAGGTGAGAGGTGGTCATGGAGCCGGACTTCTTGGAGTCGTAAACGAAGTAGCCCTGGGCGTAGTTGTCGGTTTCGTTACCGATAATCTTGATGGAGTTCTTGTTGGCACCCACGGTACCGTCGGAACCCAGACCGAAGAACATAGCCTGGAAGAAGTCGCTTTCGAGCTTGAAGTTCGGGTCGATGGTGAGGCTCGTGTGGCAGACGTCGTCGTTGATACCGACGGTGAAGCGAGCCTTCGGGTCGGCCTTGGCGAGTTCGTCGAAGATGGCCTTGACCATAGCCGGGGTGAATTCCTTGGAAGAGAGACCGTAGCGGCCGCCGATCATCTTCGGCATGGCCATCTTGCCAGCCATCACGGCTTCGCTGATAGCGGTCAGGGCGTCCTGGAAGAGCGGTTCGCCAGCGGAACCCGGTTCCTTGCAGCGGTCGAGGACGGCAATCTTCTTGACGGTCTTCGGGAGGGCTGCAACCACGGCTTCCATCGGGAACGGGCGGTACAGGCGGATGTTTACGAGACCGACCTTTTCGCCCTTCCCGTTCAGGTACTTGACGGTGTCACCGATGGTGCAGGTCGAAGAACCCATGGAAATGATCACGCGTTCGGCGTCGGGTGCACCGACGTAGTCCACGATGTGGTACTGACGGCCAGTGTAGCTTGCAACCTTGTCCATGTACTTCTGGACAATTTCTGGAACCTTGGCGTAGAACGGGTTCACCGTTTCGCGGCCCTGGAAGTAGACGTCCGGGTTCTGGGCGGTACCGCGCATGGTCGGGCGGTCCGGGGTGAGGCAGCGTTCACGGCAAGCCTTCACGTACTTTTCGTCGATGACGTTACGGATAACGCCGTCTTCGAGAGCTTCGATCTTCATCACTTCGTGGGAGGTGCGGAAACCGTCAAAGAAGTGCATAAACGGAACGCGGCTTTCGAGAGTGGATGCGTGGGCCACGAGAGCGAGGTCCTGGCATTCCTGCACGCAGCTGGAGGCGAGCATGGCAAAGCCGGTCTGGCGGCAGGCCATCACGTCGGAATGGTCGCCGAAAATAGAAAGGCCCTGCATGGCAAGGGCACGGGCAGTCACATGGAAGACCGTGGGGGTCAGTTCGCCCGCAATCTTGTACATGTTCGGGATCATCAAGAGAAGACCCTGGGAAGCGGTGAAGGTCGTGGTCAAAGCACCGGCCTGGAGCGCTCCGTGAACGGTACCGGCAGCGCCACCTTCGGACTGCATTTCAAACACGCGGGGAACCTGTCCCCAAATATTCTTCTTGCCTGCAGCACTCCAGTTGTCGGCGTGCTCAGCCATAGGACTAGACGGTGTAATCGGGTAGATAGCCGCAACTTCGCTAACAGCAAACGCTACGCTAGCGGTGGCCTCGTTACCATCACACGCAATCATCTTTTTTGCCATGTGTGTCTCCAATTTTTAGGTTTTTTCGAAAAAATCTGATTTAAGTGCACTTTCGGCCCATTTGGAGCCAAAAGCGTAAAATCCAAGATGAAAAATATAAAGATTAAAGGGAATTGAACAAGGATTTTTTGAAAAATTGCGTAAATCTAGGGGTGTTTCTTTATTGTATATTTACTCCATGCGGCTTTGGCTTACGACATCTCCTGACGATTTTGCTTCGGAATTTGACGATATCGAGCAAATATTTTCGCGCGGGCTTTCGCGCCTGATTTTACAGAAACGCGGACGAGGGGGCTCTCCTTACGCCACCGAAAGCGATTACGAACGCTGGCTCATGGCCCTCCCGATGGAATGCCGTGACCGCATCTGGGTGCGGGGGACTCCCGATTTGGCGGAGCACCTGGACGTGCGCGGGTGCGTTGCCGAGGCGGGCTCCTTGTTGGGCGATGCTCCTGAAAGCTGGAAACGCGTGAATACGGTTGCCTTTTGTCGTAGTCTGGACCAGCTGGAAAAGTTGCCGCAGTGGGTGGCCGGGGCGCTTGTCGGGCCGGTATTTCAGCCTCAGTCGGTGTATGAACCGGTAAAAACTCACGGAGTCGAAACGCTTGCAAATAAATTAACGACAATTGCGTCGTCTGATTCCGCTAAAATTCCCCAGATTATCGCGTTCGGCGGCATCGATCACGAAACGCTAGACGAAATCAAAAAACTCCCGGTGCAGGGAGTCTCTGTTCTCGGCGGCATTTGGAATTATGCCGACCCGGTAAACGCTTTTATCAAGCTCAGCAGAGCAATGTGACTAATGTGAAATGTGGAATGTGAAATGACTAATTAACATCACACATTACACATCACACATTACACATCTTTTTTATCGTTGGATATAAACCGCGTTTCTTGGCTTGGCCTTGAGTCTATTGCCCAATAAGTCAAAGTAAACCGGATTACGGTTCAAACGCATATTAGCGCGGTTGTTGCGTAAATCCTTTGAAATGAAGGTTGTCGTCGTGTCTTCCTTGTACGGTTTGTCCGGATCGTCTACGACTATCTTGATTTTGGCTTGGCTCTTGCAGCCGGTCTCGTTTGTGTAAACGACAGTGTAGTAACCGCTAAAGTCGCCATCCACATTCTTGAGCGTGTTCTCGCGGGTGGTGGACTTGAATCCGTTCGGGCCTTCCCAATTCCAGATTTTACCGTCCCACGGGTGCGGGCCGAACTGCACCGTAGCGCCCTTCGCGACCTTCAGGTCAAGCGTTTCATTCCAGCCGCCGTCATTGACTTTGCTGTAGGGGATAATCTTGGTGCCGCTGCACGGGGCAACGACCTTCTTGCCATCGCAAATGCCGATAGAATCAGGCTCCTCGATGACTCTCGGCTCGAAATCCGGAGTGGGGAAGGCCTTCATGAGGGCAGCTGTTTCTGCCGCCGTAATGGGGATGACCGTTCCATGGCGGGGCGTGAATGCGCCCTTCATTTCGGTATTCTGGACGAAAGTGAAATTTTCGAGGTCGGTGCTGCTGGTGAATTGGTAATGTCCGTTCATGTAGCAGTCGTACATCAAAATCCAGGTTCCCTGGTTGATCAGTTTGAAGATGCCAGCCCCTTCCACGGCCTCGGTTGTTTGCTGCAGGCCGTCCTTTTTCCGGTACCAGTTGGCAGGCTTAGTGCCGTTCGCCTTGGTGAGTTCCAGCGCCCTGACCTTGCTGATGCCGCCGTCGCCCTCGTTCTTGTAGAAGGCGTGGTAGTACTTGTCGGCCGGGTTGTAGACAATGTCCATGTCGATGGTGGATTTTCCGCGGCTGAAGTAGAAGATGGGGTCGCTCTCGAGGTCGGTAAAGTCCTCGTTCGCATAGGCAAAGTACACCTGATCGAATTCAATGGTCCCGTCGTTGGTCAAAAGCGAGAAATACACGAGGGGGCGGCCCTTGCTTCCGTCCTTGTTCTCGTGATCGTAGTCCCAGATGGTCTCGGGGGCCCAAACGCGGGTCACGTTCGCGAAGTTCTTGCCCTTGTAGCGGTCCGGGAAATGCACCGTGCTGTGCTTCCAGTTGATGAGGTCCTTGGACTTCATCATGACGATGCCGCGGTTGCTCGCCCAGCCCTCGGCGCTCTTCATGTCGGTATTCACCATGTAAAACCAGCCGTCGGGGCCGCGCATCACGTGCGGGTCGCGGAGTCCCTTCTTGACGCTCACCGTATCGGCGGCCACAACGCGCTTGCCCCCGTTCATCGCCGTATAGTTGAATCCGTCGTTGCTCAGCGCGTAGTAGATGTTCTCGTTGTCGTTTGCCGGGAAATACACGAAAAGATAGTTGGAATACGGTTCGAACCCATGGATTGAGATGGTGAATTCCTTCTTTTCGGTTTGTCCGGAGGCTGATTCAAGGTTCTTCATGGTCGCCGTCAGGGTGACTTCCTTGTTTTCGCCAAGGAGACGGCCCTTGATTTTTCCGTCGTGTCCGAGGAATAGCGTATCGCTGCTTTCCCAGGTGGCAGGGACTCGGGTATACTGCCTGATGGTATCGGGGAGGTTCAAGTCGTTGTAGAGGTCGTTGGCGTTGGAATCGACTTCATAGTAGAAGACTGTTTGCCAAAACGGGGCTATTACGGGTTCTTGTGCAAAAACAGCCCCTGCTAAAGCGATTGCCAGTGGTAAAATGCGCTTCATACTTAAATCTCCGAACCTCTAAATTGATGGACTAATGACCTGTTATAAATATAACTCCACTTTGGCGGGCTTTTTTGTCAATTTTAATAAGAATGTTGACTTTTTTTCCATACCCCTTTTGTACATTATATCACATGTTGTAAGGGGGGAAACATATAAAAATGTTGCAAAAGGGCTTTTTCTCAAAAAAAATGGCATATTCCAAGTTGGAATAAGTTGAGTTGGTCTATTTGGACCACTAAACATTATATTAGGGTTATATGGAACGGAAGCGCGCAAAGATTTTGGTAATTGACGACACGAAGACGAATATCGAAGTACTCGAAGGAATTTTATCCGGCGAGTATGACGTTTTTGTTGCCCTGGATGGCAAAAAAGGCCTGTTTTTGACCGAAAAAGTCAAACCGGACCTGATTTTGCTTGACGTGATGATGCCAGAAATGGATGGCTACGAAACGCTCCGCCAGATGAACGAAAAAAAGCTGGTCGAAAATACTCCGGTGCTGTTTTTGACAGCGAAAGCCGATTCCAAGAGCGAGCAGACTGGCCTTGACTTGGGTGCAGTCGATTACATTACCAAACCGTTCCACCCGAATTTGGTGCAATTGCGCATTAAAAATCAGTTGGAATTCAAGCACCAGCGTGACCATTTGCAGGAACTGGTAGAAGAAAAGACCCTGGATTTGCGTAAAACGCTCAAGGTGATGCTGACGAGTCTCGGTGCGCTGGCCGAATACCGCGACCCCGAAACGGGAGCCCACATTAAGCGTACGCAGGTGCTGGTACAGATGCTTGCCGAAACCTTGCGAGACCATCCGCGTTTTAAGGATGCGATTCCGAACAATGAATATATCGATTACTATGCGACGGCAGCTCCGCTACATGATATTGGCAAAGTCGGCATTCCCGACGAAATATTGCGCAAGCCGGCCCGCCTGGACGAAGAAGAATGGGCGGTCATGAGTACGCATGCCCAAAAGGGTTACGATGTGCTGGTGAATGCCACGCGTGAACTCAAGGACCATCCGTTGGTCAAGATTTGTGCCGATATTATTCTGAACCACCATGAGCGCTTTGATGGAGGTGGTTACCCGAACAAGCTCAAGGGGGACGATATTCCCGTGGGTGCGCGTTTGATGTCGGTAGCCGACGTGTACGACGCCCTTGTTTCGAAGCGCCCGTATAAAGAAGCTTTCCCGCATGAGGTTGCTGTTAAAGAAATTCTTGGTGGTAGGGGTACTCAGTTTGACCCCGATGTCGTTGACGCCTTTATGTCGCTTGAATCCAAGTTGCCCGAGATTTACGATCATTTTAAGGAAAATCCTTAAAAAGGAGTGGTCTTGTCCCGTAACCCGCTGAACGCCCAACGTCGCCGTTTACGTAACCGCATTTCTGTGGTTTACATGCTACCGACATTGCTTGCGGCAGTGGCGATGGTCATTATTTTTTCGCATGCGGTGCGTTCCATGCTGGTGGATTCTGCCGTCGCGAATACGGAAACCGCCCTCCGTGAACGCGTGCAGACCGAAGTCGAAGCCTTTTTGAAGGTGCGCGAAGAAAAGTTCCTGACAACGGTCAAGCGCGTGCAGGGGGTAACGAAAGAAAAATCAATCAGGCCGATTTTGTACAAGCAGACTCAAAGTGCAGACGGCATTGTAGACGTTTATTACGGGACGACTGTCGGCGACTTTATTTCGGGCCGGGGAATCAAGCTTGAAAGCGACCAGACGGAATTTCGTACCAAGAGCTGGTATCTAGAGGCATCGCGCAAAAGGGGACTTGCCTATACGGGGCCGACTATTCGCAAGAACCTCAACCGCCAAGTCATTTCGCTTTCTTACCCCATTTGGGACAACAATCACAAATTCAAGGGAGCCGTCGGCGAAGATATCAATCTTCACAAGGTGAGACTGGCCATGGGTGCGCTTGCCAAGGAAGAAGGCGGCGTTACCATGCTGGTGGGTACCGAAAACGATAACCTCCTCACGTATTTCCCGTACGAAACGAATCGCGGAAAAGTCTTGCAGGACAGTGTCGAAGGCTTGTTGCAACTAGTTTCTGACAAGTTCAATTCGGACACCTTGATGAGTGGGCGAATTTTGCGCTTTGAAAAGACAAATGAACACCACCAGCAGTTGATTTTCATGGTGACTCCTTTGGATCAGTTGCCGTTCTATATTATCCACGTGAGTCAGCATAATAAGATTGCTGCCAGTATCGACAACAATGCCTCGACGGTTCTTGGCGTCGTAGCGGTCTTTGTCTTTGCGTTGATCGCGCTTGCGGCCATAGCCTCGCACTTGCTGTTCCGTCGCTATATTCAACGAGACTTGAATGACAGCGTGAATTCCAGTACGCTTTTCGATACGCTTTTGTGGAAAGGTGACAACTTTACCATCATTTTAACCAACGAAAACTTTGACATTTTGCACGCCAGCGCCTATGTGGTTGATTTCTTGAACAATGGCGAAGACATGAAAGAAGAGAGCCTGTTCAAGTTCTTCCCTTCGGATGCGTTCAATAAGTTCGCGCACCGCGTGGCGATGGGCGGTCAGATGTTGGCTAGCGAACGCAAGACGATTGTGCGGGTACAGAATGCTGCCGGGGAAGTCGCATGGTGGGGCATGTCGTTCCAGGCGCTTGTCGAAGACAACGGAGCAACACGATTCCTGATCATGATCAACGATGAAACGAGCGGAATCCAGAAAGATACGATTCTGGATACGATCATGCTTTCGGGCGATCATTCGATCCTGATTATTTTCGACAAGAACCTGCATATTAAATATATGTCACGCCAACTGGCGGAATTCTTGGGCAAGGAATGGCGCTCGTTTGTCGGAATTTCGATTAATGAACTGAAAGACATGGGCCTCCCGGAATCGATGATTCAGGCCATGATCAAGTCTTACCAGAATGACGAAGTCTGGAAAGATTCCTTGATGCTCAAACCCGAAAACGGCACCGAAGAAACCTGGTTCCGTGGCGAAGGTTGTACCTTGAAGGTGCAAGAGACTGTTGTGGGCTACATGCTTTCGATGATTGATATTTCGGAAGTGGTGGCAGCCCGCGAAATTGCTGAACAGGCGACCCAGGCGAAGAGTGAATTCCTTGCCAACATGAGCCATGAAATTCGCACGCCGATGAACGCCATTATCGGTATGGCGCACTTGATTTCGGAAACGAACCTGGATAACCACCAGCGAGGATTTGTAGACCGAATCAGCCATGCGGCAAAGTCTTTGCTCGGAATTATCAACAATATTCTAGACTTCTCGAAGATTGAGGCGAAAAAGCAGGATTTGGAAATCACGCAGCTTGTGCTGCAAGATGTGATTGGCGAAGTGGCGGCTCTTGCCGAGGTGCGTATTGCTGGCCGCCCGATAGAATTGATTGTGGATGTGGACCCGGATATTCCTGAAATCTTGATGGGTGACCCGCTCAGGCTTTCGCAGATTTTCACGAACCTGATTAACAATGCGACCAAGTTTACCGAAAAGGGCGACATTACCCTGAGTGTCAAGCTTTTGCAGCAGGCGAACAATATGGTCAAGCTGTATATCTGTGTCAAGGATACGGGTATCGGTATGACGCCGGAACAGCTCTCGCGCCTGTTCAGCGCCTTTACGCAGGCTGACGGTTCTACCACGCGCAAGTACGGCGGCACGGGTCTCGGACTTGTGATTTCAAAGTCGTTGGTGGAACTCATGGGCGGGCAACTCCAGGTTTCGAGCGTGGCGGGCGAAGGTTCGCAATTCTTCTTTACGATTACGCTCCCGATTGCACCGCAGGCGGGCGAGGAGCCCAAGTGGAAAAACGAAGATCGCTTTACCAATAAGAATGTGCTTTTGGTAGATGACTGCGCGAATCTACGCGTTATTTTAAGACATTACCTGAACAAGTTGCGTTGCGTGGTCGAGGAAGCGAGTTCCGTAGACGAAGCTCTGGATTTGATTCAGGCGCACGAAGAAGCGGGCGAGGCTCCGTACGATTTGTTCCTGGTTGATTACGGCATGCCGATTTTGAATGGCTTTGACTTTGTGCATGGCTTGACCGAAAACATGAAGTCGATTCCGAAGGTGTTGATGCACCCGATTCATTTCGACGAAAACGAACTGAATACGGCCAAGAGTCTGGGCTTTAACAGCAACGTGTCTAAGCCGCTCCAGATTAGCACGCTCCTGAGCGCCCTGCAAGAAGCGTTCAGTTACCCGCTGACCTACAAGAAAGTCGAAAAGAAGGAAAAGGGCAAGATTTACTTTAAGGAAGCCAAAATCCTGCTGGTCGAAGATAACCAGATGAACCAGGAATTGGCGGTGTCGCTCCTGAATAGCGTCGGCCTTACCGCGATGATTGCAAATAACGGTAAAGAAGCGCTGGACATGCTCAAGAAAGACGCTTTCGACATGGTGCTCATGGATATCCAGATGCCGATTATGGATGGCCTTACCGCCACTAGGGAAATCCGTGCCCGCGAAGATGAATACTTCAAGAAGGTGCCGATTCTGGCCATGAGCGCCCGCGCCTTCCAGAAAGATACAGAGGAATGCCTAGATGCGGGCATGAACGCACACATTGTAAAGCCGATTGATCCGACGGTCTTGTACGAGGAAATGGCGAAATTCTTGCCGGTGGCCGCCGAGACGCCACACGCAAGCAATGGACATGGTTCTGATTTGTCGCAAGACGACAAGAATTTCATCTTGTATTTCCAGAAAGTGCGTGACTTTGATGCTGAAATGGGACTTTACCATGCCAACAATAACCGCAACATGTTCCTCAAGATTTTGCAGGGATTTGTGCGCGACTATGGTGGAAAATCTTTCAACTTGCGTTCGCTTATCGAAGAATTCCATTACGAGGAAGCGACCCGCATTGTGCATACCATCAAGGGCCTTTGCGGAACGATTGGGTCTACCCATGTGCAGAATCTAGCGGCCTCGCTCGAAGCAGAACTTGAACAGAAACAGTGTAATTTTGGCAATTACAATGTGTTCGAAGAAAAACTGCATGCGCTAATCGAAGATTTGCAGATTGTGCTTACCGACATTGCCTCGGAACAGAATACGACGGTGCAAAAGTCGCATGACCCGGAAGCGGCCCAAAAGCTTTCGGCTGCGGTCAAGGCGCTAAAGGATGCTGTGGATACATGTTCTTCGACCCAGTGCAAGCGTATTCTGGATGGAATTGAAAATATTGCGTTTGAGCCGAACCAGGAAGTTTTGCTTCATAAGTTGAAGGAATTGCTGGACGATTATGACTTTAGCGAAGCGTCCGAAATCCTGGAATCTCTCGAAAAGACTTTTGCTTAAAACGTCATTGCGAGACTCGCAGAGTCGAAGCAATCTTTAATTGCCAAGTTTAGAAAGGTAACGTATATTTTCTTTCGCAAATTCCTCTAAGGGGGTAAAAAAATAGGA
>NZ_MWQL01000034.1:0-14900 GCF_002210325.1 Fibrobacter sp. UWB1
TCAATTTACCAAAATTTTAACAATAAAATTAGGGCGTGAGGGGCATGTCCTAAGGCGGAAGAAAATGTGTCGTTGAGCGAACATTAGAGGCCGAAGGCCGAATCCATGTGAGCTTAAAGCCCCATGCGTTAAGCTGGGGCTGTAGCGAGAGTGAGACGCAAGTCGAACGGTCGTGTGAGAGTGAGACGAGCACATTTCTGGAGCCGTGGGCAATTTTGAAGGCGGAGTGCGTTTTCTCGGATGGGAGAGGAGGTCCCGCATCTACGTGCGGGAAGACAGAGGACAATTCATTCCACATCTCACATTCCACACTCCACATTACAATCCGGGGGTTTTAGGGGGCGGAGCCACCTAGGCGAGGGGGTGCTGGAAGACTTGCCTTGGACCCTATCGCTGGTGACAACAAGGCAAGGCTGCAAGCAGGGGGATTCCTCCCCCTTTACAGACCGCTCGGCTCTATTTCATGTAAGAACCTACGATATCGCCTCGCTCTCGCCTCCAAAGACTCATTAAAATGAGTCTTCTTTGGCTCACGACAGACCGCTCGGCTCTATTTGTATAAGAAACTGTGATATCGCCTCGCTTTCGCCAACACGACTCGTTAATACAAGTCGTTTATGGCTCACGAACCACCTATGCCGGTCGGGATAGGTTTGAAAGAGCAAGTTTTTTTACAAGAACCCTAGTCCGTTTAGGTAAATTTTTGTATCTTTCCGCCCAAGAACGCACCACCCTATGGTGGGTAGCAATTTCAACAAACAAACAAAAGGATCCAATAATGGCTCTCAAACTCGGTATCAATGGTTTCGGTCGTATCGGCCGTATGGTGTTCCGCGCTGCTGTGGAAAACTTCTCTAACGACATCAAGGTTGTCGGTATCAACGACCTTCTCGACGCTGACTACCTCGCTTACATGCTGAAGTATGACTCCGTCCACGGCGCTTTCAACCACGACATCAAGGTGGAAGGCAACTTCCTCATCGTCGATGGCAACAAGATTCAGATCTTCGCCGAAAAGGATCCGTCCGCAATCACTTGGGGTGCCCTCGATGTTGACGTCGTTGTGGAATCCACCGGCTTCTTCCTGACCGAAGAACTCGCTTCTGCTCACCTCAAGGCTGGTGCCAAGAAGGTCATCATGTCTGCTCCGTCTAAGGACGCTACTCCGATGTTCGTCTATGGTGTTAACCACAAGACCTACGCTGGCCAGAAGATCATCTCCAACGCTTCCTGCACCACCAACTGCCTTGCCCCGATCTCCAAGGTTCTCGATGAAAAGTTCGGCATCGTCCGTGGCCTCATGACCACCGTTCACGCTGCAACCGCTACTCAGAAGACCGTTGACGGCCCGTCCAAGAAGGACTGGCGCGGTGGCCGTGGCATCCTCGAAAACATCATCCCGTCTTCTACGGGTGCTGCTAAGGCCGTGGGTAAGGTTCTCCCGCAGCTCAACGGCAAGCTCACCGGTATGTCTATGCGCGTGCCGACTTCCGACGTGTCCGTTGTTGACCTGACTGTCGAACTCAAGAAGGCTTGCACTTACGAAGAAATCTGCGCTGCCATGAAGGAAGCTTCTGAAGGCGAACTCAAGGGCATCCTCGGTTACACCGACGAAGCCGTTGTTTCTACCGACTTCCGCAACTGCCCGAAGACCTCCATCTTCGACGCCAAGGCCGGTATCCAGCTCGACCCGACCTTCGTTAAGGTTGTGTCCTGGTACGATAACGAATGGGGCTACAGCAACAAGGTTTGCGAAATGGCCCGCGTGATCGCCAAGTAAGATTTCTAGATAGCGTTAGTCGTGCGGACGCCACTTAGTTTTCCGCACTTCCGCTAAGAAACCTTTTAGGAACCCTGCCCAAGCGGCGGGGTTTCTTTTTTTGTCCTGACGGACCCCCCGGCGAGGGAATTTTTTCTAAAAAGTGCCGTAAATACGCCGAGGATTCGTTGTGGTGCAGGCTAAATGACGCAGACTTTGCGAGTTGGCCTGTACTTTCTTGCTTTTTTTGAATAAATTAATGCGAAAAGGACTCGCTTTTTCGCTGCCGTACGGGTTAAATGACGTCGACTCTGCAAATTAGCCTGTACTTTTTGGATAAATTAATGTAAAATAGAGGGAAAACGGCATTCTTGTACAGGCTAAAAAGCATGTAACGCATAAAAAAGCCTGTACTGCTCAGGAAAAACCTCCAAAAAATACCTGTGAAATGGATTTTGTACAGGCGAAATGCTAAATGTACCATCAATTAGCCTGTACAGATCAAAAATACACTTGTTGTTGTGCAGAAATCGATGGATTATGCGTTTTATATAAACTATATTTGTGGCATGAAAAATAAATTTTTAGCTCTTTTGATTTCGTCGGCATTCCTGTTCACGGCTTGCGGCGACGATTCCTCTTCCGCTTCTGCGGACCCTTCTACCGAAGAATCCTCTTCCTCCATGGAAGAAGGCGATGACTCTTCTTCTTCCGAAAAGGGCGACGCCAAGTCATCGTCGTCCAAGGATGGCGACAAGTCCTCGTCCAGTGAAAAGTCTTCGGAGAAGTCTTCTTCTTCGGAAAAATCGTCCGATAAGTCTTCGTCTTCAGCTAAGGAAGATTCCAAGTCGTCTTCTAGCGTAAGTAAAGACAAGTCTTCTTCGAGCGAATCCCCGAAGTCCTCGTCTAGCGAAACGCCGGAATCTTCATCCACTGAAGTTTCGTCTTCTTCTGTAGTAACTCCGGAAGGGGCTCGCGCTGCGAAACTCACCGATTTACAGAAGAACTACGAACTCAAGCTGTTTGACCAGACGGTCTACCTGTCGACCGGCAGCAAGCAGGGCGTTCTGGCCCTCCGCATTCCGGACGAATTGTGGGTGGTCACCTATACGGATTTTGCAGGTGGCGTGGTGAGCTTTAAAAAAGACAAAGCCGGCTTGCAGTATAGTGAAACCGATGCCGTCAAAAAGATTATAGGAAAAATGGAAGCCGGCTTCAAGATTTCGTTTGTCGTCAAAGAAGCCGACAATGCCGATGAAGACGACAAAATTCTGTACTCTGTAGACGGTGGCGATTACAGCGAAGCGATTAAGGCTAGCGTCGCTGTCCAGAAGAGCAAGGTCTCCAAGGCTGAGGCGATTCAGAAGAAAATCTATGAATGTGCCGATGGCGATTCTACGAGGACCTTCAAGTTCTTCGACAGTTCGTATATTTATGAAACGTCGATCGATGGCCAAGTAGTGAACTGGAATGCCGGTCGCTATGATATCCAGCGCAGCACGCTGTTGATGATCCCGCTCTACTATGTGGGGTCTTCGCGTACGATGTTCACCTATTCCGTGGGCACCGACGATGCGATTACGGCGTACAATGGAGAAAAGTTGAATTGTACAGTTGAAGATGTCGAGTACGCTTACGAAGATGCCAAAGATTTTGTCGGCGAATGGGTGGCGACTAGAGACGGTGTCGATTGGACATTTACGTTGAAAGCCGACGGAACCTCAAAACTGGAAGCGTTCGAAGGGACTAAGCAAGTCGAGTTTAAGTCGGGTACCTGGGAAGTTTACGGCTACTATATGGTGATGGACTTCAATATGTTATTGAATCCGGGCAGTACGGCAAGCATGT
This sequence comes from Fibrobacter sp. UWB1, assembly GCF_002210325.1. NCBI lineage: Bacteria > Pseudomonadati > Fibrobacterota > Fibrobacteria > Fibrobacterales > Fibrobacteraceae > Fibrobacter > Fibrobacter sp. UWB1. The sequence continues at coordinate 3,608 of NZ_MWQL01000034.1, forward strand.
ATGGCCAGTTGCAGACCGGAACGGTTGACCGTGAAACGGGCAAGATTAGCGGATTCTCGTTCGTTCATCATGATAAGGGTACGCCGCGCATTCCGACTTCGTTCGAAGCGCCGGAATACGACGATTAAGAATACGACAAGTGATTTAGGGTGAATCCCTGGATAATAAAATGAAGGCCCGCATTTGCGGGCCTCTTTTGTAATTTCGTCTGTTGGGCGAAAGCCCGTTCTAGATTACAGCTTCATATCGGAGAGGCGCGTGTTTTCCACCGCATCAAATTGTACTTTCGCTTCGCTCAAGTACCAAATGCTAGGCTCGGTCATATCCATGCAAGCATGGCTGCGACTCTCGCCTTACGCATTTGTCCTCCTGAATTAAAGTTTCATATCACTTAATCTTGTTTTATCAACTTGTTCAAATTCTTCGATGATTTCTTTGCTGGGGGCCTTGGTGCAGAGGCTTACGATTACGATGGTCGCAAAGCTCAAGACGAAGCCGGGCACGAGTTCGTAGATCTGGAAGATTTCGGCGGAGAAGCCGGAGAGGTAGAACTTCCACACGAAGGTGGTGATGCCGCCCACGAGCATGCCCGCGATGGCGCCCGGAAGCGTGGTACGCTTCCAGAACAGGGCAAGGAGCATAATCGGGCCGAAGGTGGCGCCGAAGCCGCCCCAGGCAAAGCTCACGAGACTCATCACGACATCCAGGAAGCTCTTGCCCTGTTTAGCGCCGTCGGCGCTGGGCGCCCCCTGCATGGCGACAATCACGGCAATCAGCGTAATCACCACGACCACGCCGCGGCTGACCCACATGACTTCCTTGTTGCTCGCGTTCTTGCGGAACAGGTGCTTGTAAAGGTCGTTACTGAAGGCCGAAGCCGAAACCAGCAGCTGCGAGTCGGCGGTACTCATGATGGCGGCAAGGATAGCGGCCATGAGGATGGCGGCGACAGCCGGGTGGCAGAGCGTCTGGCAGAGAACCATGAAGATGCGTTCCGGGTCGGCGACGGTAATGCTGTTCGCTTCTACGTAGTAGCGTCCGAGGATGGCAATCATGATGGCGGCACCGAGGCAGATGGTGACCCAGATCATGGCGACGCGGCGGGAGAACTTGATGTCTTCGGCGTTCTTGATGCTCATGAAACGCACTAGAATGTGCGGCATGCCAAAATAGCCGAGGCCCCACGCGAGGCTAGAAATCAAGGCGATAAGACCGATGGACTTGCCGGTGGTGGCGTTGGTGAACAGGCTCAACAGGTAGGGGTTCTGCGCGTTCACGGCGTCCATGGTCGCAGCAAAACCGCCCGAACCGGCCATGATAATCGAGGGAATCGCGATGACGGCAATGAGCATCATGGTCGCCTGGATAAAGTCTGTCCAGCAAACGGCGAAAAATCCGCCCATGAAGGTGTAGCTCACCACGACGACCGCACCGATGATAAGGCCCGTGGTGTAGTCCATGCCGAAGATGGTGCCGAAGAGTTTCGCGCTAGCCACAAAGCCCGAAACCGTGTAGAACAGGAAGAACGCGAGAATGAAGATGGAGGCGATAACGCGGATGATTCCCTTGTTGTCGCGGAAGCGGTTCGCAAAGAAGTCGGGGAGCGTGATGGAGTCTCCGCAGAAGTGGCTGTACTTGCGGAGCCTGCGGCCCACGATTTTCCAGTTGAGGTATGTGCCGATCACGAGGCCGATGCCGATCCACGCTTCGGAAAACCCGCTCACGAAGATAGCGCCCGGGAGGCCCATCAAGAGCCAGCCGCTCATGTCGGAGGCCTGTGCGGACATGGCCACGACCCATTTGTTCATGCCGCGGTTGCCGAGGTAGTAGGCATTCAGGCTGTTCGCCTTCTTGGAGAAGTAAAAGCCGATGCCAAGCATCATCAACAGGTATAAAATGAAAACGGTTAAGACCATTTGTCGTCTCCTTTATGTATGCTTTTAAAGATAGAAAAAAAGGGGGGAGGGCTCCCCCTGCTTGCAGCCCCGGCTTATGCGTATGGCCTTCGCGATGTTGTTACCCGCTCAAGGAGCGACCGATCGGCTTTACAGCCTCTCTCTCGCAATCGCCCTCGCTTAACGCTTGGGGCTTATTGCTCACAGACGGAAAATTCCGTGGCTCGTTCGCTTGCTAACAACATTCGCTTCGGCTTGCACGTCATTGCGAGGAGCAAAACGACGAAGCAATCCATAGCCGGGTCTTCCAGCACCCCCTCGAACGGGCGCTCAATCGCCGCGCCCGTAACGCCCGGGCTCAGGGCATTTTAGAAGACTATTTGTTTAATAGTCTTTCGTGCAGCGGATAGGTTGATAGCCATACCGTTCTAGACCAGTATCATACAGAGTATAAGCATCCGTATCACTCGTCAAAACGGTCCTTCCCATATCATCTCGTTTTTTACTCAAAGCCGGAAGCCAAGCTCTTGCAAATTCTCCATACCCATAAAATTTTCCCTGAAAAGAATATCCTACCGGAAGAAGCGAGAAACCATAATAATCCTGTCCGTTCCAAACAGCTCTTGAATTAACCATAGCTCCGCCACCCAAAAAACGCCACTCATTTTCTTCCATGATATGCCACCCCTTCGGGCATATTCCCTGAATGTGTTGATCAATGTATTTGCCATTGTCAAAATATGTCGTATCGAGTTTTTCGACGGCTACTGTGTCATATTTTTTAGGAATATTCATGGCCTCGCTCCATGTATAGAGACCGCCAAAGCCGTTATCGCAAAACCATTCGTCGTCGTTGTAGCAGACTTTTTCCACCACGGAGTCACTGAACTCCGTCGCATTTGCCATAATTTGCTTTCCGTAATTTAGGTTTTCAGCAAAGAATGTGTATTCTTCGTCAACACCATCTCCAGCCCCATCAAAATGCTTTTTAATGGTCACAATCTTATATTCCTGACCATCACGATCATCTACAAACGTCTCATAATCAATTTTCGAGGAAAACTGTTTTTCCATATTGGGGTGTGAAATATAGGGCTTTACAGTATCCTGTCCACCAATAGAATCCCTAAGCCAGAAATCATCTCTGCACGTATAGTATTGAGTATATTTTCCACTCATGACTATAGCGGTATCGCCATTGCAGCAGTTTACTGTTAAATTTGCGCTGCCATCCTCATTTCGTCCATTAAATGGGCAACCTTCAGAAGAACTCGACTCATCCTCAGAAGAGCTACTGTTCTTACCGCTCACAGAACTAGAACTCTTCTGCGAATCATTGCCAGACTTCTCAGAGCTAGAGGACTTCGAACTTCCACCGGAAGATGTTTCTTTGTCCGTAACGGAACTCGAAGAGATTGCGTCATCGTCACTAGAGGACGAAACTTCCGCAATCGAGTCAGGGTCAGTACTGCTGGAACCGCTGTCGCATGCAGTGAAAAAACAAAGTACGGCAAATAAAACACCGATAAAGATCCTTCGACTCCACTTCGTTCCGCTCAGGATGACACTACTGTTCGCAATGACATGTCTCATAAGACCTCCAGATATTAAATTCCACCAAACACTTTTGGGCGAAATATAATAAAACCAATGAAAAAGGCGGTCGTTTGACCGCCTAGAGTTGCATAAGGTTTCGTTAAAGTTTGCGAATAGCTTCTTCTGAAAGACCTGTATTTCGCACGATAATTTCCATAGGGACTCCGTCTTTCAGCAAACCCTTCGCAATTTCTTCTTTTTCTTCGCGCTTTGCTACAGCCCTGTCAAAATCACTCATATCTACATGCATAAGGTACCTCGAACTAAAGTTACACAATTTTACCTCATTTTGCAATACTTTGAACACGGGATCGTTTGCAAATTCGCTAAAATCGGCTTCGCGGTTCAGGGTGTCGATTGCACGGAGCCACTGTGCAAGGCGGCTGTTATCGTTTGCAAAATCCTTGGCTTTTTTCAGGAATTTCGCTACTTCAATCAAGGTTATCGTCTGCTGGTCAAAATAAACGCGCTGTTCTTGATTCTTCAACTGCACCGTATGGCGGTAATTTGGTGAATCTGCAAAAGCATCGAAGAACTGAAAACTGACCACATTCAAGTTGTCCAACCGATAGGGTTCTCCCTTCTTTATCATACTGCTGGTAAGACGCGACACATAAAGGACCAACCTACCTTTATATAAGTCCCCGCCCACATGCTGCACCTCGATGGAAACACGGTCTCGGGGAACACCCTCACCGCGGTCGTTCGTTAACATAATGTCCGTTTCGATATTGTGGTACCCGAGTTCTCCCGGAATGAACGGATTTTCAAGCTTGGGGTTCTCGATACGGTCGGACCCAATCAGATTCAGAGCTGCATTTACGAGATCTGTAGTGAGAATCAGGTTTTTCTCGCTTGCTAGAATCTTCTTGATACACCCGTCATTGTAGAAATACACATTCCTATGTTCATATTTTTTGATGAAAGCATCGGTGTCTTGTCCTTTATCGTTAACAATCTTGAGTTCTCCAAGGAATTTGGCGAATTCTTCTCTTTTCATATATTTTCCTGTTTTCGGGAAAGCCTCCCGTGAGCGAACAGAGGGGATCCCTATTCATATATATACACGCTTTTTTCAGGTGTTTGAATACCTTTTTTGATTGTAAAATTTTTCTATTATTTCGCTGTGCAATCGTTCGATGAGATAACTTTCAAGGTCATTGCCCGCATCAGGAGCGATTTTCCGGATAAGTTCGGGATTCCGCGGCAGAGCGGGCTCTTGAAGAATTTGCGTTCGACGATTGTCTTTGAGCCGGAATTCAAAAATGCCGACGCGTTGCGTGGGCTGGAAGGCTTTAGTCATTTGTGGCTCTTGTGGATTTTTTCGGAGAACGTTCGCGATACCTGGAAGCCGACGGTACGCCCGCCCCGTCTTGGTGGCAATACGCGGCTGGGCGTGTTTGCGACCCGCAGCAGCTTTAGGCCGAATCCCCTGGCCATGAGCTGCGTCAAAATCGAAAAAATCAATTTGACGGGGGAGGGCGCGCCCTCTATTACGGTCAGCGGCGCCGACCTCATGGACGGCACGCCTATCGTAGACATCAAGCCCTACTTGCCGTACGCCGATTCCGTGCCCGAGGCCACTGGCGGCTTTGCCGAGGCCGTGCGCTTTAAAAAGCTCGAAGTCGAATTCGCCGCCGAGGCGCAAGCGGTTCTTGATGGCACCGGATTTGCACCAGAAAATCTAGCGCCGGAGTTACTTGATGGCACGGAAATTGCGCCCGATGCCGCCGGTATCCCTGAAGTATCTGGTGCCGCCGGCGTAAAATTCCCCGCAGAAAAAAAGGCAGCTCTTGTGGAGCTGCTTTCCGAAGACCCGCGGCCCGCGTACCAGAGGTCCGCCGACCGCATTTACGGCATCAGGTTCGCCGGCTTCGAAATCAAGTTTCAAGTGCAGGGCGGCCACCTGACGGTCGTCGCTATTTTACCATTACAGGCTTAGTGGCCTTGAACCCCTCGCCCTGGGCACTGACTACGTAGCGCCCGGCCGGGAGTCTGCCTGCAAGCACCAAAGTGTTTGTTCCGGTGTAGTTGCCGCTCAAGTCAAGCACTTCCTTACCGAGGCTAGAGTAAATCTTAACGGTCAGCTGCGTTGCCTTGGCAAGGCTCAACTGCACATTGCCGGCTTTGTTCACCGTAAGCGCCCCGCCCGCAAAGTGGTTTGCCTGCGCAATGCCCGTACCTGCGTCTGACGACGATTCCGGCGAAGAGCCTGCCTCTGACGAAGAAGAAACTCCGTGATGGCTATGGCTGGAGCTGGATTTTGCTTCGCTAGAGCTGGAGGCGACTTCGCTACTGCTGGATTCTGCCGCGCTGCTGCTGGATTCGGCGGTTGCGGCGGGCTTGAGCTTGTCGCCCAGGACCTCGATCATCTTTTCGGCATAGCGCTTGCCAAAATCGCGGTATTCCTGTGAGGTAAAGTGCACGTTCTGGCCGTCGCCCAAAGCCTGGTTGAACCCTTCGGAAGACACCACGTAGAAGTTCTTGGATTGCTGCGGGAGTTTCGCGATGTTTTGGTTCGCGCCGGCACTGCTACCGCTGCGCAGCACTTCGCCCGCAAGGAACGGAATGTCGCTTTCGAGGCCCAAGTCCTTGATGATGTTGTCGTAGACACCCTTGACTTTGGAAGGCCAGCTACCGTCACCGGCATCCGTTTCGCCCTGGTGGAAAATGATACCCTTGATAACGCCTTCTTCCTGGGCCTTCTTGGCCATCTCGATCAGGCGGCCGTAAGGATTTCCACCATAGGTGTTGATTCGCTGGGTCATCCAGCTCTGCTGGCCCTGGGCGTAGCTTTTGTATTGGTCCTTATCGAACAGCTTGATGCTGCACCCTGCGACAGCGACCACAATGACGCCCACCTTAATCTGGGGATCCGTTTTTTCGACCATGGTACGGCCGAAGTAGTCCGTGGGGCCAAGCTTTGCACCTTGGCAGTGCGCCAGCGGAGGCACGGCAGTAGACCATTTGCCCTTGGTCTTCCCGGAGCAAGAGCCATTGTCGGCCGCCCAGAGAACCTGGAAACGTTCGTCAACCGTCTTGTCCTGATCACCGATATCGCCCTGACCTTCCATGTTGGACTGCCCGAAGGCGAGGTAGATATGGAAATTCGGGTCCGGGGCTGCGTTTACTTGAGAAAGAGCCATTGCGAAGGCTGCTCCTAACAGAAATTTTTTCATAATATACTCCAAACAACAGGGAATAATTTCCCTTAAAAATAAAAATAACCCATTATTATGGAGGAAATATAATTGTAAACTTTAATATGTTGTTGATTTTTACAACAAGAATTACTTATATTCAATGAAAAACGAGGAAATTCTATGAAAAAGATGTATTTGGTTCCGTTTGCGCTAGCCGTTTCCATGTTTACGGCTTGCGGTGATTCTTCCAGCGACCCCAAGCCCTCGAAGGCCGAAGAATGCTCCAAGGGCGTGACGGCAGAATGCTTGGTGGGTTCTTGGTCTTTTGTGGGAATTGCCAATGCGAGCAACAACAACGAAATTATCCCTAATTTTGATTATACCACGGGTCCGGGCAAGTTGATTTTTTCCGACGACGGCAAGTTCGAATTTGACCTGCCTTCGGTCAATCTCGGCAACAGCCCGCTTTTGAATCCGCTCGACTATCCGGTTTATGGCGATTGGAAGATTGAGGGTAACGTTGTCAAGCTCCATTCCATGAGTACGGCTTTGTTCAAGACTCGTGTTGAAGTCGCTCCGATTATTACCGTGGAAGCCGCCTCTGTCAAGATGACTTTTGGCCCGGGCTCCCTTTGGCTCATGGAAAACGCGACCGACGAAACGAGCATCAAGGCCAATTCTACCGAAGTCTATACCATTAGCGCCCAATAGTCCCTTTTTGCGGGTTTTGCCTGCAAAATCGATTGAAAAAATCCTCGGCCGAAGCCGAGGATTTTTTGTGTGTATTTGGATTTATGGAGAATCTTTTTACCGAAGCGTAATGACCTTCTGGTTGAGGACCTTGCCGTTTGCCCCTTTCAGGCGAGCCATGTACTTGCCCACGGGGAGCTTGTTTAGGCTGACTGAGCTTCCGTTTTCGAGGCTTGCACTCAGGGCAAGCTTGCCGTTCGCGGCATAGATTTCAACCTTGCTGTCGGTGGGGGCGCTTACACGCAGGTTGCGCTTTTCGAGCTGCATGAAGGTGCTGGCCGTAACGTTTACGCGGTTCAGCTTGGTAATGAAATCCGTGCCTTCGGGAGCGCCTACGATGGTGCCGCGGCCGACGGTGCTCATGTATACGACGCCGAAGGTGTTCATGTCGCCCTGCACGAAGTTGCCGTTACCCGGACCGCCGAACTGGTGCATGTCGTCGTTAATGCGTTCAAAGGTCTTGCACTTGTCGGTGCTGCGGTAAATGCCGATCGGATCGCCGGACTTTGCAGCCCCCCAGATAAAGATGGTTTCGTAATCGCTGCCTTCCTTGGCCTTGCCGATACCCACGGCGATTGCGGTCGAAGCGCCTTCGCAGCGGTTCCAGCTCTTGCCGCCGTTTTCGGAATAGGCGAGGCCGTATTCAGTAAAGCCCTTGGGTTGCCAAACCTGCGACTGGTCCATGGGGACCCACAGGTGTCCTTCTCTCTTGGGAACGGTACGGATGAGTCCGCCGCCGTTGTAGTATTCACCAGCTTGCTCGTTCTGCAAGCGGGCTTCTGCTTCGGCAAAAGTCTTGCCGCCGTCGGTGGACTTGTAAAGGGTGCCCATGCCGCCCATCACGTAGAAAACGTCGGGATTCACGGGGTCTGCGACAATGCGGGAATAGTTGGTCTGGGTACCGGTTTCGACAGCGGTCCAGGTGGCGCCATTGTCGGCAGAACGGTAAACGGTTGCGCCCTGGTCGGGGCGGTGCAGCATCACCTTGCCGTCGGCAGAGAGCACGACCAAGCCTTTGGGGCCCTTGAGGGTGGTTTTCACGCTGTCCCAGGTGGCGCCCATGTCGTCACTACGGTACATCACGTTAAAATTCTGGGAGTCGTACTGGCCGTACACGGTAATCACGCCGGTACGCAATAGGCTTCCGGTGAGCGGGGCGTAACCCATGCTTTCGGTGGTGCCGATAATCGGGGTATGGCGCTTGGTGCTGTTGTTGATGTTGGTATAAGCGGCGCCATCGTAGTCGCCGATGGCAGTCACGAGTGGTCCACCCGGAATGCTCACGATGTCGAGGGGAACCGTTTCTTCGATACCCTTCGACATGAACTTCCACAAGGGAACCTTGGCCGAAATGTCTTCGGTCATAAAGATGCCGTTACCGCTGGTGACCCAAGCCTGCTTATTGTTGAACGGGTTGATTTCCAAGGAACCTGCCCAGTGGATGGCGTTGCCCGGAATCCAGGCGGTGCCGTTGGCGTCAATGTTTGGAATATCGTTGTAATGCTGGCCGTGATTCCAGGTCTTGCCACCGTCAGTGGTGGAGTAAATGCGGTCGCCGTAGTTTTCTTTTTCGTCGATCGTGACGTGGCGTCCGGTGTACTTGCCTAGCGTCGAAATCACGATGTGGTTCTTGTCTTTAGGGTCTATTGCCACGCCGCCGTAAGAGCTCTTGTCTTTTTCGTAGCTCTTGGTGGTGCTGCCTTGGTGTTCCACGGAATCGCTCGGGGTGAGGTCGGTCCAGGTGCCACCTGCAATATTGTACTTATAGAAACCGCCGCTTGCAATATTGTACGGGCCTGGGCCGTCGGCAAAGGTCACGTACATGTCACCGTCTACGATTTTGGCGCGGTGCGGCATCAGGCCCGTGGGAACCCCCTTGATGGTTTCCCAGGTGGCGCCGCCGTCGTGGCTCACCTGCAGGTTGTCCTTGGTTTCAGATGTGCCTATGTAGATTGTCGCGGTGCTGCCGTCAGCGAGCTTGCCCTGTGCCGGGTCAAACATCACGAAGCTCACGCCGTTCACTCCGTTCAGGCTAGATTCGGTGGCGCTCGAAAGGGCGACCTTGTAAAGGCTGGTCCAGGTTTTACCGTAGTCGGTACTCTTGTACACGCCCTTGGTGCGGCTGCCGCAAAGAACGATGTTGCCCTTGTTCGGGTCTACGGCCAGCTTTTCGCCGGTCTGGCGGCCCATGCCGTTGCCGTGGGCGAGCATTTCCACGTAGCTCGTGTCCCAAGTGGTGCCGTAATCTTCGCTCCTTAGCACGGCGGTACGGCCCTTGCTAAAGTAACCTGTACCGGCCAGCACGTAAATGCGCTTTGGGTCGTTCGGGTCGAGTGCAAAAGCTTCGGTGCCGTAAAGGCCCTTGTCGTTTTCCGAGATGAAGTCCATCAACGGAATCCAGGATTTCTTTGCAAAGTCAAAACGGTAAATGCCACCCACGTCGGTGCGGGCGTACAGCAAGTTTTCGGCCTTGGGGTGGAAAATCACGGCAGAAACGAATCCGCCGCCGTCAAAACGGACGTTGCCCCAGTTGTATTTTTCGGCATTTGCCGCGGTCGCAAGCATTCCCATGCCCAAAGCGACTGTCAAAACCTTCATTTTACCAAACATGCCATCTCCATTGCATTTTTCCGGATACAATCCGGGCTTGTTTTTCAGAAAATACCTAAAAAACAGAAAAAGCGACTAAAAAAGCCGCTTTGTATCTATAAATATGTTTATGAATTCTCAACAAGGGCCTTAAAACCCTTAAATCGTGCCCGAAGAGCCGCCCTTGATGGGCACATAGCGCACCTCGTTCTTGTCGTTGATAATGACAGCGACGCCTGCGAGGTAGCTGAGCCACTTACGGGAGGTCGGTTCGTGCAGCTTGAGGTCGATCTGCTTTTGGGTGGCAAATGCGGTCAAGGGCATCAAGACCTGGTCATGTGAGGCAATCAACGTGTACTTGGGCATGGCCGCATAATCTTTGATCACGTAGGTGTTCAGAAGTTCCATGCTGCGTTCTTCCAAGTCGTAGAACACGTCGGCGTATTGACCTTCGTAGACCCATGCCGCGTAAATGACATTCACGTTCTTGATAGAATCCCTCTTCATGACGGTATCGCGGAGCTCCTTGTCCTTCAAGTACCAGCCGTCAGCCAGCTGCTTGATTGTGTCGGCAGCGAAATTCACGACGGAAGAGTCCGGCAGCATCTGCGACTGGCCGCGACCGATTGCAATGTTCAATGCAGTCTGGTAAGTGCGTACGAATCCGGAATGGATAAACTTGAACTCCGTGGGGCCGACCAGCTTGGCGCCCATTTCCTGGGCTTCGAGTGCGCCGTCTTCGGTCAGCGGGGATTCGGAACCGATACCGGCTTCGCGTTCACCATGACGCACGAGAAACACGACTTTTTCGTTGCACTGGATATTCCGGTAGACTTCGCCCACATCTGCGAATTCGTTCATCGGGAAAGCAATCGGCTGCGGTAAAATACCTTCGCAGGGGTCCGAAGCGACAGGCTGGGTCACGGAAGTGTCAACCGGCGGCTGGGTGGCCGTATCGGCGGGCGTAGCAGTCGTGTCGGTCGGGTCCGTGGGCTGAGGCGTGACAGCGGAAGTCGTGTCACTAGGGTTCTGTTGGGTCGCGGGGTCCGAAGGATTCTGTGCCGGATCCGTCTGCGTTTGGGCCGGATCTGTCGTCTGAGTCGGATCCGTCGGGGAAACCTCGGGTGTCGCAGGCGAGCTGGAAGAATCCGAAGAACAGGCTGTCAAAGAAACGGCAGAAAGGGCTGCCGCCGTTGCTAAGGCGAATAATAATTGTCTTTTCATGCCATTAATATACAATAATTATGCTATGCAGAATGTAAATTTTAGAACTTAGAACTTAGAACTTAGAACTTAGAACTTAGAACTTAGAACTTAGAA
>NZ_MWQL01000035.1:0-9335 GCF_002210325.1 Fibrobacter sp. UWB1
ACATCCTATTTTTTTACCCCCTTAGAGGAATTTGCGAAAGAAAATATACGTTACCCTCTAAAGCAGCTTTGAATCGATTCTTACGTTCCATTGTTTTCAAAGAAACAAAAGATTCTACAAAATCTTTTTCCTTTATTTTTTCAAGATTATATGAATTCCTGTTTTCAACCTTTTTACATAAAAGGTTAAATGTTAAATCATTCTCTGATTTCATTTGCGCATTAAAATAATTCGTTTCATCAACATTATGAAATTCTTTTCTTGCCAAAACGATTTTTTTCAGTTTATCTCTAAACTCGCTGACATTTTTTTCAAAAGCTTCCGTCATAAACTCATACGAATCCATTCCCCCAAAAGAAGAGAAATCTTGATAATGAATATTGTCTTTGATGGAATCTAAGTATTCATTCATTTTTTTATTAAATTCATCAGGAGTCTCTTCCAAAGCCCCCTTTTCTGCATACCAATAGAACTTGTAGTATAAAGAAAAAATCGCATCTGGATCAAGTAATTTTTTTTCATCAAGAATTTCTTTAAAATAAAGCAAAGCTTTTTCCCCTTCGACATCAGATAATTTGTACCAGTCGTATAATTTAGGCAACATATCATCTTGTTTTCGATCGAACCATATTGTATCCTTAATTTTTGATTCTATTTCATCTTTATCTATTGAACCGTTCCTTAACCACTTTTTCCATAGTGGAAGCCACTTATATTCATCTCCTAAATAATTAAGAGAAGTTATTCTGTCTATGTTTTCAAATTGATTTTTAAAGTCTTTGTATGACCCGTCGTTTTCGGTCGACTTATGTGAATCAATTTCGTAGAAATCTTTTTTTAACAAGTCAAGATATTTTGCATATTGGATGCACAGGAAATCCGCAAGTAAATACTTTCCAAAATCTTTGTCTTTTTCAAAATATTTTTTTGGTATATTACAATACCCAAAACCAATAAAATTGTTCAAATCATGCAACGTATGTTTAAATGCGCGATAATTGTTAACTCCAGACGCCTTTATAATATTTATAAGCATATTCTTATGGGGAAACAACAATTCATGAACGTTGTCACCAAAAATATGACTCGGCGGGCAAACTTTATCATTTTCATCAACAGAATTTTCGGCCACTACATCATCGGGAAACCATGCATTAATAATTTCCTCGGGCGTCGTTTGGATCAAAAAACGCTTACCAACAACTTTTTCTTCTGTACTAGACAAACTATGCAAAGTACTATCATTTTTTTGCTTTATTTTCGCTTCATTCCATATATTTTCTTCTGCCAGAAGAATGCACGGAATTTTTAGATGTTCTACATACTCGTTTATATACCCTAACAATTCAGGAATAGGCACGTCCGCTCTTTCAACATCATCGAAAATAATTATAGTCTTCTTAAACTCTTTTTTCGTTTTTTTCAAATCATCTACAACCTTTTGAGATAATTCCTTAAGTTGGTTCCCAACAATTTTTGAATACTTCTTTGACGCCACTGCAATTGTGGGAGTCCCTGCAACAAGACCAACAACAAAACCTGCAAGTTCTGCTAAATTTGGTATATTTCCAACTAGATTCTCAAGTTTTTCAGAAGACAAAACCGGACAAATTTTTTGAAACACTCGTTGATTTATCTCTTCTCTTGTTTTCACGCCAAAAAGGGTAACGTATACAACACAATAATCCTTACAATCAGTAAACCAGTTTCTTATTTCAGAATCATCTTTGCCAAGATAGTTTCTAATAAAATGAGTTTTCCCTGATCCCCAATAACCAGTAATCAAAACCGCATAATCGGTATTCATACACTTTAGTTTACTTTCGGGACGTCCTAAATAAAAATCAAGAAATTCTCGTATATGCTGATTGTTATTCATTTATATTCCTTTTCACTACTGTCTTAAATTTAAACTTATCCTGTAAGCTTACAAAAATGGGTGGCTTATGTCAGCTACCCATTTTTAGGACTGGTTTAAAGTATACAAAATCACCCTGTTCTTGCCAACCGATATTGAATTGTGGCGAGATCGTTTAGGGAATCATGCGGTCTTTGTTATTGTGGTATTTGTTGCCGGCATTCTGCGTTAGGGATTGAAGCCCGCAGGGCCGGGAGTGCCGCTGGTATTGTGCGCTCGGCCCTCAGGTCCTTCGGCTTCGCTCAGGATAAACTCGGCCGCGAGAGCCCGTCCCTGCGTAGCAGGGTGCGCCCATAGATCATTGTTTATCCCTTGTAACCGTGGGGATTTTGCTTCTGCCAGTTCCAGGCGTCGCGGCACATTTCCTCGATGCCGAATTGGGCCTTCCAGCCAAGTTCCTTGTATGCCTTTTCGGGGTTGCAGTAGCAGGTAGCGATGTCGCCTGCGCGGCGGGGCTTGATGCTGTAGGGCACCTTGACTCCGTTTACTTTTTCAAATGCGTTTACCACGTCGAGTACGGAGTAGCCGTGGCCTGTACCCAGGTTGTAAATGGCTAGTCCGCACTTGTTTTCGATGGCCTTGAGGGCGCTTACGTGGCCCGAGGCGAGGTCGCAAACGTGAATGTAGTCACGCACGCCGGTTCCATCGGGGGTGTCGTAGTCGTTGCCGAATACGCCGAGTTCCTTGCGGATGCCCACGGCGGTCTGCGTGATGTAGGGCATTAGGTTGTTTGGAATGCCGTTCGGGTCTTCGCCGATGCGGCCACTCGGGTGGGCGCCAATCGGGTTGAAGTAGCGCAGCAGCACCACGTTCCATTCGGGGTCGGCCTTCTGCACGTCGATCAGCACTTCTTCGAGCATGGACTTTGTCTGTCCGTAGGGATTCGTGCATTTGCCCTTGGGGCATTCTTCGGTAATCGGGATCATGGCCGGGTTGCCGTATACGGTGGCCGACGATGAAAAGATGAGGTTCTTGCAGCCGTTGTTGCGCATGGCGTTCAGGAGCACGAACGTGGCGTTCATGTTGTTTTCGTAGTATTCGAGCGGCATGGAGACCGATTCGCCAACGGCCTTGAGCCCGGCAAAGTGGATGCAGGCGTCAAAGTGGTTTTCCTTGAAAATCTTGTCCATGGCGGCGGCATCGCGGACGTCTGCCTTGATGAAGGGGATGGGCTGCCCGACAATTTCGGCGACCCTGCGGAGCGATTCCTCGCAAGAGTTCACGAGGTTGTCGACGGCGACAACGGTATGACCCTTTTTGTAGAGTTCAATAATTGTATGCGATGCAATGTATCCGGCTCCACCTGTCAACAAGACTTTCATAACAAATCCTTCTCGAGTTTGTCTTTTGAAGGGTAAATATAACAATAAACCAGCCAATCCAAGTGTATCGCGGGCTCGGGAGTGCGCCCACCCAACCCGCCCATTTGTGGGGAATTATGGCGGGGGGGGATTGCCGGGGATTATAGGTTATGTTGCCGCCGGATTGTCTTCCCGGGCGGAGACCCGGGATCTCCATTATTATGCAAAAAAGGAAGATTGGACAAAAAAGTGGCTGTTTGGCAAAACCGAACAACTGGTTTAGTTGCTTTTTGGGGAAAGAGGCCATTTCTATGGCGAAGAAATCTGCCCCACCCCCTTGAGGACTTATCCCTAATCATCTTTATAGCTTTTTAAATCTATTGAAATATGACAAATAAACAAAAAAAATGTTTATCTTGTTGCCTTTTGCGCTATTTTTTTTTAAATTGAAAAAAAACAACCCAATGGAAGGCTTTTTATGTTTATTTCTATGAAAATAAAAAATTTTCGATCCATTATTGAAACCATGGTTTCAATGACATATGAGGAAGGAAAAGCCCCAAATGGCTATAAGGATTTGCCAAGATGGGCATTCTTGGAAGACAAAGCGGAACGTCTGGTGCCATGTCTTGCCATCTATGGAGCGAATGCCGGTGGAAAAAGTAACATTATAAAGGCATTTCTTGCATTCGACCATCTATTAAAGTTTGGTACTGGCGATGCGTTTGAACCATTTTTGAAGAATGGTGCAGTCCCTGTATTTGATTCGAACTTATTGATTTCTGATAACGAAACCACGTATTTCGAATCAAAAATTGTTCTGAACGGTTCGATCTTTACATATGGTGTCGAATATTCCGAAAAAAAGATTGTTCATGAATTTTTAAATGAAGGTCGGGATGACGACAATCGGCCTATATTTGAAATAAAGGATTCCGAACTGATTCATTTTTCTAAAGTTTCTTCGGCAACTTACAAAGAAAAGGACCTGAAAGAATTCTTGAGAGTGGAATGTTCCGACAAGGATGGATTGCAGAACAGAACGTTCCTTTATTTGATGGGAACGAAGTACCCTGCTTTGAATAAGAACATTGCTGATGTATTGGAATTTTTCCTTAAATCGGTTTTTATTTCATTAAACAACCAGATTCCGGCCGGTCTTGGAATGAAAATGCTTGAAGACGCACTCAAGAACCAAGGGCAAAAGGAAACCGCTTTCGATAAATTGCAGAAAATAACGACAAAGCTTGATTTTGGTATCGAACGATTGGAAATAGACCGAACCAAACTAGAACAAGACGCTGCAGGCGAGTACCAATTACAAATAAACCCTTTGGAAGGAGGCCCCATAGGGGTGCGACGGGAAGGGCCGGAAGCATTTGCAGAATACCTGTATTCGTATCATAAGAATGACGAGCAAAAAGAGGTCAGATTCAACTTTAATCGAGAATCCATGGGAACGCAAATTGCTTTCGGTGTTCTAGGAAGCATTTTAGCCGCTTTAGAAAAAGGTGGACTCGTGCTCATCGATGAACTGGACCGTTCTTTGCATTCGCTTGTATTTCAGCAAATTGTCCAGATGTTTACGAATAAACGATACAATACCCAAAATGCCCAACTAATCTTTACGGCACATAATACGGATTTGCTGGATGCGGATATCTTAAGAATTTCAGAAATTGATTTCGTAAACAAGACAAAGAAAAAAGGTACGACGATACAGCGGCTTGTAGAATTTTCGGATGTCCGAAACGTCACGAATTTTAGAAAGCGCTATCTCTCCGGTGAATTCGATGGCATTCCGTTTCCTTATTTGTAATAGGTCTTTATTATGGCGAATAAAGAAATGACAATTATCTTGTGTGAGGGGGAATCTGAAATCGCCTACATACAGGAACTGAACCGTTATTTAAGGGAAAATGAATGTGATTTTATATTCATTCCCAAACTTATAGGTTCCGGTTTTTTCACGGATGTCCACAAAAAGCACAAAGAAGAACGTAAGAAAAATCCAAGGACGCCTATAAAAATCTTTTTGGATGATGACATCTACGTTCGTAATGAAGGTAAACGTGAACAAGACAATGGTTCACTGTTCGCAAATTCAGAATATAAAGATGAGTTTATGTTTAATACTCATAATTTTGAAGATTTTCTGATGCTTCATTATGATGATGACACGTTGGGTCAATGGTTAACAAAGTGCACTGAAACAAATCATAGGAGTGTTCCTATGCATTCAGTGCAATACATGCCGTTAGTTAAAGGTTTGTTTCCTAATTATGAAAAGGGAGAACTTCTTTTTAGCCCGATTGATCAAGAAAAACTTGATAATTTATTTAGGCATAACGAAGATGAATCCATTTTTATAAAAAGTACTTTTGCCACATATTTAAAAAGCCGATTGGTGTAAATTTTTATATCTGCTACCTATTATTAGAAAGACGAATGATTCGTGTTTATTTACAGAATAGGAGGTGATTTGTATGAATATGGAATCCGTACAAAATCAGCTTGTATATACAACGGTTAAAATTATTGCTGGAGATGGTTTGATTTCTTCAATAGGAACGGGATTCTTTATACAGCGAGATTCTGAGACTGGCCCAATAAATTTCCTTGTGACAAATAAACACGTGGTTGCAAATTATGAAAAAGCAGAGATAGTTTTTTGTGCCAAAAAGATTAATCAAGAACCTGACGATAATAGCCATATATTGATTACTATTACAGGACTTCAGGGATTCTGCATAAAACATCCTGATTTAGATATATGTCTTATTAATATGAAATCAGTAATTGATGCTGCGCAAAAACAAGGAAACCAAGTTTTCTTTAAGAGTGTTGGGAAGGATATTTTTATTACAGACGATCTTATTAAAGAAGTGTCTGCTATTGAGGACGTTATAATGATTGGATATCCTGAAGGGTTGATTGACTTAAAGAATAATAAGCCTGTAGTAAGAAAAGGAATTACAGCGACATGTTTATCACTTGATTTTGAGGGAAGAAAGGAATTTATGATTGATGCAGCGTGTTTTCATGGATCTAGTGGTTCCCCAGTATTTCTTGATAGGACCGGATTAATTACGAAGCAAACTGAAAACGGCTTTAAAATAGGTGTGAGACATCTATATTACTTTATAGGAATGTTGCGCGCTGTACCTGCAAAAACAGTAAAAGGCGAGATTAAGGTTGTTGATGTTCCTACAGACAAAAAGGTGGTAAGTGAAGCGGAACTGATGACTAATTTGGGATATGTAATAAAAAGTAGCTGCATTGACGAGATGATTGAAAAAGTGATTTCTCAACATATTGTTTAGTTTTATTGTGTTAAGGAAAATGAAATTTGTTCTTTTAGAGCCTTTTTCCTGCATTCCGCGTTAGGCCTCCAGCCACTTGCAACAGAGCATCTCGTCTCCTGCATCCCGCGTTAGGGATCGAAGCCCGAAGGGCCGGGAGGGCCGCTGGTGTCCCGCACTCGGCCCTCTAGGCGGGGAAACCGTGGGGTGACGCCACGGCTTCGTGCCGCGAGAGCCCGCCCCTGCGCAGCAGGGAACGCCCGTATAGATTTTCGTGAAATCCTTTTTTTATAGGCTACATTTTTTGTGCCTATGTTGGGAGGCTTTTTATAACCCGACATGTTAAACAAACAAAAAAGGATTAAACATGAAAAATGAAAATGTGGCCAAGAGTATTACCCCAGAAGTGCTTCAGGAGTTGTTCCTGGATTATGCTCGTGAGCTTTGCGTAGAAGAAATTGAATTAACGAAAAAGGTTTCCCCTTATAAAGAGCATTCGGAGTGGGCTTATGAGGAGTATCGGTGTTGGTTTGATGCCTTGTTTGGGTGGATTGATAATATAAAGACCGGCAAGATTATGCGTGTGTTGAAGTTTGTCGGTGCCTATGATGGTAGAAAAATTGACCATGATCGTCTTTTGACTGCGCTGAGGACACTCTGTTATATAGCCCGCTTTGACGATGGTGTCGATGGGAAACTCTTTGCTTTCGAAGGATGTCGTTATGAAATTCCTTATGATTATATTTATCGCTTAGAACGATTTGTAAGAACCGCTATGTGAAATAAGATTGCCTGAAATTGTGTCCCCGGCCCCGCCGGGGATTTCCGCCCGCCCAACCCACCCTTTTGAGAAATTTTTTTACAAACCTTGCAATCAATAGATTGCACGATTTTTGATTTTAGTGTCTAGATTTGGAGTGTTCCATTATGGTTGTTGTTGCATTTTGGTTGAGTTGATTCTATATTTATACTATGGCACTTGAGATCAGACCTATACCGACCTTGAAAGGGCAAGAAGCCCTTGCGTTCGCCTTGGCGGCCGAGCGCACTACCAAGGTGCGCGGAAAGCAGGACTTTTCCGAGCAAATTCGTAAGGCTGATTTGATTTTGAAAGAGGCCGGATTCATTTGATTCTAGAAAAAGATTTTCTTTTAGCAGAAAGTACCGGAACCAGAAAATCGGCTCGCAAATAATTGATTTTTGAAATTGGTGATTTGTCTGATATTGCTCAATCCTGCAAGCCGGCTGATTTAAATGGATTGCTTGAAATTAACTTTGGGTATTTTTTTCCAGCCCCTGCGCAGCAGGGAACGCCCGCAAGTCACTTTTGTCAACAATAAGTTGCTTAATTAACTTTTTTTGCCGCGGCTATTGACAACCGCCCCGCGTTTGTGTATATTTGATAGTGAACAAATGTGCAGGTTGTAAATGCGGTACGAATCGGTAATCAAGGCTGGCGAATCCTCTACGGTGGAATTCAAATCCTCTTTCAATCAAGAGGTTATCGAGGCTGTGGGCGCGTTTGCCAACAAGCACGGAGGTGTCATCTTTGTTGGGCTGAAGTCGTGCGATAGAGTACTTGGTTTGGAACTTGCCGAGGAATCTTTACAGAAATGGCTTAACGAAATCAAGAGTAAGACGGAACCTGTGCAGGTCCCCGATGTTGAAGTCGTAAAGTACAAAGGGAAGACGCTTGTTGCGATAAATGTCAAGGAAAGCCCGATAAAGCCGGTGGCGGTGCAGGGACGTTACTTTATTCGGCACGAGAACAGTGTTCATGCGATGAACCCGATTGAGATTGGGGATTGCACGTTGCGTACTCAGAATTCTAGCTGGGATTTTGTACTTGACGATTCCGGTTCGATGGACGACATCTCCCTCAAAAAGGTCGTGCAGAGTATTCGGCGTATCAACGAGCGAGGGTATCATATCTCCAAGGATCCCCTTGATTTTTTGCGCAAGAATCGATTGCTGCGGGAAGGAAAGCTTACTTTTGCTGCCGAAATGCTTTTCGCAAAGGATTGGCATGTAAACACGGCTGTGCAGATGGGCTTTTTCCAGTCCCCGACAATAATCAAGGACAGGGGCGAAGCCCATGGCGATTTGGTGAGCCAGGTAGAAGAAATTTATGAGTTCGTGAAAAAGCACATCAATTGTCAGGTCGTCATAAGCGACAAACTTGAAAATGATCTTGTTTGGGATTATCCGCTAAAGGCCATCAGGGAAATAATCTTGAATATGATTGTTCACAGGGATTATCGTTCGGCATCGGAATCGTGCGTCAAAATTTTTGATGATCGTATAGAGTTTTTCAATCCGGGAAAACTGATGGATGGGATGACTCCTGACGATTTGAATTCGGGAAATTACTTGTCCACTCTTCGGAATAAGGCGATTGCAAACCACTTCAATATGTTGGGCGAGATTGAAAAGTACGGTTCCGGTGTTACCCGCGTTATAGGGCTGTTCCAAGAGGCCGGTTTACCTGTTCCCAGGATTGAGGAAATTGGTTGCGGAATACGTGTGACCGTGTGGAAAGCTGTTGACAGGGATACAGAAAAGGATACAGAAAAGGATACAGAAAAAGATACAGAAAATATTACAGAAAATCAAAGGAAGATTCTTTCCGCTATAGAGCAAAACCCCTCTGCGCCGCAGGAGGGAATTGCACAGGTTGTTGGGATTAACCGCGCCAATGTCGCTAAAAACTTGAAAAAACTTGTTGAAATGGGGCTTGTCAAACGTATTGGTCCCGATAGGGGCGGTCACTGGGAAGTCGTCAAGAAATAGCTTTTATAATCTAGGCAGTTTCAA
>NZ_MWQL01000036.1:0-5766 GCF_002210325.1 Fibrobacter sp. UWB1
ACATCCTATTTTTTTACCCCCTTAGAGGAATTTGCGAAAGAAAATATACGTTACCATCATTTCGCCAGGAGTGGAATCCAAATTCTTGAACCAATCGGACTCCTCGAAGGGAATCGAATCCTCGTTTTTGCAGACCGCCACATTTTCGTGCTTGTAGGTATCCTTCAAGAACCTGACAAGCGGTGCAGGGATGTGCTTCGCACGGATTTCAATACGGGGCTTTTTCACGACTGCCAACATAGTATACCTCAATATTTATCGACCCATTTTCGCATGTCCAGCAAGCGACCCTGTTCATGGTTACATTGTACATAGTTGAACATAATCAATTTTTGATTATCTGTCAATAGAGTTGAACATTAACAAACAAAAAAAGCCTTTTTTTATAAAAAAGGAGTTAGAATTTATGGGATATAACAAAAGTATGCAAGGCGAACGAAGCAAAATCAAACTTGTTTGATTTTATTTCTGAGCCGCCGCCACGGACGCCGAAGGCGTCAAAAGTCGGCTTTTCTAGTCGAACGTGGCTTGTAGACGGAAATCCGCTACCAGTGCCTGTCAAGATTTAATATACAAAATTAGCGGAAGGAAAACAATATTTGGGGAGGAACTCAGTTTGATGCGCCATTCGGGGTCTTAGGGGCAGAGCCCTTAGGAGTAGGGGTGGGGAGCAACGAAGTGCGAGCCAGGGGGAGGCGTCCCCCCATTAATCGTCAAACGTCTTCGTAATGTCCTTTGCACGAAAGGATATCGATGAACTCACCATTGATACGATAGATTAGTCGATTTGCGTCATCAATTCTGCGGCTCCAGAATCCGCTAAGGTTGCCCTTCAATGCTTCGGGTTTTCCGATGCCTTCAAAATTGCTGCGTTCAACGTCTTTTAGCAATTGGTTGACTCTTTTCAGGGTCTTTTTGTCTTGGAGTTGCCAATAAAGATAATCTTGCCAGGCAGTTTCGGAAAAAGCGATTTTAGCCATTCTCCATCGCCTCCAGTTCTTCCATTGTCTTCACAATCCCCTTCCCGGCGTTGAGCTGTTCGATGCCTTTCTTGAGGGCTTCGATGTCGCTTGCGTTGTAGCGGGGGGAGGGCTCGCGGACTTCAAAGGGGATGCGGCGCTCGTTGATGACATTTTTCACGAACATGTAAATGGCGGCAGAAGTGGACAGCCCCACATTGCTGCAGAATTTGTCGAAGCTTTCTTTGTCCTTGCTGTCGATGCGTGCGGATATCGTTGCCTGTGCCATATAATGCTCCTTTGTTACCTTACAAATATACATTTATTGACTGCAAAAAGCAATAATTTTTAATAAGAATACTGCAATTTTATTCAACATTCTGCAATTTGCGTAAAACTGCATTAAACATTGACGCTAAAAACCCCGGCCTTCTTTACGAGAGGTCGGGGCTTTTAAATGCGGGGGAGGCTGCGCACGGTTTAAGATGCGCGAGAACTCATTTCCCGGCTTGCAGTTTCAGGGTCTTTCCGGCGGGGTTGCGGACCACATAGACTCCGCTCCCGAAGCCGGCGGTCTTGAGTCCGGCCTTGAGGTCTGTGAGTGTCGAGCCGGCGTTCAGGCGGATGTTCCCGAGCTCGGAGCCCATCAGGTCGAATACCCTGTAGTTGCCAGCGGCCCTCGCGAATGCGTTTGCCGCGTCCGAGGCGATTTTCGGCACGATGCCCGTGGTTCCGTTGCGGATGTCCTCAGCGCTGCCTTCGCTTTCGCCAAAGGCAATCCAGTCGAGGTTCACGTAGTCGCTTGTCACCATCACCTTGAGCACGTGCTCGCCCTCGGTGAGTTCCTTGGTGGTCGTTCCCTTGAAGGTGCCGTAGGAGTCGAAATCTCCGGTGCCCGTGAGCGCGAGCGTGTCGGTAATCGGCTCGTCGTCCATGAACAGGCGCACGCCGGTGTTGTCCATGCCGCTAGCGTATCTGAGCTCGAAGGGGAGCTTCCCGCCGGCCTGCACGTTCACGGTGTATTCCAGCCATTCGCCCTTCTGCGTGTAGCCCACGGCAAATCCGTCGCCGTTCTTCACGATGTCCACGCGGTCTTCGCGGTATTCGCCGCCCTGGTTCTTGGTGTCCATGTCGTAGTAAGCCTTGCCCGCACCGCCCACATCGTAGTTCTCGAAGTCGATGAAGTTGGCCGTGCCCTCGACCTTCGCGCCCACAACCGGCAAATTGCATTTTGCCTCGGGGTCGTTGAGTTTCGCCTTGCAGAACGGCCCCTGAGGAACTGCGGTCTTGCTGTCTTCAAATTCCCAGTAATCGGCTTCGAAATCACCTGCGAACATGAAGAATACATCATGCTTGCCAACTGCACCTTCGGCAGGCACGGTCACCAGACCGTCCTTACTGAATTCAGCCTTGGCAACCACGGGGCCATCCACCTTGTCCAGGCGAACCGTAACGGAGGATGCCCTCTTAACGCTCAAAACGGAAGCCGAGAAGGATTCTGCGCCGGCGTCACCGAATTCCACGCCGCTAATCTTGGTGTACTTGCCTTCGGTAAGGTTGGTGAGAACCGTATTGCCGGCAGCACCGCTCTTACGGACCCTCACTTCTTCGCCCCACGACATGGTTTCCGCTTCCACGCGCTTGTACGGGTCAAAATCTTCCAGCTGGGCCACACCATTATCCGGCCACCACTCAATCTTCTGGATGGTTCCGTCGGCATTATACTTCATCTCGGCAACGCCAACAGAACGGCGTTCCTTGTGCTGGAACTTAAGGCCCATTTTATCGGATTTCTGGTGCCAAAGCTGGTAATGATGGCCAAAAACGTATGATTTCCCCTTGTAATCCACAATTCCCGGGTGGTTTCCATTACTGCGGGAGGAATGAGGCATAATGTCGCCCTTGTAGGTCCAGGGGCCCGTGGGGGAGTCGCTCATGGCGTAACCGATGCCTTCGGCACAGCAGGTGGAAGCAAAAGCCATATAGTAATGTTTATCGTGCTTGTAGAGCCAAGGGCCTTCCTGGTAATCCTTGATCTTGGGGTAGGTAACAATATTGCCGGAAGTACTGATCATGTCTTCGTTAAGCTTGATCATATAGAGGTCGGGATTTCCCCAGTACAAATAGGCCTGGCCGTCATCATCCACCCATACGGTGGGGTCGATGTCGTTCCAATGTTGCCGCTGCCACACCAAGGCCTTGTTCAGAGGTTCCTTGAAGGGGCCGTAGGGACTATCTGCCACCAAGACGGAAATGCCGTTGCCGTGAATGGGGACGTACATGTACCATTTGCCATTGCGAAACACAACCTGCTCGGCCCAAGCGCCATTGGTCTTAGTACTCCACTGGATATCGTTCAGGGAGGCCACAGCCCCGTGGCTAGTCCAGTTGACCATGTCTGTAGACGTGTGTAACAGCCAGTCGTACATGACGAACCCTTCGGCATTGTCCTCGTCGTGGGTCGTGTACAGGTAAACCGTATCCCCATGGACATAGGGCGCCGGGTCACACGTGTAGTTGGTTGTAATGATTGGTTGCTGGGCAAAGGCCATTCCAGCCAAAGCCAATACAGAAGTAACGGATAAAATATTTTTCATCTTAATCTCCAAACATGTTTTACACCAGAGATAAAGATATATTGCGAAAAGCCCCGCGGAACGCCCCGGGATTAACTTATCATTGACAATTTTGCAAAAGCGGGGGAGGCAGCCCCCTGCTTGCAGCCCCGGCTTATGCGTATGGCCTTCGCGATGTTGTTACCCGCTCAAGGAGCGACCGATCGGCTTTACAGCCTCTCTCTCGCAATCGCCCTCGCTTAACGCTTGGGGCTTATTGCTCACAGACGGAAAATTCCGTGGCTCGTTCGCTTGCTAACAACATTCGCTTCGGCTTGCACGTCATTGCGAGGAACAAAGCGACGAAGCAATCCATAGCCGTGGCTTCCAGCACCCCCTCGCCTAAGGGCTCTGCCCTTAAAAACCCGACATCAGGCAGCCCTCGGCTCCAGAAATATGCTCGTCTCACTCTTACACGACCGTTCGACTCGCGTCTCACTCTCGCTACAGTCCCAGCTTAACGCATGGGGCTTTAAGCTCACATGGCCTCGGCCTTCGGCCTCTAATGTTCGCTCAACGACACATTTTCTTCCGCCTTAGGGCATTCATCTCCGGTTGTCTTGCCGCACTTGATGCGGCACCTCCTTTCGTCGTCGCTTTAGTGCAGGCGCGGTTCAAGAGCTTCAAGAGTGAAATTGTTACGATTTTTCTTATTCTTGTTGTTTTTTTTGTTGTTGGACATAGAAGAACTCCTAAGATTCCGCCCCTCAGCGGAATCTTTGTTTTTTTGTTAAACTTTTTGGATTTTAGGCCTAAAGAAGGCGGAGAGAATTAATAGTCTTTAACGCAGCGAACGGAAACACCATCAATTTTGGGAGTAGTAGACTCAAGCGAAGTCACGTTGGACACCCCTCCAACCCTACTGTTGAGTTCAATTAAAGCATTTTCTTCGGCAAAAGCAACAAGAGCAACTTCACTAAGGAAATCAAATAATTTTTTCTCACCATTTCTATAACCAGCGGCAAGGAAGCTCATGCCCGAAGTATTGGAGCCGAATCCGTTTGCATAAGATATTTCGGAAGCTAACGTACTCATGCGATCATCTAAATATTTGCTGCCACCCGTCGTATAAGATGCAGCAAGCATCTCCTTTCGAGTCATCACATGCCACCCATCCGGGCAAATTCCCTGATGGAATCCGTCTCCATCGGGGTCAACCAATTCAGCACAACTTTTGTTATTGCATTCATACGGCAAATCCATTAATTCAGCCCATTGGTACAAACCGCCCCACCAGTCATTGCAATACTCGACACTGTCTTTGTAGCAATACATTTCGACCTTCGCATCGTCATCTTGTTCTTCTGTACCAAGAACCATCTTGTCGTGATATTTAAGGTTTTGGGCAAATACGGTAAAGGCCAAACGCACGCTATCGGGGCCATACTTGTTATCGATATCGATAGTGGCGTACTTTTTACCATCACGAGTATCCGTGAACTCGCCATAACTCAAACTTGATTTAAAAGGAACATACGGGAGCGCTTCATAGCCGCGAATACTGCTGCTACTGCTACTTTTAGCTACAGAGCTGGAAGAAGACTTCGGAATATACCTTTTCCATCCATCTTCGTAACAAATGTAAGCCCTTTTTTCTCCATCAACTTCTTCTACATAAACATCTCCATAAGTACAGGGAGCGTTTACGTCAAAAACGCCACTTGATGAAGAAGTTTTCGTTTCTTCACTGCTGCTGGACTTGGCATCCGAAGAAGAAGGCTTTACCGAGGAACTAGATTCCTTTGCCTTATCTTCCGACGAACTGGAATTTTCATCTTTTTTAGAAGAAGAGGAGGACTTCGACTTTTCTACCGAGGAAGAAGACTTTTCCTTATTGGAGTTCTTTTGCGAGCTCGAAGAATTCTTGGAAACTTCACCACTGCTAGAGCTGGTATCGTCACAATCTTCGTTCTGATCCTCACAGGGGCGGGGATCTGGGGAAACAGAAGATGAAGAGGAATCGCCTCCGCATGCAACGAGCATGGTCAGGAGAACGGACAGGGCAAGGACACTTTTAAAAATCTTCACAGAAGACCTCCGGTAACCTCAAAAATCTACACTCCAAATTTAGTTTATTTTCGCACAAATTGTCCCTTCCGGCTATTGACAGGTGCTTTCAATTTATATATATTAGTGTTCAAATGAGCAAAAGTAGTCGGGGCTCTGCCGGGCTATTCCGGCCCCGAATCAGC
>NZ_MWQL01000037.1:0-5704 GCF_002210325.1 Fibrobacter sp. UWB1
CACGGAGTGGTCGGGAGGTTACCGCCGTAAATGGAGGAGCAACCCGTAGCGTTGGTATGCTTTATTTGGGCGTTCCCCGGCTCGGTGGCCCTCGCCGGGTCGGGCTATATTTTAGGGGCGGCTGCCTTCGCTTCGCTTGCCATCCGCCTCCTAAAATGGAGCCTCGCTTCGCGAGTCTCCACCCCAAGGGGTCACTATCCCTAACGCAAAACGACGGGACGGTGAAGCAGACCTTAAAATATATTGAAATCAATGAACTTGTAAAAGCCGGAGCTTTTCGCCGCTTCAAATTCACCTTCGTCAAAGGACTTGTTTACTAGACCTTCATGAATGATTTTCACAAAGGTATCCTTTAGCGGGTCAAGGTCATTCTTTATAGTGTTGTAAACGATAAACGAGTCAAGCCCAGCATAATCGTGAACAATCCTGTTGCGCATTCCGCGAATAGCCTGAATATTTTCACTTGCAATTCCTGCTTTGGCTGTGTCCGAGAGTTTATTGATGGATTCGCCTATGTTTGCAAGCAAGGTCAAACATGCGTTGAATACCATCTGGTCTTCTTTCTCAAGAAGTTCTTCGGTGGAATGAATGTCCTGTGTATATTTCTGAATTTTCAGCAGGGACTCGAGCATCCCCAACAAATGGAAAAGGTCGTTCCTGGGGTCATTCGACACGGATGGACTCCTTGTTTGCTCGATACAGGATAATGGGGTTTGCAAACTTCTCTATGACGACATCCACGGACTTGCCGGTCTTTTCGGAAAGTTCCTTCCGCAAGGACAACAGATCATTGTAGTCCTGGTAATCACGAACTAACAGGTCAATGTCGTTGGGTGTTGCCGTCCGGACAGACGAACCGAATACAAAGACATCCTTCAGGCGATACTTCGCAAGAAGTTTGTTTTCACGGAATATCCGTAATATGTTTTCGGCGAACACCATAGTTTTCCCTTGTTACATTACCAATATATATTTTTCTATCCGTTTGTGCAAGCTTTGGTGAGATAATCCTTTTTCATAAATTCGAAAATAGCACGCGTATAATTCGCCAAATCTACCATAATGACGGAAAACCTTGAAAAAAGTGTTTTTCTGCGTTATTCTGGACTTTTGCCTTGTTTCCTAAATTTTACAATGGGGGGGGTATGGACTTTGGCAGGGGCATTACCTATATTTAACAAAATAAACTTTAGACGGGGATGTTCTTATGAAAAAGTCTTTCCAGCGTGTCATTGCGACCCTGAACTTGTTTCAGGGGAAGCAATCTCTAACCATCTTCTTGTTGGCGGCAATATTTGCCCTTTGTGGTTGTGACGACTCTTCGTCGGCTTCTAGCAATGGGCCGGATGAAAATGCCGCGGTCGATTCTTCATCTTCGGTCTGTAAGGATTGCGAAGATGGGGATGGTTCGAGTAGTTCTGCTAAAAAGATTGAATCTTCTGATGAAAAGGATGTTGGGACGTCAAGTGATGCCAAATCAAATAGTTCGTCTTCGTCTAGTAAAAAAAACGATACTAGTTCATCATCCAAGAGAGACGATTCTTTGTCAAGTAGTAGTTCTTATGTTCATATCCGTTGTAATGAAAATGAAAGAGATACTGTTGTTAAAGATTGGGGTGTAAAATATTATCGCTGTGAAAACAACGATTGGGTTTTAGATACAACAATCTACATCGAAAAACCCAAAGAATACCCTGTGATGGATAGTTTGTTTGCTACAGAATACGAACCTGTTTATAGTGAATTCGAAGATCCGCGAGACCATCAGGTGTATAAGACGACGATTCTCCACTTGCGCGGTGATGACGGAAGACTTGTTGACGATGTTTTAATTGAGGTGTTCGCCCAGAACTTGAATTACGGTGAGATGATTGATACTAGTATAAAAATACACGATGACACTAAGGTGGAAAAGTATTGTGACTTGAATGACGAATGGTTCTGCAACAACGGCTGGGGTGGCCGTTACACCTGGAGCGAGGCAATGGCCTTGTCTGCCAAGTACGACTCAGTGCTTTGGAAGGATACCGTAGGTGGAGACACTAGGATACATCAGGGTTTGTGTCCGGAGGGTTGGCATATAATGAATGCTTATG
This sequence comes from Fibrobacter sp. UWB1, assembly GCF_002210325.1. Classification (NCBI taxonomy): domain Bacteria; kingdom Pseudomonadati; phylum Fibrobacterota; class Fibrobacteria; order Fibrobacterales; family Fibrobacteraceae; genus Fibrobacter; species Fibrobacter sp. UWB1. Next base: position 2,097 of record NZ_MWQL01000037.1, read on the forward strand.
AATGGAAGAACTTCACCTCGTCTGCAGGGGAAGATTTGGCTTCAAAGGTGAATTGGACTTTGAATAAGCAATATGTGAATTCAACAGGTATGTCGGTGTTGTACCAGATGAAATCTTACAGAGAAAACTGGGGCTTGGCAACCTTTCATTATCCAGTCGAAAGAGATTCGTCATGGATTTTTGTGGAAGACTTAAGTGAGAACTATGCCAAGCATAGCAGTACTGCTGTAAAGAATGGTAATTATTTTTATGTTCGCTGCGTAAGAGATTACTAATAGAAATATAATTGTAAGTAAAATTTCAATAAACAGATTTCCTAAGGGGTTCCTATGTCTAATTCTAAAAAGAACAAAATGTTCAAGAAAAACAATCGTTTTGATTGCAAGATTGAGCAACTTGAGCCGAGACTTATGATGGATTTTGCGGTATAAATTCCACATTCCATATTTCACATTGCTTGGTTTGTGGGTGGTGAAAATTTTTACAGGAGATAATGGTATGAAGTGTGTCAAGGGTCTTGGTTTCTTGTGGGTGGCGGTGCTCGCGGCATTCTTCGCCCTTTCCGCCTGTGACGATTCTTCGTCGGTTAGTTCCGACGAAACCGGTACTTCCAGTTCGTCGGTAGAGTCGCCTGATTCGAGTGTCACCCTGAGCGGAGCGTCAGCGGAGTCGAATGGGTCTAGTAACGAAAATATGGAAAAAGACAAGTCTTCCAGTAGTGTCAAGGGATCTGAACCTGTCGAAGTATCAAGTAGTTCCGCGAAAGAAACAAAGAACTCGTCCGATTCCAAGAGTTCAAGTTCTGTAAAATCGGGTGAATCTTCTAGCAGTAGTAAGGATAAGTCGAGTTCGTCGGTTAGTTCGTCTTCCAGTAAAATCACTGATTATACTGGTGTGGAATGTGAAACCATAGGGTCCACCTATCGCGATGGACGAACAGGAATTCGCTATGTATGTGGTGAAGATTATAAGTACAAGGTCTGGGTGCCCGAAGAAAGTTCCAGTTCTGGGCCCTATGAACCGTTCGACCAAACTCTGCCTTTGGAAAAGTTTAAGGAAGAGCGCTACAAGACATTTACTGACTCGCGCAATGGCCGTGTCTATTATTACCTGACAATCATGGGCAAAGATGAAGATGGTGTCAAGGATACCATAGACGTTATGGCACAGAACTTGAATATCGCCGATGTCACCTTGAAGGCTGGCGAAAACATGACCGACGACACGAAAATCGAACGCTACTGCTACAACGACGACACTACCAAGTGCGACCGTTACGGCGGCCTTTACCAGTGGGCAGAGATGATGGGTTTCAACGATAGTTGCAATACCAAGAGTTGTGCTGACCTTATACAGCCAAACCACCAGGGAATTTGCCCAAAAGGCTGGCGTTTGATGACGCGGCATGATTTTGAAGTTGCCCGAAGCAGTACGGAATACGGGGTCTATGGCTTGCGTTCTGAATATAATTTTACAGGAAACAATGAAAGCGGATTATCTCTTACTGGGGCGGGAGCTTATTTTAATCAAAGAGGTTTCGCGGATTTAGATTCAGCGTTTTACATGTTTTATCCCTCGGAATCTGTTTTCCAAGATAAGGTTCAGGCCCTTGATCAAGTTATATCGCGTTATACTGATGGCTCGGGGGCTTCAAGAAGTTCAAAATTTCATGCTCATTCCGTCCGCTGCATTAAGTTGAAATAAATTTTTACATCAATAACAAAAATCCAAGATAATCAACATGTCTAAGAAAACTTCCCAAAAAAACTCGCAGAGAAATTTCAATATTGAACCCCTTGAACCGCGCCTGCTCATGGCAGCCGTCGAATAATCATCTCACATTCCACACTTCACACTACACATTTCACATTGCTTCTGCGTTAGGGGGCGTCGCACCGCCACGCGGTGGCGAGACTTGCCGTGGACCCTGTCGAGCGGCAAGGCTCGATGAGCCGAGCGTGCTCGGCGAGCAGCACCCGCCCCGGCCCTGGCCGGGGAACGCCCAAGGAAGGGCTTAATCCGTTGGGGGCTAATCCATGCCAAGAAGCCATCTTGAGACATCGACGATTCTGATTCCTTCGTACTGGGTCGTTTCGTGGTTTGTTCTCGCGATGAGCATTTTGGGGTATGCGTCTTTTATTCCGAGCAGCGGGGCCGTTTCCCTTTCAAAAGTCTTCTTGTCCGAGATGTTGTCCGATACCTGGATATACAGCTTTTCGTCATGTTTCATTGCTACAAAGTCGATTTCTTTCTTGTATAGGACTCCGACGTAAAGTTGGTAACCCCTTCGAAGTAATTCCATGGCAACCATGTTTTCGTACACGTGGCCGTAGTCCATGTTGCGGGTCCCGAGTCTTGCGTAGCGGAACGAATGGTCGCTCAAGTAGTATTTGTCTTCCGTGGTCAAGTATCTTTTTCCGCGAATGTCGAATCTTCGGATTTTGTAGAAGGCGAATGCCTTGCATAAATAATCGATGTAAGAACCTATGGTTTTATGGTTCGTCTTGTCGCCTGTGGTGCTGATTGTCTTGGCGACATTTCGGATGGAGGTGATGTTGCCGACATTGTCCATCAAAAAGTCAATCAGTTTTTCAAGAAAGACCTTGTTCCGAATCTTGTATTTTTTGACGATGTCGCGGATAACCAACGTGTTGAAAACATCTTCGTTCACGTAACGGAACTTTTCGCTTTCAGTCTTGTATAAGAAGGAACCCGCCATCCCCCCTTCTTTAAGGTAGGATTCGAACGAGTCTTCCATTTTTTTCGGCTTGTAGTATTTTGTGTATTCCGCAAACGAAAACGGGAAGACGGGTATCTCAAAAGTTCTACCCGTAAAGAGCGTTGCCAGATCGCTACTAAGCAGGAATGCATTTGAGCCGGTTACATAGATGTCGAATTTTTCCGTGGCGTGAAGGCTGTTCAATGCCTTTTCGAACGAGTTGCAAAGTTGAACTTCGTCGATGAACAGATAGTTTGTCTTTTTAGGCTTGTACGCCTGTTCTGCATATTCTTCGAGTGCGGAATAGTTCTGTAATTTTTCAAACTTCGTCAAGTTGAAGTTGATCTTGATGATGTTTGCCTTTTTATCATTTTTTGCAATCCATTCTGCAAAGGATTCTAATAATTTTGATTTGCCGGAACGACGGATTCCGGTTATCACCTTGATGTCGGGTGTACCCCTGACATTTTTCAATGTGTCCAAATACTCTGTTCTTTCAATCAGTTTCATTTGTCGACTGCCGAATTTATATTTCCCAAAAATAAAAATATATAAAATTTGGGAAATTGTCTAGATGGGCCGGGCCGGGGAACGCCCAGGTCATTTCGGATTTAGAGAAAAGACTGCTTGTAATCGGTTGGCATCACAAAAAAAGACGGGTGATTGTTCATCACTCGTCTTTTTGTAAAGGGAGATTCCCGGTCAAGCCGGGAATGACATCTTTACAGACTAATCAGCCCTTCCGTATCCTTAGACATGGCGTCATAGAATGCATAGCGGGCGTCAACTTCCTTCTGGAGGTCGTCGGCGAGCTTCTTGGCCACTTCCGGGTTGTTACGGGTGAGCTGCTTGTAGCGGTTTTCGGTGTAGATGTATTCTGCAACCGGGA
>NZ_MWQL01000038.1:0-5149 GCF_002210325.1 Fibrobacter sp. UWB1
CGACCTACTCTCCCGGGCCCGTGGGCCAGGTACCATCGGCGATGAGGGGCTTGACTTCCGTGTTCGGAAAGGGAACGGGTATGACCCCCTCTCGGTAACCGCTGAAACAAATTCCAGGCGACAATTTCGAAAAAGTGGTTTGCACAGCCTTGAAGCTGGCGGGTCCGGGCTGCCCACGCGGCAGATGGAACCAAATCGTTGAAAGAAAGGAAAAGCTCTACCGGGCTATTAGTACCGCTCGGCTCAACGTGTCGCCACGCTCACACCTGCGGCCTATCGACGTCGTAGTCTACGACGGCCCTACATGGGGTTGCCCCCGCGAGACCTGATCTTGGGAACGGCTTCACGCTTAGATGCCTTCAGCGTTTCTCCGATCCGTACACGGCTACCCGGCAATGCCGCTGGCGCGACAGCCGGTACACCGGAGGTACGTCCGTCCCGGTCCTCTCGTACTAAGGACAGCTTCCCTCAAGTCTCGAACGCCCACACCGGATAGGGACCGAACTGTCTCACGACGTTCTGAACCCAGCTCGCGTGCCGCTTTAATTGGCGAACAGCCAAACCCTTGGGACCTTCTCCAGCCCCAGGATGCGACGAGCCGACATCGAGGTGCCAAACCTCCCCGTCGCTATGAACGCTTGGGGGAGATCAGCCTGTTATCCCCAGAGTACCTTTTATCCATTGAGCAACGGCCTTTCCACGCTGTACCGCGGGATCACTAAGCCCTACTTTCGTACCTGCCCGGCGTGTCCGCCTCGCAGTCAAGCTCCCTTATGCCTTTATGCTCTGCGCGCGATTGCCGACCGCGCTGAGGGAACCGTTGGATGCCTCCGTTACCTTTTAGGAGGCGACCGCCCCAGTCAAACTGACCATCAGACACGGTCCCTGTCCCGGATGACGGGACGAGGTTAGATCTCAAAGCGCGCAAGGGTGGTATTTCAAGGGCGGCTCCGCGACGACTGGCGTCGCCGTTTCAAAGCCTCCCACCTATCCTACACATGCGGGCCCTAAAACCAATGTCAAAATACAGTGAAGGTTCATGGGGTCTTTCCGTCCAGGTGCGGGTTGCCGGCATCTTCACCGGCACTGCAATTTCGCCGAGTCCCGGGAGGAGACAGTGCAGAAGTCGTTACACGATTCGTGCAGGTCGGAACTTACCCGACAAGGAATTTCGCTACCTTAGGACCGTTATAGTTACGGCCGCCGTTTACCGGGGCTTCGATTCAGGGCTTCGCTTGCGCTGACCCCTCCTGTTAACCTTCCGGCACCGGGCACGTGTCAGACCATATACGTCCACTTGCGTGTTAGCATGGCCCTGTGTTTTTGGTAAACAGTCGCTTCTGCCGTTTCCCTGCGACCTCCAAAGGCTCCGTACTGTTCATACTCACCGTCGGAGGCTCCCCTTATCCCGAAGTTACGGGGTTGATTTGCCGAGTTCCTTCTCCCGAGTTGTCTCGAGCACCTTAGGCTATTCGCCTCGTCCACCTGTGTCGGTTTACGGTACGGGCCCACATTCGCTCCCTTAGGGGTTTTTCCTGGCACGGGCCCACGCGACTCCCGTTCCGGCCGAAGCCTTCGCGAGGTCCGGAGCCTGGGGCGTGTACCGGGGGGATTTGCCTCCCCGGAGCCTTGCACTCCATCCGCGGCATCCGTCAGCCGCTACGCGCTGTCCCATGCGTCGCCCCGTCGGTAGTGACGCTTACTGTGGGGTTCCGGAATGTTGACCGGATTGTCATCGGCTACGCCTCTCGGCCTCGCCTTAGATCCCGACTGACCCCGGGAGGATTATCCTTGCCCGGGAACCCTTGGACTTACGGTGTGCGGGTTTTTCACCCGCATTTTCGCATACTCATGCCAGCATTCTCGTTTCCGGTACCTCCAGCGGGCATCGCCACCCGCCTTCCCAGGCCTGCGGAACGCTCTCCTACCACTCCCTTGCGGGAGTCCACGACTTCGGTGACGTGCTTAGTCCCGATCATTTTCGGCGCGGGGTCGCTTGACCAGTGAGCTATTACGCTTTCTTTAAAGGGTAGCTGCTTCTAAGCTAACCTCCTGGCTGTCTGTGCAACCCCACATCCTTTTCCACTCGGCACGTACTTGGGGACGCTTAGTCGATGGTCCGGGTTGTTTCCCTTTCGTCCGCTGATCTTATCACCCGCGGGCTGTCTGCCATGCACCACGTTCACGGTATTCGGAGTTTGATAGGGTTTGGTAAGCGGGTGTGCCCCCTAGTCCTTCCAGTGCTCTACCCCCGTGAAGCTGTTCATGACGCCATACCTAAATATGTTTCGGAGAGAACAAGCTATCGCCCAGTTTGATTGGTCTTTCGCTCCTACCCACAGCTCATCCGGACACGTTTCAATGTATATCGGTTGGGCCCTCCACGGAATGTTACTTCCGCTTCAGCCGGGCCATGGGTAGATCACTAAGGCTTCGTGTCTGCCGCGTACGACTGGTCGCCCAGTTGAGACTCGCTTTCGCTTCGGCTCCGCGCCTGAGGCGCTTAACCTCGCCGTACGCGAGCAACTCGCTGGCTCATTAAACAAAAGGCACGCCGTCAGGAGGATGAATCCCCCCTCCGACAGAATGTATGCACGCGGTTTCAGGCGCTCTTTCACTCCCCTCTCGGGGTGCTTTTCACCTTTCCCTCACGGTACTGTGCACTATCGGTCATCAGCTCGTATTTAGCCTTGGAGGGTGGTCCCCCCGTCTTCAGGCAGGATTTCACGTGTCCCGCCCTACTCTCCGACGGCCGGACATTTCCTTCGACCTACAGGGCTGTCACCTGCTGTGGCGGGGCTTTCCATCCCGCTTCGGTCGATCTCCATGCCACGGAACCCGTCTGGGCTCCTCCCCTTTCGCTCACCACTACTCAGGGAATCTCGGTTGATTTCTTTTCCTCCGGGTACTTAGATGTTTCAGTTCCCCGGGTTTGCCTCCGCAGGCCTATGTATTCGGCCTGAGGATACGCGTATGCGTGGGTTTCCCCATTCGGAATCGCCATGGTCAAAGACCCTTTGCGTCTCGCATGGCACTTTCGGGGCTTGGCCCGTCCTTCGTCGCCGGCTGATGCCAAGGCATCCCCCGCGTGCATTCCTTCGCTTAAATCCTGTTTTCCAGCGATTCAGCTCGATCTATTGCTGCATGAGCAGCTCGAATCCACCATTCTTGATTAGGTGCTTCAAGTCACTCTGTGCTTGTTGCTTTTTCGTATGTTGTCGCCAATGTTTTCAATATGCTCGCCATCGCTCGGATGGTGCTTCCTGCGCCCGGGGGCGCTTGAACTGGAGCTAAGGAGACTCGAACTCCTAACATCCAGCTTGCAAAGCTGGCGCTCTACCAGTTGAGCTATAACCCCGAAAGGTATGGGCCTGAATGGACTTGAACCATTGACCCCCGCCTTATCAGAGCGGTGCTCTAACCAGCTGAGCTACAGACCCGGGCCCTAAAGGAACCGGAGATGCGCTTCGGTGACGGTATCGTCTCGAACATGAGTAACAGGCGGTAGGACAGATCGTCCTATGTTTACTCCTTAAAGGAGGTAATCCAGCCGCACCTTCCGGTACGGCTACCTTGTTACGACTTAGCCCCAGTCAGAGGTCTCGCTTTAGGCGCTGGCCCCCCTTGCGGGTCGGCATCGCGACTTTGAGCGCTCCCTCCTTCCATGGCTTGACGGGCGGTGTGTACAAGGCCCGGGAACGTATTCACCGTGGTGTGCTGACCCACGATTACTAGCGATTCCAGCTTCACGGAGTCGAGTTGCAGACTCCGATCCGAACTGAGGACGGCTTTCAGGATTGGCTCCGCCTCGCGGCGTTGCGACCCATTGTACCGACCATTGTAGCACGTGTGTAGCCCAGGATGTAAGGGCCATGAGGACTTGACGTCATCCACACCTTCCTCCGGGTTGTCCCCGGCAGTCTCTCCAGAGGGCCCCCTCGCGGGTGGCAACTGGAAACGTGGGTTGCGCTCGTTGCGGGACTTAACCCAACATCTCACGACACGAGCTGACGACAGCCATGCAGCACCTGTGCGGAACGTGTATTGCTACAAACGGCGATCTCTCGCCGCGGCGTTCCCATGTCAAACCCTGGTAAGGTTCTGCGCGTTGCTTCGAATTAAACCACATGCTCCACCGCTTGTGCGGGCCCCCGTCAATTCCTTTGAGTTTCATACTTGCGTACGTACTCCCCAGGCGGCATACTTAACGCGTTGGCTACGGTACCCGCGGCGAACCGCGGACACCCAGTATGCATCGTTTACGGTGCGGACTACCAGGGTATCTAATCCTGTTTGCTACCCGCACTTTCGAGCATGAGCGTCGATTAGTCCCCAGCAAGCTGCCTTCGCCATCGGTGTTCTTCCTGATCTCTACGCATTCCACCGCTACACCAGGAATTCCGCTTGCCCCTGAACTATCCAAGAAACCCAGTTCGGACTGCAGGTCCGGGGTTGGGCCCCGGTATTGTACAATCCGCTTGAGCTTCCGCCTGCGCTCCCTTTACGCCCAGTGATTCCGAACAACGCTTGCACCCCTCGTATTACCGCGGCTGCTGGCACGAAGTTTGCCGGTGCTTCCTCTCGAGGTACATTCAACTACTCCGAAAAATAGCCTTATTCCCTCACGACAGTGGTTTACACACCGAAATGCTTCTTCCCACACGTGGCGTTGCTGCATCAGGGTTTCCCCCATTGTGCAATATTCCCTACTGCTGCCTCCCGTAGGAGTCTGGGCCGTATCTCAGTCCCAATGTGGCCGATCACCCTCTCAGGCCGGCTACCGATCGTCGCCTTGGTGGGCCGTTGCCCCGCCAACTAGCTAATCGGACGCAAGCTCATCCCATGCCGATAAATCTTTCGTCAACTCCCTATGCAGGGAGCCACTATATCCGGTATTACCCGCGCGTTGGCACGGCTATTCCCGGGCATGGGGCAGATTGCTTACGCGTTACTCACCCGTTCGCCGCTATGCATTGCTGCACCGCTCGACTTGCATGTATAAGACACGCCACCAGCGTTCGTTCTGAGCCAGGATCAAACTCTTCATTAATTTTTTAAAGTCTTGGTCCCGTTAATCACGTTCGTATCTTGACTATTCCAAGAAATCTCTTGGACCCGTCACTAAGCACATCTCCGATTCCTTCAATCT
>NZ_MWQL01000039.1:0-4032 GCF_002210325.1 Fibrobacter sp. UWB1
GCTGATTCGGGGCCGGAATAGCCCGGCAGAGCCCCGACTACTTTTGCTCATTTGAGCATTAATATATGTAAATTGAACGCCGCCGTCAATAGCCGGAAGGGACAATTTGTGTGAAAATAAACTAAATTTGGGTTATAGAATTTCGAGGTTTTTGGAGGACTTCTGTGAAGATTTTTACATTGCGTCATTCTTGGCCTGTCATTCTCGAAGCGAAGCGTGGGGAATCCATACTTCTTGCCATGGCTCTTGTCTTTGCTGCATTTACTGCGTGCGACAGCGGTTCCAGCAGTACTGACCCTGACCCGGTAGCGGAAATTTCGTCTTCCAGTGGTGACGAAGCAATCTCCTCGAGTTCCGTCACGGACAAAGAAACGTCTTCCGGTGGAAGTTCGGTTTCGTCTTCGTCGAAGAACAGTTCTTCTTCTGCGAAATCCAGTTCGTCTACGGATTCCAAGAGCAGTGGCGGTGAATCCAGTCCCGCCTCGTCCAGCGTTAAGTCGAGCAGCTCGGGGACTTCGTCAAGTTCTGTTTGGACTAAGCCTTGTTCTAGTGAAGGCTCAATTCTAGACAGGACCGATCGAGAATCTGGCAAAAAATTGGAATATATCTGTAAAGATGGCTTCTATGTTCTGTATGTTCGTTCCAGTTCCTCGTCCGTGCCCACCAGCAGCTATTTCAACATGGACAGTCTTTACAACAGCAAGTATTCGTATGGGGAATTTGTTGACCCGCGTGATGGGCAAAAGTACAGGATTTTAGACACGAAATTCGGTTACGATGGCTTTGAAAATATGACCGTATTCGCGACCAACCTTAACTATGGAAAACAAATCCCGTTAAATACGACGGTGTTTGACGACAATGCTCCTGAAAAGTATTGCTACGATGACGACCCGTGGTACTGCGACAACGGGTTCGGCGGGCTGTACAGCTGGAGCGAGGCGATGGGCCTTCCGAAGGCATGCGACAGCGTATGGACGGGAACGACTCCCGCCTGCCCGGACTCGATATTCCCGGGCCGCGAATACGATCATGAATGGGATCGTTTGAAGATACAGGGGATCTGTCCGGAAGGGTGGCACGTGATGAATAGGCAAGAATGGGGCGCCTTGAAGGGGGCAAGTGAAGATGATTATGGTTTTGTGTCGAAAGTAAATGGCGGGAGCAACAGCCAAGGATTCTCGGCCTTGTATGGGGGAATTGCTTTGGCCATAACAGGGGAATACCAATATATTAGAGTTTATGGACGTTACAGATTACCGTTTGAATCATCTGCCACTAATGTAACTTCGATATCGTTGGGGTCGGCTGCGCGGGGTATAAGTAGAGTCGATTTAAAAATGAATTCTGACAAGCCGAACGGCCTGTCTGTCCGTTGCGTGAAAAACCGCTAATTATAACAAGATCTTAAACAGATTAACAAGGCTTTTGCAATAAAAGCCAATTGGGTCTATATGTCCAAGTCTAAGAAGAACAACAAAAAGTCTAAAAACAACAAGCAAAACAGCTACAAAATCGAATCGTTGGAACCCCGCCTGTTGATGGATGCTTAACCCCGCCCAAAAACAACCACCCCGCGCCCCAACACGCCGACATCTCAAGAAAAATGCTATAAAAATGCGCTTTTACAAAGAATTCGGCATTTTTCTTCCAAAAATACAAAACAAAATTGAACAAAAATACAAAACAAAAGCCCAGAGCGTTGTCAAAATGCAGGATCCAGACTTCAGGGAGAGTTATCTTGCAACCGTATCGATTAAGCCGTCTTTATTGCTGAAAGGGGAAAATCCTCGATTGATTGACGAATGGCAGGACGCCCCCGAAAGCGATATTGACGGGATTACGTCAAGCCTTTCGATAGAGCAACTAATTCATGCCGCTTGCCGTGGCGGGTGGCCGGCCGCTCTTTTCAAGAAAGGCGATGATGCCCAACTTGTCGTCGCGCAAGACTATCTTGAAAACATCTGCCAGACAGACATATCCACGGTTGACGGAGTCGAAAGGAACCCCAAATGGACAAAGGCTATCCTAAAATCGTACGCCCGGAATGTCTCAACCTTGGCAAAGACCTCCAGCATCCATAAGGATATTCTATCGGAATCGGACAATTTTTCCATAATAACACTGGATTCCTACTTAAACGCGCTACGCAGACTATTCGTCATAGAAGATCTGGACGCCTGGAGCCCATCCATCCGTTCCGCCACATCTATCCGTTCAGGGAAGAAGAGGGAATTTTCCGACCCCTCAATTGCAGTTGCCGCAATGGGCGTCTCTCCCGAATACTTCTACACAGACCTGAAAACTTTTGGTTTTGTTTTCGAGACGCTTTGCATCAGGGACTTGAAGGTCTATTCTCAAAAACTACGTGGCGAACTTTCTTATTATCGCGACAGGACCGGGCTCGAGGCCGATGCCGTGTTGCATTTGAATGACGGACGATACGCCTTGATAGAATTTAAGCTGGGGAGTCGCGAAATTGAGGAAGGAGCAAAGCACCTGACGACTTTAAAGGAACTTATACGGGAACACAATAAGAAAAGCGACCAAATTCAACTTCGTGAACCGGACCTGCTGATGGTTGTCACGGGTGGGCAAATGGCATATACGAGACCCGACGGTGTAAAAGTCGTCCCGATTGGCTGCCTTAGGGATTAAAATAACCTATAACCCAAACCCCGCCCCAAAACAACCACCCCGTGACCAAACACACTGAAAACGCCCCACACAGCAAAGCCCATTGCTTGCTTTTCTGCAAAGAAAAGAGTATATTTGGTATAGACAAGAGGTTTAATTATGTCGGACGCAGCTTTTGCAGAACTCGAATCCCAGGTGGAAGAACTTCCTCTGTTTCAGATTGTTGTCCTTCGGCAAAAATTGGACCGCATTTTGGAACGCAAAAAGTCAACGACTAATGTGGCCGCTGGTCTTGCCCTGCTTGACGAATTCGCCGGTTCAGTAGAACGCAAAATTGATTACAAGAAAGAACGCGAAGAAAGCAGGGATTTCTAGATGAACCTGCTTATTGATTCAAATGTCATTCTCGACATGGTTCAACATCGTGAACCATTTTTCCTCGAGTCAAAAGAAATTATCGCAGAATGTATTAGGCAGAGCCATTTAGGTTTTGTTACGGCACATTCCCTTTGCGACATCTACTACATTCTCCGCAAGGATATGTCCGCAGAGCAAAGGTTGAAGCTGGTAAATATGTTCTGCCAGTTCTTTACAGTTATTCCTGAAACGGCTTCGGATTTCATGACTGTTACAGAAAAACCGAATACCGAAGATCTAGAAGATGGCTTGCAACAACAATGTGCCGCCCGTTTAAAACTCGATTACATCGTTACGCGCAATATTGATGATTTTAGGGCATCCGCCGTTCCCGCCATTGAACCCGGACAATTCTTGTCTAAATTTTTCTAGTACGAGTTGAAGCGAACTGGATTCAAAATGCTTCACGTAATTGACGCGAAATATATTGGAGATTACAAGATATCCGTCGAATTCAACGACGGATGCCGTTTTGTCGCTGATTTCGAAAGCGTCATCAAGTCGGACCACCGCCCCATCGTGCAACAACTTGCAGACATCAATACCTTTAAAGATTTCACGCTGCAAGCGCACACAATCACATGGCCAAACGGCGTCGACTTCGCTCCAGAATTCATCAGAAGCCTTCAATAAGCCGAACCCAGTTTGATGTGTCATTAGGGGTCTTAGGGGCAGAGCCCTTAGGAGTAGGGGTGGGGAGCAACGAAGTGCGAGCCAGGGGGAGGCTTCCCCCTTTACTTGCTAAAATCAAAGAAGGCAGCGGGATCCGTTCCAAAGATTTCGCCGAGCTTTACCGCCATTTTGCGGGATACCGCCCTGCGGCCGTTTTCCATGGCGCAGAGGTTCTGGACCTGAATTCCGAGTTTCTCGGCAAGGGTGACCTGCGACCAATTGCGCAAATCTCGGTTCGCGACAATCATTTCGGTAGTGTCAAGGGTTTTTCGCAAAAATAGTTTGTTCCAACATCAGATCTAGGCT
>NZ_MWQL01000004.1:0-212799 GCF_002210325.1 Fibrobacter sp. UWB1
TGCGTTTCTGTTCCTCCTGCTGGATGTAGTGGCAGAACTGCGAGTACATGAGCGGATCGCGGTTGCAGAGCCGGCAGCTCTCGCAGTATTCGGCCCACAGCAGTTTCTTCGTCACGCCGTTCCGAAGCAGCTCCTTGCGGATGTACTCGAAGTCTATCGTGTGGCTAGGCTGTGCCGGTTTCCTGTCGGGGAAGAGCGCCTTCTCGATTGTCGCGTCATCCATGCTCTCGGCATGCGTCCAGTCAATCCTGGCCGCGTTCGCCGCCTCCACGACACGTTTCACCGTGTTGCGGGATACGCCCGCCGTCCTTGCGATGTTCCTCTCGCTGAAGCCGAGATGCTTCAGCCGGAGGATTTCGCGGTATTTGGTCATGTGACCTCCATTGGAAAACCCGTCGCGGCATTGCGACGGGCTATCCCATTATAGAGTTTTTCTTGACCGTTTGTGGGGTGGCTCTTTTCGACCGGAACGGTGGCTCCGCATTTTCCGGAAGGGTGGCTCTCTAGCACCGGACTGGTGGCTCAAAGTACGCCGGAATAATCATCCAAGTACGCTTTCGCAAGTTCTTATACTGGCAAGACTCTAATTCCTCAATTAAATGTGCTGGCCACCGCTTGCATTTTTCCTCAGGGACATTTGAAAAATTAATCAGGCTAGGATGACAATCAAACGGGTCATTCAGTTTGGACGGATTCGTGAATTGAAGATTATGATTCTTCAGCATACTCAATCCGCCTTCAAAATCAAGATATTTGTATAACTGTGAGATGGTCATTATCTTCCTTTTAGAAGTGCGACCATAGTTTTGAGTCGTTCCAAGTTTTTTCGGCAAACTTTTTCTTTATTTTGTCCTTTTCATCTTCAGAATATTCATCAGAATACAATTCAGACAAGAATGTAGCTCGATCGCCAATATCACTTGCCAAATTTGATAATATTGGAAGTTTATTTTTCATGCTCTCTCGCCATCCATCTGTAAATGGATCCTGCTTTTCGATATTTTCGATTTCTTGAAGTTTCCAATCAAAGAAAAACGACAAACAAGGAGTTGATTGAAAAATTCTTTTCTGTATTAAAAGAACTTGATGAAAATTCAACGTATCTAAATTTATTCTTTGGAGTCCTTTGAGTACAGAGTCCATGTGGAAACCGCACCGGCTTATATAATTACTTAAGCGATTAAGAAATATTTGAAATTCAGTTCCCGTCAATCTTAATAGAGGGCAAATCTTAACGATGACATCTAGGAAATTACGTTCTTCAATGAGTTTTGCAAGTTCTTTTTGAATATTATCGGGGATTCCGTCCTTTTGCTCTTTCACAGCCTTGTCGAAAGTCTCACGAATCTCTTTTTGATATTCTTCCTCTATATTTTTCCAATCACTCTCACAAGCGTCAAAGAATTCCATCAACTGTTTGCAATAATCAATTGATGTTGTTGTGTGCTGATGTTTTTCTTGGCGTTTATTGATACGATATTGCCAAAAAGCAAAAACAGCCATCAAACAGGCAGGAATAGCAGTAATAGCAGCTACAATGATATCACTAATACTAATTGTACAATCTAAATGCATTTTTCATTTCCTTCATTTACCCCATTATTTTTCAAATTTAATTTTTCTTCAAAGTATTTGACCAGTTCCATCCATCTTTCGCCAATACAATGTTTTTCATATGCTTGCGGATTATACAAAAAATCCGCATTGTCTGCATCATATTTTTCTGCAATCTTTTTCAAATTTTCATAATCATCTGTATATTCAGGCAAGACATTTCCATTGGAATAACGTTTTCCATATCGTTCTTCAAACGATTCTTCAACAAGTAATTGATTGTCAATTGATAAATCTTGCAAGATGTTATAGAATGCATCAATGTTAATAAAGCTTAAAATCGGAAATTCATGATATTTGCTATTTCCATGAACATGTAGAATATTCCTACAAAATTCTAAAACATCCTTCTTTAACAATTCTAAATCTTTGTTTATAGAATCCTGAGACTGTTTTAAAAGATTATTTTTATTTATAAGGGCAATTTCATCAAATAGCTTTTTATATTCTGGATCATCTAAATTTAATCCATATCCATTATAGATGAATTCATGAGAGTTCCAATAATTTAAGGGTTCTATTTGAGACTTTTTCTCTTCTACTAACTTATGGAATTTCGCAACAATATCACTTACGCTGTCAGGAATGATTTTCCAATTCGAATACAAAAACATAAAGTAACAAAAGAAGACAATTTCCCCAGCATTTAAGTAGCTACCATTTTCAAATTCGTCAACAACAGTTTTAAAAAGACTTTCAAACTCTTTCTTATTAAGATTTCTCCAATTTTTGGCCAACTTAAACAAATTCTTTTGATTTTTATTTTGGCGTTTTCTTTCCTCTAATTCTTTTGTATATTCATCAGCAATCCAATTTTTATCATAGCATCCCTCAAAAATTAGTTTCATCCATACATTCCGCAACAGCACATGCATTAATGTGTCTGGAAAAAAATACTTTTGATTTTTTTTCTTTTCTTCTAGCCATTTAACATGTTCTTTATACGGCTTATGATAAACAAAGTATCCCGATAAAACAGATTCAACATCATCTGTCTTATGTATTTCTTCTAAATTCTTTTGAATATATAGAACCAAGAATATTTCAAATATTTCTTCTTTATCCTCTTCTTCTATCACATCATCCAAAATCTTTGCAAACAGATTTAGATTATATAAAGCCTGCCATACAGTTCTTAAATTGTCACATTTCAATATCTTCATAATTTCAAGCGTTTTCTCGACAAAAAAGCTTTCTTTAGACAAAGATAACTCAGAAACAAACGATTTAACGGCATTTTCCTTTTCTGGAACAATTGTAAATTCAATACCAATAATTTTTTCTTTTATTTGTAGATATTCATTTTTTTCTTCTTCGCTTTTACCATAAATTTTTTCTTCATTTCCAATAAAGATCACTCGTATGTCAGATTCAGTAATGATTTCGGAGAAATATGCAAAAACTTGATTAATAGAAAAAGACGAATCTATTCTTTCTATATCATCTACAACAATTAACCGCTTTGAAACAGAATCGACCTTCCCTTTTGATTTAATTTCATTCAAACAATCAGACGATAAAGATACATCTGCGTTACCATCTTTATTTATATCGATTGTTGTTCCAAATTTTACGGCTGATCTTAAGATTGCTCCAGCCAATTTCATTGCCTTAGAAGAAAGAATCGGATGAACCGCTTGATAAATTTTTAAATCGATTTCTTCTGCTGATTTTATACCATAAAGGCTAATTTTGACAATATCTTTCTTTTTTATACCCGTTTCATCCGTATATTTTTCTAGCAGCTTATTGATGAAATATGTTTTCCCTGTACCCCATTTACCATTTAGGAAAACAGCGTAATGCGGATTTTCTTGTGACTCAATAAATTTTTCACAATAATCTTTTATATGTTCGTTCATTATCTTCTTCCAACACTATTCCAAAGAATAATTACAGCACCTTAAAGAGTTGTTCTAATTTGGCGACAATTCGTTTTTGTTCGGCTAGGGGTGGGAGGGGCATTAAGTAATTAATCAATTTTTCTTTGGATATATTTGGTTGTGCTCCGCCTTCGCCACGTTTTATCAAATCGGGTTTACTTGCCATCAAAAAATAGAATAGATACTTGTTGTACTCATAATGCGGAGTGCATGCACAACAAGCTTGATTTGTGGTCAATTCTATTCCTGCTATAGCTAATTTTCCAATTGTAGCGCCATACATGGCGATCAATACATCGCCAGGTTTACACAAACGTAGGGAGCATTTTTCTAAAGCAACCTTGGATATTTTTGTTTTTGTTTCAGTCACTACAGAATTATTCAATTCTCCTGTTACAAGCCAAGGAATCTCCCCGTTTTTATAAAAGGCAGGGTTTCCTTTTGCAGGTGTTGCCCCAGCACCCCATGAACCAATGTTGCCCATTCTGCACCAAGCCCAGGTTTCGGGGATTTCAAAGGGAATTTCATCTGAAATGTCTTTGGGGGCGGCGGAGCCGACTTGTTCGTACCACACGCCGTTTTCACGGTAGATACGGGAGAATTGGTCTTTGGATGCGTTCTTAGAACGTTTACCGGATTCTTCGCAGCGCTCAGAATGACGAGAATTTGCAATCTTCTCTAGTAGCTTTTGGGCGGGTTCGTCCTTGGGGTTCTGGGGGACGAGTTTGCCTTGGATGGCTTCTTGGAGAATACTCTTTTTGAGGGCTTCGGGGAGTTCCTTGTTGAGTTTGTCGAGTTGTTCCTGGGCGGCTCCGTATTCTTCTGCGAGCGGGAGGACTTGTTCAAGTTTTGCGACGATTCGTTTCTGTTCGGCTAGGGGTGGAAGGGGAAATATCAACAAGTCCCACGCCCCTTTGTTTATAATGGGTGTAGCCGTTCCAGTAGATTTTGATTTCATCAA
Organism: Fibrobacter sp. UWB1; assembly: GCF_002210325.1. Classification (NCBI taxonomy): domain Bacteria; kingdom Pseudomonadati; phylum Fibrobacterota; class Fibrobacteria; order Fibrobacterales; family Fibrobacteraceae; genus Fibrobacter; species Fibrobacter sp. UWB1. The sequence continues at coordinate 4,459 of NZ_MWQL01000004.1, forward strand.
ATCTTGAAAGATTTTTGATTGAAGTACCTCATAAACATACTTATAATCAATTTCTTCTAACGTTATAGAGTTTATTTGCTGATTAAAGCAGACTTCTCTATCAACAACAGCACATTTTCCAATGGAGCCTCCGATACAAACTTGTAATATTGTTTGTGGAGGAACCGGTCTTGCAACGGACTTCCCTAAAAGGCTTAATCCTTGAGAATCATAAGAAATAATCTTATTCAACAAAGAAATATCACCTGGAGAAAGAAAGGGTATGTTAGAACCGATGTATTCAGGATTCAGTTTAGACGGAGTAGATCCTGTAATTGTATTTCCCATTTCGCCCAATCTGCACCAAGCCCAATTCTCAGGGATTTCGAACGGAATTTCATCTGAAATATCCTTGGGGGTTGCAGTGCCGACTTGTTCGTACCACACGCCGTTTTCGCAGTAGATGCGGGAAGGCGGGTTCTTGGAAGTTTTCTTCTTTAGATCCTTCGACTTCGTGCCTTTGGCAGTTCCCTTCGGCAGGCTCAGGGAACTTTCATTTCGGGATTCTGCAATCCGCTCTAGGAGTTTTGAGGCGGGTTCGTCCTTGGGGTTCTGCGGAACGAGTTTGCCTTGTATCGCCCATTGCAGAATGCTGTTCTTGAGTTGTTTTCCGTCCATCGTCACTAGCTCCTAGATCCCCGAACGGAGTCGGGGATGACAATGGTGTCAATCCCGAGGAGTTTCTGAATCTGTTCTAGCTTCTTGTCGATTTTCTTGTCGAGTGCGGCGCGTTTCTTGTGGTAGTCTTCCAGGAGTTCCGCAGGCGGCAACACTTCCTCTTCTTCTTTGGGGAACTTGCACTGGTCAAAGTTGCAGTCCATTTCCACAAGTTCTTCGGGGGTGAACTTGCGGGACTTTTCGCTCACGACTTCGCCGTCGTCGTTGGTTTCGAGGATTTCTTCGCGGTTGTTCCACCAGTCCATTATGGGCTTGCAGTGTTCCAGGCGCATGGGCTTCGTCTTGCTGAAATGCTTGTAGCCTTCGGGCATATCGAGGCGGTAGAACCAGGTTTCCTTTGTACTGAACCCTGTCGGGGCGCCTTTCGCCTTTTCGTTATCGAAGAACAGGATGTTCGTCGCAATGCTGGTGTAAGGGCTAAAGATACTGCCCGGCAGGCGAATGACGGTGTGCAGGTTGAATTCGCGGAGCAACTTCTGCTTGATGGCGAGTTTTGCGCCGTCGGTGCCGAACAGGAACCCGTCGGGGATAATCACGCCCGCGCGGCCCATCTTTTTGAGGCGATACATGATGAGCACAATGAAAAGGTCGGCAGTTTCGCTGCTCTGCATGCTCGTCGGGAAGTTCAGCTTGGCGTTCATGCCGGTGCTGCCGCCATAGGGCGGGTTCATGCCGATGCAATCCACCTTGTCGCTGTCCTTGAATTCCGTCACCTTGCGGCCAAGCGAATCCGTATGGGTGATGTTCGGTTCTTCGATGTCGTGGACGAGCATGTTGGTAATTGAAAGCAGGTACGGGAGCGGTTTCCATTCCTGCCCGACAATGGACGACTGGAATTTCTTTTCGTCGCTCGTGGTCTTGACGGAGGGTTTCAGGTAGTTCAGGCAACTGGTCAAAAAACCGCCCGTTCCGCTGGTAAAGTCGCCGAACGTTTCGCCGAGTTTCGGGTGCAGCTGTTGCACAATGAAGTCCGTCAATGCTCGCGGAGTGTAGAATTCGCCCGCATTGCCTGCGCTCTGCAAATCCTTCAGGATTCCTTCGTAAATGTCGCCGAAGGTGTGGCGGTCGTCAGCGTCGCTAAAGTCCACTTCGTCAATGATGTTGATGAGCTTGCGTAGGATGATGCCGTCTTTCATGTACTGGTTCAAATCTTCGAAGACCATCCGCACAATCGCCTTGCCGCGCGGAGTGTTCTCGTTTACGGGCAAGTTCTTGAGCGTCGGGAAAAGTTCGTTGTTCACGAACGCGAGCAACGCATCGCCCGTGAGCGCTTTGCCATCTTTTTCATCGACAGCCCAGTTGCGCCAGCGCATCTTTTCGGGAATGATGGATTTGTACTTGTCCTTGGTGCATTCCCAGATTTCTTCTTGGGCGTCATAGACCTTCAAGAAAAACATCCACACCATCTGTTCGATACGCTGGGCGTCGCCGTTGATACCGGCGTCGCCACGCATTTCGTTTTGCAATCTTTTGACCAAGTTGTTTACGGACATATTTTACCTACTAAAACTTTATTTGACGAGCCAACGGCCGGTTTTGTCTGAACCCTCGCGGTAAATAACCATCAGTTGCTGCAGTTTCGACATTTCACGTTCAATCGTTCGTTCAGAAACTTTCAATTTTTTCGCGACACTTGCAATCGTGATATCGTCTTTTCGAATCATATCAACAATCTTTTGCTGACGTGCTGAAAGCTTCGTTTCGATTACTGTTGAAACGTCGCCTTCAATAGGAGCATCCTTAAATTTCTTCAATGAATCAAGAATATTCTGAAGCATGAATACGATAAAAGGGCTGCATTCGCCTGAAGCAGAAGACTTTGCAATGGCGTCATAATACTTTTGCTGGTTCGCATACACCATATTCTCTATCGGCAAATGTTCAAAGGCCGGGTTCCATTTTCCAAGAATAAGGGATTGCCAAAGCCTACCCATACGGCCGTTGCCGTCGCTAAACGGGTGTATAAATTCAAATTCGTAATGGAACACGCAAGAACGGATCAACAAATGTTCGTTGCTCTTTTTTAGCCATTCAAATAAATCGGCCATGAGTATCGGCACACGATTTGGTGGCGGAGCAAAATGGACACACTTTTTCCCTTTGAAAACGCCCTCGTTGCAGCTGCGAAAATTGCCTGCATCTAGAGCGATTCCTCGCATCATTACACCATGAGCCTTCAACAAGTCTTTAATAGAAAATGCGTTCAATTTGGGGTATAGTTCATATGTCGCCAAAGCATTCTTAACTTCAAGAATTTCTTGCACAGGAGCAAGAACCCTCTTGCCGTTAATAATGTCGCTTACCACATCTTCGCTAAGCGAATTGCCCTCGATAGCAAGGGAACTATGAATGCTCTTGATTTTATTCGCCTTACGCAATTTAAGAGAGTCGGCTTGTTCCAAACGGATGACAAATCGTTCAATCAACGACGATATTTCCGTCGCTATTTTCAAAATTTCCGAGTTCAATTTGTATGGTGGCTCGTACATATTTACTCCGACAAATAATATGACAAATACCCCGACAGATACATAGTCATTTACACCGACAAATACCCCGACATTTACACCGACATCCTAAATATATATTATGCGACGTCGTCAGTCAAGTAGAGCTGTTTTTTCAGATCTATAACGGCGGCTTCGTAGCCTTCACGGCCGCCAAAAAGCTTCATAATCTTGGGAACGGTGCCGATATGGCTGAACGGGTCCAGTTTCAGAACTTCGTTCTGTTCCATCTGCAAAATGCCGTCATCGGCGTATTTTACGAGAAGGGCTTCCAAAACCTCGCGGGCTTTGCCCTCGTATTTTGCCAAATAATTGCGTTTTTTGACGTTGTTCGCGCGTTCGCTGCGGGTCAGCGGCTTTTGGTCAAATGCCACGTGGCAAATAATGTCGAATACATCCACCTTCGCAAGGGCAGGGTTAGCCTCGCGGATGGCGTCTATCAAGACGTCGTATTCCTTGAGTTCGTCAACGACGGCCGCCTTACGTTCTTCGGCAGTCCAGCGCTTGATAAAATCGTCCAGCGTTGCGAACTTGCCGCGGATGTTTTTGCGGGTAAAGTCGGTAAAGCTTTCGACCACCTGTGTCTTGCCGTCGGCACCCAGATACGAAACCGTCTCGGCATCGATTTTCACTTCGACATGATTGATGTAATACTTCTTGGGACCAGTCTTCGCGCTACCTGACGGGTCGTAGGGCTTGGGCTTTTCGCCAACATGATCGGGCGTTTTTGTTTCGCCGAACGGTTCTTCGGGCATTTCGGGTTCGCCGTCAAATTCGGGATCCTTGAACAGCTTGGTCGCATTGCGAAAATCAAGGATTTCAAAGTGCCATTTGCCCTTGTCGGTCTTGAGGCGGGTACCGCGGCCTACAATCTGCTTGAACTCCGTCATCGAGCCGATTTCCTTATCAATGACGATAAGTCCGCAGGTCTTGCAATCTACGCCGGTGCTCAACATTTCGGATGTCGTTACCACCACCGGGTAGGCTTCGTCGGGTTCGATAAAGTTGCCGAGTTGCTTTTTGCCCACGGCGTCATCGCCCGTAATGCGCATTACATAGCGGGAATCTTCCTTGACCATGTCGGCATTCAAAGTCACGAGCAGTTGTCGCATCGCGTCGGCTTCTTCCACATCGGTACAGAAGACAATCGTCTTGGTCATGCGGCCAATCTTGTAAAGCATCTGCGTAATGCGTCGGGCAACCACTTCGCGGCGGGTCTTGATAACGAGTTCGCGACCAAAATCGGGGCGCTGGTATAGCTGTTCCGGAATCACGTTTCCAAAGAGGTCAATTTCTTGCGGACCTTCCGGAGCCCAGCCTTTCAAATCCACATTCAAGAAGCTGTTTGTCACACGATACGGAGCAAGGAAACCATCTTCTATACCTTGCTTTAACGAATACGTGAAAATCGGTTCGCCAAAATATTCCAGGTTGTTCGCACCGTTCTTGACCTTGGGCGTCGCCGTCATGCCAATCTGCGTTGCTCCGCTGAAGTATTCCAGAATCTTTCGCCATTCGGAATCTTCTTTTGCTGAACCGCGATGACATTCGTCCACCAGAATCAAGTCAAAAAATTCAGGCTTGAATTCCGTAAACGGATCGGGTACGCCTTCATCATAAGAAACCAGCTGCTGGTAAAGCGCCATGTAGATTTCAAAACTGGAATCAAGTTCCTTGCCCTTTATCTTGGTCATGATTTTCTTGAAGGGCTTGAAATCTTGGACCATGGTCTGGTCAATCAAAACATTGCGGTCTGCTAGGTACAGGATTTTCTTTTTGCAGCCGGACTTGTGCAGGCGTTCGATAATCTGGAAAGCCGTATAGGTTTTGCCTGTACCCGTCGCCATCACGAGCAATATTCTCTGCAGGCCTTTCGCGACCGCCTCAATCGTGCGGTTGATCGCAATACGCTGGTAGTAACGGGGAGCGTGCGTGTCCGCGTCCCAGTAGTATGGCTGGTTGATGACGGTTTCTTGTTCCGGGGTGAACTTCTTGTTCGCCCGTACGCGCGCAAGGAGTTGTTCACGAGTCGGGAACTTGTCCAGCGGAATTTCAACTTCCATTCCCGTCAAAAAGTCGTGTTCCACGAAGCCGTCTCCGTTGCTGCTATACGCAAACGGAATGTCGAGAATTTCGGCGTAATCCATCGCCTGCTGCAATCCGCCACCCACGGGGTGGTTGTTGTCCTTCGCCTCGACAATGGCTATCGGGTAATTCGGGGCAGAATAAAGCAGATAGTCCGCCTTTTTGCCCTGCTTGCGGGCATGCTTGCCACCCTGAAAAATGACGCGCCCGTCGGTGAAATACTTTTCCATACGCATATCTTCGGCCGCCCAGCCCACAGCGTTCAACGCCGGCGTAATGTAGCGGTTCTTGATATCTTCTTCGGAAAGTTCTTTCTTGTTTTCGGGCATAAAAAACCTTTAATACAAATATATATCATATTTGCATTAAAAGGTGGCTTTTTTGACGCTCCGTAACGGTTTTTGGAAAACTTTACGGATTTTGGATAGCGCCGTAATTACGCGGCGTTCCCTGCTAGGCCGATTTCTGCGGCGTGTTCGCGCATGCCCTCGATGCAGATGGCGGCGACGTCTTTCACGTCCATGCCGAGCAGGGCGCAGCCTTTCAGAATGTAGTCACGGTTGCACTTGGCGGCGAATTTTTTGTCCTTGAACTTCTTCATGAAACTTTTCACTTCGAGGTCCAAAATTCCGTTGGGACGCATTCTCGCGCAGGCCTGAATGATGCCGGTGAGTTCGTCGACGGTGAACAGGCTCTTTTCCATGTTGGTCTTGGGTTCCACCTGGTTCACGATTTCAAAACCGTGCGCCAAAATGGCGCGCACGTCTTCTTCGGAGACGCCCTGCGCAAGCAGTTCCTTTTCGGTGTGCTGCAAGTGTTCTTCGGGGAATTCCTGGTAGTCGTAATCGTGCAGGTAGCCCACGGCCTGCCAATGTTCAACGTCTTCGCCGAAGTGTTTGGCCATGGCGCCCATGGCGTAGCATACGTTGAGGGAATGGATGACCAGGGATTCTTCGGTCACATGGTCTTTATTGATTTCTTTTGCGCGTTCAAGGGTCAGACTCATTTTAAATCTCCAATTTCCACCGCTAATATAAATATTTTGAAGAAAGACTAATTCGCTTTTGTCCAGAACAGGAGCTTGCGTTTAACAAGTTCAAACAGTTCCATAATCGCAAGCACCACAAAGCCTGTCCAGAGAATGCCTGCAACCATGTTGGGGTAATCGGAATAGTCCGCGTAAAATTGCACGAAGTGACCAAGTCCCGTATTTTCGCCGAAAAGTTCAGCCACGGTGAGCATGATGAACGAAAGTCCCATGCCTACAGAAAGCCCCGAAAATATTGAGGGAAGGCTTGCCACAAGGGCGATTCTCCACAAGTACTCAAACTTTCCGATTCCGATGATGGCGGCGTTACGCTTGTATTTTTCGGGGATTTCGGCGGCACCGGCAGCCGTATTCAAGTAGATGGGCCAAAAGGCGGCAATAAAGATGATAAAGGTTGAAGACAAATAGAACGTCGGAAGAATCGCTATCGCGTAAGGAATATAAACGTTTGGCGGAATGGGGGCGGCAAACCTGGAAATAGGTTTTAGCATATTGGAGACCCATGGAACGGAACCAGAGACAATTCCGATAGAGATTCCGACAATCGATGCCACCAAATAAGCGGGCACCAGTTTTAAAAGAGAGGCTCCTGCACTGCGCAAAAGTTCTTCGCGAGAATCAAAGAGCGCTTTCAGGATTGCCTTAGGAGACGGGAACAAATATTGACTGTCCCATTCCGGGCCGCAGCTGATCAGCACCCAAATTCCTAACAAGAAGAGAAGAAAAAGGATTCCTGAAAACTTGGATAAGTATTTTGTAAAGGTTCTCATATGCTGGCACCTCCTTGTACAATGTGGCCTAGTTTTTCAAGGATGTCCTTGTGGTAGGCGTCTTCAATGGTTGCAATGGTTTGTTGGACTTTTTCGTTGCGGAACCATTCGCCACGATTCTTCTTTACCGGGAAATCAAGCGGGATGTCTGCAATGATGCGCCCCGGCGTCGAACCCAAAACGATAATGCGGCTCCCGAGATAAACGGCTTCGCGAATGTCGTGCGTGACAAATAATGTGGTAATAGGACGGTCTTTGACACCGCGGCAAAGTTCCAGCACCAAATCCTGGAGGCTTGCACGGTTTACGGGATCGAGAGCGCCAAAGGGTTCGTCTAAAAGAAGGGCGTCAGCGCTGACACTTAAGGCGCGCGCTATGGCTCCGCGCTGGCGCATTCCGCCCGAAAGTTCAAAGGGATATTTATGCAGACTTCCTGAAAGCCCCACCAAATTCAAGTATTCTTCTGCTAAATTTTTGGCGTAACTTGTCTTCAGTTTTTTTGTCTTTTTAATAGCGAGCGTTACATTTTGGAGAAGGGTAAGCCAAGGGAAAAGGGTGTAGTCTTGAAAGACTACACTCCTTTCTGCAGAAGGCTTTTCGATTTCTTTTCCTTTCCAGTAGACATGCCCCTCGCTCGGCTTGGCAAGCCCGGCGAGAAGGTTAAGCAAAGTGGTCTTGCCACTACCGCTTTCGCCTAGCAGACATACGAACTCACCTTGATTGATTTTCAAGTTAATGTCTTTCAAGATGGCTCTGCCATCGTACGAAAAACCGAGATTCGTTGTTTCAAAACCATTTTGCTTTATTGTCATACTTTCCTTAATTCCTGGACTTGAAAATATTTTCTGCCTTGGCGTAGAATTCGGACTTGGGGTTTTCTTTGCGCAGTTCCGCAATGGCGGCCTTGTAGAAATCGGTGCGCACGTATTCGGAGACTTTCTTGTCGGACTTGATGAATTCTGCGTCTTTCAAGAAATCCCAGAAGAATTCAACACCCTTCACGTTCGGGTCCGTGTCCTGCGTGACGTGCCCGCTGTAGAACGCCTTGTTGACAAGGGCGGTATCGAGCTTAATCCACTTGGCAATAATTTCCACACTCTTCTTGTGGTCATTTTGCACCAGTTCTTCGGCTTCGATTAGCGACTTGACCAGGCGCTTGTAAACATCGTCGCGACCTTCGATTTTGCGGAGCGATGCAATGAGGCGGCAGCAAATATGGCCGGGGTTAATGTCCTTACTGCGGAGCACCACGGAAAGGCCAGCTTCTTCGGCGCGAAGGTCATGGGGTCCCCAAGTAACGCCTGCAAATACGCTTCCGTTCTTGACGGCTTCGATCACTGCAGGCGGATTCTTGAGTTCTACGATGGTAACGTCTTTGCGCCAGTCAACGCCTTCTTTCTTGAGGCCGCCGCGAACGATGGCGTCGGCAGTACCCAGGCGAATGGTAGCGATTTTCTTGCCCTTGAGGTCACTCAGCTTTTTGACGGAGGCTGCGTTTTCTTTGCGGGTAATCACGGCCTGGTCACCGCCCATGATGCCACCAATCACGCGGATGTCGGCGCCCTGCGAAATGTGAATAAGTGGAGCGAGCGAACCGAATGCGCCTGCATCGAGTTTACCTGCGCGAACGGCAGCAATGCCGTCGCCGGAATTCGAAAATTCTACGAGCGTTACGTCAAGGCCGTTTTTCTCGAAAATACCAGCATCTTTAGCGATGAAGAATTTTCCTTGACCTGTAGAAGACAGGTAACCGATGGAAATCTTGTCTGCGGCGATTGCAGAAGTAGCGCAGGCGAGGCTAAAGAGGATTGCCAATGCAATCCGAGAATGTTTTTTATGATAATTCTGAGTCATTGTGAAATTCTCCTATGTTAGAAGCCATAAGTTGCAGAAAGTTGATAGCGGTTCAAGTCGGCTTCTTTCACGGTGCCGGCCGTTAGATAGTCGGTCTGAACGTGCAAGTATTCAAATCCGAGCGAGAATGCATCGGTCAGGCTGTAGGTGGCATTTGCGAAAATGGAAATGTTCTGTTCGCGACCGCCCACGGTTTCGATGTCATCGCGGTCCAGTTTGTCAATACCTGCGCCACCATTAATTGCCAGTTTTTGGATAAATTTGGCTTGCAGAGCGAACCATCCGCCGTATGCCTTGATGCTCTTGACGCTTTCGGGGTCTTCGGTGTTGGCGACAAATCCACGACCGATGCCGGCAGCGTATGTATCCAGGTTTTCACCGACGAATCCTTCGCCAAGGAAGGTGATTGCGCTTGTGATGGGGAGAGTCAAGTCAACGTTAGCAGACCAAGTAGGAATATCCTTGGTGTCGCCAGTTGCGTCCAAGTCGATTTCTTCTTGTCCGTAATGGCCAGAAACGCCTAAGCCAGCCTTCTTGTTATCTACCCACAGCGGGAGCGCAATGCCGATGCGGCCCTGGAAGGTAGGAATGTCGGCGTCGGTACCGGTTTCCGAAGCAGAAGAGGAATTGTACGGCTGATTTTCGCCAATGGTGCGGACAACAGCGGCGGCAATATCCACGGAGCCTTCACCAACAGGAATTTTCTCGGTGAGTCTTAGCTGAGCTCTACGAAGGCCTGCGTCGCCGGAGTTATTGAGAACGCCTGCGTTAAGCGTCGGGGTTACCAACGGAGAAATCACATCCCAAGTTTGACCGCCCAAAATAGAGAAGCCAGTCTTGCCGAAAGAAATTTCACCGTAGCCGTGGCGGAGACGCGGGTTAGGATTGTTGGCTGAGCCACCACCGTAAAAGTCTACTTCGACTTTACCGTTGGCCTTGAAATAAGTCGTATCGCTACCGCTCGAAAGATTGAAACCGATTCGAGTCAGGTTCGGAGTCAAGTGCCAGCCACCATCGTTTTCATTGGTGAGGTCAGAAGCGGCAACGAAGTTGGCAAAGTTCCCGTTGTTACTTTTGGAATCTTCGTAAGCGGCGTTGAGAGATGCAAAACCGTAAAGGGTTGCAGTTACGCCGGTTCTTGTGGTGACCGAAATCGGTTCGGCGGCGAAAGAGGTGATTGCAGATAAAAGGATAATTTTGGCAGCAATATTTTTCGAATTGATATTCATTTATAAGTCTCCTGAGTGAAAATTTTTGTGAGTTGAGCAACCATGCAAAAAAACTTTTTTGCACGATGCGGTTAAATTTTGTTTGGTGGGGGTGAGTGCTTACTGGCGAATGCCTTGAGCAAAATTATAAAGTCTACACATATAGGTATCCTCGTTTTGATTTGTTTGCTCTTCGGAACATGACGTTCTCGAAATTTTGTGCGTTAAAAGTAGAAATAAAAATGAGCTTGTAAAATACTTTTTCTTTATAGCTTAATATAGGGTTAGACTTGAACAGAGGCGGTGACAAAAAGTGACTTCGTGCTTTTTAAGAAAATGCCGCCTGAATAATCAAGCGACATTTGTTAGGAGAGTAAAAAGAATTGTTTAATTTGTCTTGAAATTATTTGCCGCCGACAGAAGTGCTATAAATCTTTTCGAGCAAATTAAGCGCACCCTTGTAACCAACGAAGCTGCGATTGATAATCAACGTTTCGCTGGACGGCGGAGTAATTTCGAAAAGCAGCGCATTCTTTTCATTGGCAATATTGATTTCCCACGAAGAGGCGAGAATCAAAGGCTTTCCAGAAGAGAAATTTACTTCCTTAATGGACTTTTCAATCAGGTAGCCATCTTCTTCAAATTCCACGTCAACATCGACACCTTCGCTAATGTTGTGGAACGCATCTTCGATACTTTTGCGGAATTTTTCTGGCGGATCGTCACTGATAATTGCCTTGCGCGGAATAAGGCCGATTTGGTCCACGAGGAACTTGGTGTAGGCAAGCGTGTAGGCAGAATCAGCTGTGATGGCAAATTCGCTGGGCATACCGAACCAGTATTCAGCGAAAAATTCGGAGAAGTGTTCCAGATAGTAGTAATAGATTCTGCTTTCTTCCTTGATGAACTTTTCGCTCTGTTCCTTGTCGATTCCGGCAAATTCGACAACTTTACGGATAAATTCGCTTGTCGCTTCGGCACCGAGAGGAATTTCAGGAATGTGCAGGAACGGCTGACCGTATTTTTCCTGGAGGTGTTCTGCGTTTCGAACGCCCACCCACGGAGAAATCACCAAGTTGAATTGGGCCTCGGGAATGCGCAACCAGTCAGCGACACCGTTATTTTCGGGTCCGAACAGCACATTGACTTCAAAGCCCGCACCACGGAGGATGCGTGCAATTTCCTGATAGTCGCCGCGCCAATTCTGGTTGTAGTAGGGCGTTTCGAACCAAAGATTCACCAGGCCCTTTTTGCGTTCGCCGCTGTAATCGCCCACGAACTGGTCGACGATGGCGTTCACGACTTCTTCGTGGCCGAAAAGGTTGTTGCCCTTGAAACCAGCGGTATCGACAGACACAATCGGGTAACCCAAATCGCGGTAGCCACGAACCAGGCTCGAAACATCGTCGCCAATCAGGCCGCCCACGCAACCAGTAAGCACAACGTAGAGATCGCCATTGAAAACCTTGAGGGTCGATTTAATCAGCTGATCCAAAGTCTTGATGCCGCCAAAAACGATGTCGTTTTCGGTAGAGTTTGCGCTCGGCATGTTACCGGCACCGGCGTAAATGCTACCCTGGAAGCCATTTTCAAACGTGAGGAATGCGGTTTGCTTAAGCTGGCAGCCCGGAGAGCAGTTGGCAATAGGAACTGCACCCTTAATAGCGACAACAGTATGAGATGCACCAACTGCGCAAGCGTATCGGGGGTCCGAAATAGAATTACTTTTTTTCTTTTGAATTGTAGTCATTTTTAAAAATCCCCTTGTTATGCGCTGGTCGAATTGGATTCTGCACCAATTTTCAGTTTGAGATTTCTCGGTTCCGGCAAATCTTCAAGCGCTTCCGGGTGATGTGTCAAATAGAACGGATCGTCCTGAGAAAGCCACCAGTCGGAATACGGAAGTTTCACGTTGCGTTTAAGCACTTGGTTAAACTTGGTACGTGCAATCACGCCCTTGAGCATTTCGCCGATACGGAGAATGCCTTGATAGCCCACCGGGATATGTTCGTCGCCCATGGTGAGGGTCGGGAATCCGAGATGGCCCGCGACAGAGGCGAGGCCCGGATGGCGAATGAGCAAGAAATCCGTCTTGGCGCGTTTCAGAAGCTGCGGAAGCTGGAAGGCGCGAGTCTTACTTACGGTATAGTGCGGAATGTCACCGTAAGTTTCAACCAATTCTTTAAGGGTGTCCTGATGTTCGCCACCACCATCGTAAACGGGATCGTGGTGGAACACGAGAGCAGCATCGTGGCCGATTCCCAGTTCCGAAAGAACGCTGATGAGGCCATGTGCGTATGCAGAACCTGTCATCACGATGCCGTTCTTGCCCTTGAAAAATTCGCGGAGTTCGGCAAGCTTCGGAGCAATGCGCTTGTGCTCGCTTTCGATGTATTCTTCGGCTTCTTTTTCTTTGCCGACAACCTTTGCGATAGCGCGGAGCCATGCATCGGTACCCTTGATGCCGTAAGGCTGCGGAGCGTCAATCTGCGGAACGCCGAAAGATTCTTCGAGAGCCGTCGCCATGTAGCCGCCCAACGTATCGCAGAAGGTAGCGGTAGCGACTGCTTCGGAGGCTTGGCGAATTTCTTCGAAAGAGGCGGTATCCAAAAGGTAGTTTACGCGCAGTCCAAGCGGAGCAAGCATTTCGGAGAAATAGTCCGAACCCCAGAGGGCAACGATATTGAGCAAGTCATTCTGTTTCTTGGTCGGGTGGCGTTCCACAATCTGGCGGAGAACGCCATGGAAAGCGACGTCAAAACCCGTAGACCAGTGCTTGGAACGGAAACCTTCGCAGTGTAGCGGAATAATAGGCACGCCAACTTCCGGTTCCATTTCTTCGGCAATGGAATCGATGTCTTCGCCAATGATGGCGGTAGCGCAAGCCATGCCAATGAAAATCGCCTTGGGGTTAAAGCGTTCCTTTGCGTCGAGGATTGTCTGGCGGAGTTTTTCGGAAGCGCCAAAGACCATGTCCTTTTCTTTCAGGTTCGTGCTGATGTTCAGCGTATTCTGCAGGGGCTTTCCACGACGACGAAGGCCGTTATGCATAGAGAGGTTAAACTTGGAATTTTCGCCGCTGCAACCGATAGGAGAATGGTCTATCAAGGCGCAATCCGTGAGGTTTCCCACCTGACACTGCACAATTGCGTTAGAGCACATTGTTTCTTGGTTCAGCGGAGAACTCAATTCGCAAAGTTTGCATCCCGAGCCCTTGCTGGCGCAACCGCCATGCTTTTTCGCGCTGCGTTCGTCGTAGGCAGATTCCTTAATCAAATCGCTCGCCTTGCCGTCCCAGCCGATAATCGTACCCAGTCGATATTCGCGATTTTCGACTGAGGTCATATTCAAATTGATATTAGTCTTGGCCATGAACCCTCACATTAAATCTGGTAGTCTTTTTCCATCATGCCGTAATCGATGAGAATCTGTTCCAAACGGTCCTGCGTCATCGGGGTCGGAATGGTAAAAAGTTCATTTTCGTCGATATTCTTGGCGAGTTCACGGTAGACGTTTGCCTGGCTGGACTTAGGTTCGAATTCAATTACGGTCTTCTTGCGGATTTCGGCCTGCTGCACAATGTTGTTACGCGGCACGAACTGAATGAGCTGCGTGTTGAGTTCCTTGGTGAATGCACGGAGCAGGTCAAGTTCGTTATCCACATTGCGGCTATTACAGATGATACCGCCCAAGCGCACTTCGCCGTGCTGGGCATACTTGGCGATACCCTTACAAATATTGTTTGCCGCATAAAGGGCCATCATTTCGCCGGAGGCCACGATATAAATTTCTTTGGCCTTGCCTTCACGAATCGGCATAGCGAAACCGCCGCACACCACGTCGCCCAACACATCGTAGAAAACGTAATCAAGGTCTTCGGTGTAGGCGCCGAGCTGTTCGAGCATGCTAATGGAGGTGATGATGCCACGGCCTGCGCAACCCACGCCCGGTTCCGGGCCACCGGATTCCACGCAGCGTACGCCCTTGAAACCAACCTTTTCAAGGTCGGAAAGTTGAAGTTCGGTTTTGTTGTCGCGAATGGTGTCGAGCACCGTTTTCTGGTGAAGGCCGCCGAGCAAAAGGCGAGTAGAGTCTGCTTTAGGGTCGCAACCGACCACAAGAACGTGCTTTCCTTGTTCTACAAGGCCTGCGGTCAAGTTTTGAGTCGTGGTGGACTTACCGATGCCACCTTTTCCGTAAATAGCGATTTGACGTAATTTCTTAGACATGTTATCGTGTCTCCTTGATGTTTTCCTACAAAATTACTAGGCAAAAGCAAGTTAGAATTAAAGTCAACTCTTTCCAATACTTTTTGAGCCCGTTTAGTCAAAAAAAATCACTTTTTTTAAGTTGTTATAAATTCCGCTTATAACCCTTATTAGCGCGAATCTATCGCATGCATGAAAAAACGATTTGCAATAATAAACGCCTATAACATGCGTTAGCATAAAGCTATTGCTCTCTCAAAAAAATGAACTTTTTTTATTTTCGCTCTTGCCTTCGTATTGAAATCCATTGCTGTGATTTTTAACTTTACACCCATACTTCTTTGGCTAAGAAGTTAAAGCATTAATCACGCTACAGAACGCTAGGCAAAACGTTCACCATTTTTAATACAAACTAAATCGGTTCTTTACCGATCATTTTTGTGCAAGGTTTACATACCTTGCGAGGTTTTATGGCAACCAGTCAAGAAACAGTTTTTAGAGAACACCCGTGTTTTGGTGCTTGCAAAAACCGAAAGGGGCGCATTCATTTGCCAGTCGCTCCGGGTTGCAACATCGAGTGCCGTTTTTGTGATAGGCGCATTAACGAAGATGCTCAGGTACCGGGAAATACGAGTAAGGTGATTAAACCCGAAGAGGCATGCGGGTACATTCGCAAGGCTTTGGAATTTGTGCCGGAACTCACTACGGTGGGAATCGCAGGGCCAGGCGATACATTAGCAACCCCTTTTGCGCTAGACACATTCCGCCTAGTAAAAAAGGAATTTCCGCAACTCATTCGCTGCATGAGCACCAATGGACTTTTGCTAAATGACAAGGCAGACGAAGTCATCGATGTGGGCATTGATTCGCTCACGGTTACGGTGAATGCCGTGGATCCTGAAATCGAGGCGATGATCAACGCGAGAATTTTCTACCACGGTAAAACCTATACGGGCGTAGAAGCCGCAGAAATTCTGATTCACAACCAGCTCGAAGGCATTCGTAAGGTGGCAAAGAGCGGAACACTTATCAAAGTGAATACGGTTCTTTGCCCGGGCATTAATGACAAGCACATCGAAGATGTGGCGGCCACCGTGCGCGAAGCGGGCGCCATCATGTACAACATCATTCCGTTGATTCCGCAAAACGGCTTTAAGGATATTCCCGCTCCGACACCGAAAACTCTTGCGATTGCGCAGGAGCAGGCGGGAGTGTTCATCAACGTATTCAAGCATTGCGCCCATTGCCGAGCTGACGCCGTTGGCGTCCCGGGCGTTTACGATGTCGGCGCGCAAATCTACATGGACCGTATCCGTGTAAAGGAGACTTTCTCTCATGGCTAAATATAGAGTTGCAGTCGCCACAAACGATGGCGAAAATGTCAATGTTCACTTTGGACATGCCGCGGCGTTCGACGTCTACGAAGTCGATGAAGAAAGCGGAAAATTTGAAAAAGTCGAAGTTCGCGTTAAGCCGGAGCATTGCGACGGCACATGCGGCGATGGTGCTTGCGGTCAGCGAGATGTGGAACGTTCATCTATGTTCTCGGCCGCGAAAAATCTAGCCGATTTAGATTACGTTCTCTGCTCGCAGCTGGGTCCGCAGGCGGTACAGGCGTTAACGCGCTTTAACGTGCGTGCTTTCGATATTGCACTTCCCATCTCCGAAGCAATTGCCAAAATCAACGTATACCGCAAAAAGATTGCGGAACGTACCCAGAGACTCAAATAAAATGGAAAGTTTAACAGCAAAATTATGCGCATTTGCACGAGCCTGGCATTCTCTACAATCGGACCATACCGTTTTCAATGACTTTTTGGCGTTCGACCTGATGGGCCGCGAGGAGTACGAAAATGTTTCACGCCTAATTCTAAAGCGGTTTCCGCAGGAATCAGAAAATTCGGTCGAATATTTCAACCGGAAATACTTCCTCCCGATTGTACTTTCGAGGAGTCGCTTCGCCGAAGATCGCGTTAAGCTCCTTGCCCGTTCGGGAAAGATTCAATATGTAATTTGCGGTGCGGGCGTAGACACGTTCTCGTTCCGCAACAAAGACCCGAATGTCGAAGTTTTTGAATTGGATTTGCTGCCGACGCAAAGCTACAAGAAAAACCGCATTCGCGAACTCAAGTGGAGTGTTTCGGAGAATGTCCATTTTGTGGCGATCGATTTCAGCAAGGACAGCATTGTCGAAAGACTTGTCGCAAATGGCTTTGACTGCAAAAAGCCGACAGTTATTAGCATTCTGGGTGTCTCATATTACCTTCCGCTTCCTGTTTTTGCAGAAACGGTGCGCCAGTTTTCAGAGATTGCATCAACCGGCATTTCGATTGTATTTGATTACTTGCAAAAAGATGCGTTTTCGAATTCCGTTCAAGAATTGCGAAAAATCGTTGCTGATTGCGGCGAAACCATGGCCGAAGGCTACCTGGACCGCGAGGTTTTCGATGTACTTGAGCGATATGGATTCAAGGTCGACGAATTTCTCGGCGAAAATGCGCTACAGCAGCGGTATTTTCTGATGGGAAACCTGAAGGCGTTCGATTCCGTGCGCCTGATTGCAGCGGTTAAGTAGGCAAAATGGATTTGGTTTGCAATGAATCCTTTATTTATATACTATTTTTATAGGAAAGAAAAGGACTTCTCGAATGCACTACTTGATTGTTCCCGGTTTAAATAATTCTGGCCCGAGTCATTGGCAAACTTTTTGGACCAAGAGTCTGCCAAGCGCAAGTCGCGTTTTTCAGCATTGCTGGGATAAGCCGCAAAAAGAGGATTGGATTGCGACACTCGATGAAGCTGTCCGCCAGCTGAAGGACGACACGATTCTGGTTTCACATAGTCTGGGCGTCGTAACGACGGCTCTCTGGCTTTTACGCACACAACAGCAGGGGAATCTTCCGGCAAATATCAAGGGGGCCTTCCTTGTGGCTCCTGCCGATGCCGACACGGTTGATGTCATCAAGAACTTTGCTCCGATGCCTACCGAAAAAATGCCGGTGCCTGTTTGCATTGTTGGCAGCGAAAACGACCCGTACATGACGCCTGCGCGTACGAAATTTTTTGCCGAGGCGTGGGGCGCGAAGTTGTTTAACGCAGGCACGCTGGGGCACATCAATTCCGATTCAAATTTGGGCGAATGGGAACAGGGACGTGCATTTTTAGCCGAATTCGAAAAAGGCTTGCCGCTTTAGCGTTTGTAATGTTTAGTTAAGCATTAAGGAATAATGTTGTACGAAAAATAATCCCTAAAGCGCATTAAAAAAAGTTATCTTGTGCGCGTTTTTTAAAAAAGTGGGTTAGGGATGAATCGTCAACAGCGCGAAGAGCTTCTTGATAGCATCAATCTTTTAGAAAATAGCCGAGATGAATATCTCCATACCTATGCTGGTGTGAGCATTCATGATCGTACGGTCAGGTCGGTGCAGCTGCGAAAGGCGCTCGAAAACGTGAAGCGGCCTTTCGCCCAATTGTGCGAAAAGATGAAAACGTGCGATTGGCTGTATTTGCCTTTCGACTTGCCGGAACCCGCCCGCGTAAGGGATTCCGAGTTGACTTATTTCGGTATGCCGCCCAAGACGCTTTCGCAACTGATTGTGCTGATTGCGGCATCGATCAAGAAGCAGAATGTCACGGTTCTTTCTATTTGTACGAGAAATCTTGCCGTATACGAGATGATGTTCGGTTTTTGGAATGCCCCGCAGAAAGACAATCTGGATGAACGTGTGGCGGCCATTACCGAGGCAGAGGAAAAGACGGGCGAGCTGTTTGACAAAGCGTCGGAAGAATTCGAAAGAATTCTGAAGATGACGGATTTGGTGAAGACCCAGATGATGTCTGTGACGGAAGCGGAACAGAATGCGAAGGCGAAGTCTGCAGAGGCGGCTGAAAAGGTCGCCGAAATTCAAGCGTTGACAGAGCAGCTGGATGCCCGAAAGCAGGGCTTGGAAGAACTTAAAGAATCTTTGACGCTCAAGATGAATGACGCCGAAGACAGGGACAGGCAATTTGCGGAGAAGATGGAGTCTGCCCAGAGTCTGATTGACCAGGCTTGTGCAAGGATTTCTGAAATCGACAACATGACGGAAAATAGCTTGAAGGATGTTCAAGCTTGCTTGACGACGTCTAGCGAAAAAGTCGAAAAAATCAAGAAGATGACAGACTTTGTGGGCGGTGGCTCTTTGGGCAGCAGTTTTAGCAAGAGAAAGCGGAGCTTGGGCCGCAAGGCGCGCCTTTGGCTGTTCCTAAGTTTGGTGCTGTTCGGCGGTGCGTCCTGGTGGATCTATAATGTGTTTACTCGATTCGGCGTGCATACGGATTCTGTATGGGCCGATGTGGTAATCAATGTCGCCATGTCTTCGATGGCGGTGTTTGCGCTGATCTTTGCCTTGTGGGAATACGGCAAGGAACGCAAGTTGCAAGAAGAATATGCCTTTAGAGAAACGATTGTCTTGACCTTGACGGCATGCCTGGAACAGCTTGATGCGTGTCACCGCGATGACGTGAAAAAGCTGCTTTCGGACACGGTGGAAAAACTCTGCTCGAAATTGCCGGTATAATTTTTAACGATACCTAGGTATCAAAAAACATTATTGGACATTTGTTTTTGCGACTTCTACATTTGGCTCAATGACAAAAAGAGTGGCAGTCGGTTTATCGGGCGGTGTGGATTCCGCCCTTTCGGCGTACCTGTTGCAAAAGCAGGGGTACGATGTGGTGGGCCTCACCATGGCAACGTGGGACGGCTCGGTGAATATGCCTGCGGTAGAAGGTCGCGAAGGTTGCTATGGCCCCAGCGAAGACAAAAATATCGAAGAAGCGAAACTGGTGGCAGACCGCTTGGGAATCCCGCATTATGTGGTTCCTGTCGCCGGCGAATATAAAACCAAGGTGCTGGATTATTTCCGCGCCGAATACCGCGCTGGCCGTACTCCGAACCCGTGCGTGCGTTGCAATCAGTCCATCAAGTTTGGCGCATTGCATTTGGCCGCCCGCAAAATGGGAATTGAATTCGATTATTTTGCTACGGGGCATTATGCGCGTCTCGATTTCAAAAACGAGAATGAACCCTTTTTGTACCGCGCCTTAGATGCGGGCAAAGACCAGACTTATTTTTTGTCGAGACTTTCGGCGGAACAACTTTCGACGGTGTTGTTCCCGCTGGGAAACATGCGTAAGCAAGACGTCAAGGCGCTCGCCGCTGAAATCGGCTGGGAAGATTTTGCGACCAAGCGCGAAAGCCAGGATTTTATTGAATGTGGCGATTACTCGGTGCTGTTCGAAGAATCGGACCAGGTGCCGGGCGATTTCGTGGATGTGAGCGGCAAGGTGCTTGGCCGCCACAAGGGAATCGTGAATTATACCGTGGGCCAGCGCAAGGGCTTGAACATTGGCGGCCAAAAGGAACCGCTTTTCGTGGTGGCGATAGATGCCGCCAAGAATCAGGTGATTCTCGGCCCCCGCAGCGCTCTTTCCTGCATTCAAGTTTCTGCCATTGACTTAAACTTGATGGTCAACGAAAACTCGCCACTGCTTAGGGAACCGCTAGACGCCCACATTCGCTTGGGCCATAAGGGTTCTCCCGCAAAGATTCTGGACTTGGAGCCGGGCCGCATTCGCGTGGAATTCGAAACCCCGCAATTCGCTGCCGCCCCTGGCCAAGTGCTGGTGCTTTATTCTGGCGACGGTGTCATCGCTTCGGCAATTATTGATAAATAACTTATTTGCAGTGTCGCAGGAGTGCGGCAATGTAGGCTTTGGCGTAGCGCGACGGCGTTACGCCTTTTCGCATCACGTAGCCGATGGTCATTTTGTCGTGAACGTCAAGATGCCTTGCGATAATGTTCCTGCCGTTGAGCTTATGGCTGATGACGCCCGAGCAAATGGTGTAGCCATTCAGGCCGATGAGCAGGTTGAAAAGTGTCGCGCGGTCGCGAACCTTGATATTGCGTGGACAATCGAAATCGATGGCGGTGAGCGGCTCTTCGGCGAAGTAGAACGAATTGAAATCGCCTTGTTCGTAGGTCAGGTACGGGTACGGTTTCAAGTCCTCCAGCGTGATTTTCTCTTTCTTTGCAAGCGGATTTTTAGACGACATAAACACATGCAGAGGGGTCGCAAAGAGCGGTTCAAAGATCAAATTGTTCTTTTGAATAAGTTTTTTGATGACTTTTTCGTTCTTGTCGCTCAAATAAAGTACGCCAATTTCGCTTTTTAGCTTGGCAATATCGTCGATAATTTCGTTAGTTTGGGTTTCCCGGAGCGTGAAATCGTAGCTTGGACCGCCGAATTTTCGGATGACGTCGACGAATGCGTTGACCGCAAAAGAGTAATGCTGGCAGCTCACGGAGAAGATGGTGTTGCCGCCTTTGCCTCCCTTGTAGCGGTCTTCCATGAGGGTCGCCTGTTCCAAGACTTGCCTTGCGTAAGAGAGGAATTCGTCGCCCTCATTAGTGATCGTAACGCCTTTATTGGAGCGATTGAAGATGATAACGCCCATTTCTTCTTCGAGCTCGTGAATGGCGGCCGTAAGGCTCGGTTGCGATATGAATACACGCTTCGATGCTTCGGTAATGTTGCGCGTGTCAGCGATGGCGATAGCGTATTTAAGTTGTTGTAAAGTCATAAGGGTAAGGGGTTGTGAGGTCGCACCTTCGGTGCTTTGGGGTGTGGGCGATGAGGTTTGTTTTTACCATAGGAAAAATCTATGGTGAATGCATAAAAAATAGTATTTTACCGATGGTGAAAAAGGAGATATATTTGGCGGCGTAATCGAAAAACAAACAAAAAAGGTAGGTTAAACACTATGAGCAATAAAAAAACATCTGTAATCGGTTTCCCGCGCATTGGTAAGGCCCGTGAACTCAAGTTTGCAAGCGAAAAGTTCTTCAAGGGCGAAATCTCCGAAGTGGAGCTCCAGAACGTCGCCGCCGAAATCCGTCAGTACGGTTGGGCAAAGCAGAAGGCCGCCGGCATCGACTTTATTCCCTCGAACGATTTCTCGTTCTACGATAACGTTCTCGATACCGCATTCTTGTTCGGCATTGTTCCGGAACGTTATAAAAACCTCGACTTGAGCGTACTCGAAAAGTATTTCGCAGCCGCTCACGGTTACCAGGGTGAAAAGGGCGACGTGAAGGCTCTCCCCATGAAGAAATGGTTCAATACGAACTACCACTACATTGTTCCAGAAATTGACGACGCCTCTGAATTCAAAGTGGACGGTTCCAAGCCGGTGCAGGAATTCAACGAAGCAAAGGCTACCGGAATCAAGACCGTGCCGACTTTGATTGGTGCTTACACGTTCCTCCGCTTGGCTCGCTACAACGGCAAGAAGCAAGCAAAGGATTTCGCCGCCTCTGCAGTAGCCGCTTACGCAAAGGTCGCCGAATTGCTCGCCGCTGCCGGTGCCGAATGGATCAGCTTCGCCGAACCCGCTTTGGTGTTCGACGTGACCGCCGAAGAAAAGGAACTTTTTAAATCTATTTATGTGGAACTTATCAAGAAGGTGCGTGCCGCAGGCCTCAAGATTGCCTTGCAGACTTACTTTGGCGATATCCGCGATGTGTACCAGGATGTGGTTGCCCTCGGTTTCGATGCCATCGGTCTTGATTTTGTGGAAGGCCTCAAGTCGTTGGAACTTGTCAAGTCCGGCTTCCCGAAAAATACGCTTTTGCTCGCCGGTATCGTGAACGGCAAGAACATCTGGCGCGCCGATTACTCGCAGAAGAATGCTCTGCTCGCCGAAATCGCGAGTGCTATCGGTGTCGAAAACGTAGTGGTCGGAACATCTTGCTCGCTGTTGCATGTGCCGTACACGGTCGCTGCCGAACAGAAACTCCCCGCCGAGACGCTCCGTCATTTTGCCTTCGCCGAAGAAAAGCTTGTGGAACTTGCCGAAATCGCAAGCGGTGACGTTAACGCCCTCGAAAAGAATAAGGCCTTGTTTGCAACTCCGCGTGTGCAGGCGAACGCCAAGGTGCAGGCAGAACTTGCCGCCCTCACCGCCGCTGATTTCGAACGCAAACCGAGCCGCCTCAAGCGCCGCGAAGTGCAGAAGGCTGAATTCAAGTTGCCCGCATTCCCCACGACTACCATCGGGTCTTTCCCGCAGACGGCTGAAGTCCGCGCGAACCGCGCCGCATTCCGCAAGGGTGAAATTTCCAAGGAACAGTATGTGGAATTCAACCGCAAGAAGATTGCCGAATGCATCAAGCTACAAGAAGAAATCGGCCTCGACGTGATTGTGCACGGCGAATTCGAACGCAACGACATGGTGGAATATTTCGGCTCGAAGATTGACGGATTCGTGTTTACGCAGAATGCCTGGGTGCAGAGCTATGGCACTCGCTGCGTGAAGCCGCCTGTAGTTTGGGGCGACGTGAGCCGTAGCGCTCCGATTACCGTCGAATGGTCCGTATACGCGCAGAGCTGCACCAAGAAACCGGTGAAGGGCATGCTCACAGGCCCGGTGACGATTCTCAACTGGTCTTTCCCGCGTGAAGATGTTTCGCTGAAGGTACAGGCGCAGGAAATCGGCTTTGCCATCCGTGACGAAGTCCTTGACCTCGAAAAGAACGGCATTCGCATTATCCAGATTGACGAAGCTGCCCTCCGCGAAAAGCTGCCGCTCCGCAAGAGCGACTGGCACAAGGAATACCTCGACTGGGCTATTCCGGCGTTTCGCCTGGTGCATGCGAAGGTCAAGCCCGAAACGCAGATTCACACGCACATGTGTTATAGCGAATTCAACGACATCGTGCGCGATATCGACAATATGGATGCCGACGTGATCACCTTCGAAGCTAGCCGTTCCGACCTCAAGCTGCTTGACGCCCTGAACGAAGCCAAGTTCGAAACGCAGGTGGGCCCGGGCGTGTACGACATTCACTCTCCGCGCGTGCCCTCGGAACAAGAAATTGTGGAGGCACTCCACAAGATTATCGCGAAGGTCCCGCGGCAGAATGTGTGGGTGAACCCCGATTGCGGCCTCAAAACCCGCGGCGAAACCGAAACCACGGCAAGCCTCAAGAACCTTGTGGCAGCCGCAAAGAAATTGCGCGCCGAATAAGCCGTAAGGAACATTTCTGGATTGATGCGTCTCACGTTTTTGGCGTGAGGCGTTTTTTATTGCACTTCCGCAGAAATTATTATACATTAAGGGTATGGATATCGCATCAAGTACATACCGCCGCATTTTTGTGCTGGGTTCTGGATTCAGCAAGTCGTTTTGCCCGCAGATGCCTACGCTGCGCGACTTGAACGAACTGATTCCTTTTGGAATTTCAGACGAGTTCCCGCACCTGCGTGATTACTGCAGGCGGTTTCTGGAGCTTTGCAATAATCAGGCGGAATACCTGAATATCGAAACGCTTTCGACGTCGATTCTGTCGGCGCAGATTTTCCCCGGTGTGCGCGAGAGCCTTTACCATTCGAGCCTGCGTTTTGAACTGTTGCGTTTTATTGCGGGTTCGATTCGCCATGACCATGCGGTAGATTCCAAGTCGGCGGCCATTCTCCGCAAGTTTTTGGCGGGCTGTGTGAATTGCCCGAGCGAAGGTGTGCGCGATACCTTGCTGCTCAGCTTTAATTACGACACGTTGATTGAAAATATCATTGCCGACGATCCTAAGATGAGTGCAAATGTGGCGGTGGATTATGGCGTACGTATTGACCCTGCTGACCGCAGTGCGGTTCGTGCGCCGCGGACTCATTCGATTGATTTGCTCAAATTGCATGGCTCACTGAACTGGTACCCGGTCAAGGGCGCTTCTGATCCGCTTGATTTAAAGAATGTGTGCCAGGTGGAACCTTGCGACCGCAGTTTTCCGATTTATCGTGAAGACACTCCGATCTATATTCCGATGGCGCATGCCAAGGAATCTTTCTTGCGCGGGAGCCTATTTAATTTGTTGTGGAGTAAGGCCGATTACTACCTCAAAAATGCCGAAGAGATTTTCTTCTTGGGCTATGGATTCCCGAAGTCCGATATGAACAATCTGGAATTCTTGTTGCGCCACCGTGACCGCTTCAAGAAGGTCGTAGTGTTCGAACGCGAAGGCCACCCCGATTTGGAACGCCTGCGGGCGCTTTTGGGAGATGCCTTGGTGCAGTCCATGGATGCCAAGGAATTCTTGACTAAGTTTTAGAACATCCTGATTCGCTCCGCCAAGGTCTTGCTATATTTTGCACAGAGGGTGCAAAAATGAAATTTATTGGATTGGCCTTATTGATGCTTGCGGGCGTTGCGTGCGCCCAGTTGGTGCAAAAGAAGGCGCCTACGGCAGCCGATTCCATTGATCTTGGTCATAAGAAAGGGCCCATCGTCTATTCAGACCCTAAAGAAAACGAAAAGTCTGCCATAAAAGATGCGACTGTCGAAATGGACAGTAAGAAAATTTCAAACGATTCTACTGTCGGGACGCTGATTGGCGTTGGTGCCGAATTTGTGGGCGACATTGTGAAGGGAATGCTTTCGCCCAATTCTGCTGAAACCGACGCTGTCGAACTTGAACGCACCAGACGGTAGCTAGTTCGGAATTCGAAGTTCGGAATTAGAAATTAGAATAGTCGCGGCGAAGCCGCCTAACTAAATAACTCCGAAATCTGAAATCCGAAATCCGAATTATCTCAGGTATTTCTCGCCGGATTCTACGCTCTGGTAGATGAGAGTGTTGATGGTCATGGGGCCTACGCCGCCCGGAACCGGAGTGTAGGCGCTGGCCACGTCTTCGAGACCTTTTTCGATATCGCCCACGCCACCCGGATGGTAACCGGCATCGACCACGACGGCGCCCTGCTTGATCCATTCCTTCTTGATAAATTCGGGCTTGCCGACGGCACCGACCAAAATGTCCGCCTGCTTGACGTATTCGGGCAGATTTTCGGTCTTGCTGTGGCAAATGGTTACGGTGCAGTCTGCGTTCAAAAGCATCATGGCCATGGGCTTTCCAAGGATGGCGCTGCGGCCTACAACCACGGCGTGCTTGCCTGCAAGCGGAATGTTGTAAGCCTTCAAGAGACGCATAATGCCAGCCGGCGTTGCACAGCCGTAAGCGGGTTCGCCCATCGCCATGCGGCCAAAGCCGAGGCAGGTCACGCCGTCCACGTCCTTGCGGGCGTCAATCGCTTCGAAAGCGGCGCGTTCGTCGATGTGACGCGGAACCGGGTGCTGCAGCAGAATGCCGTGCACGTCGTTGTTTTCGTTGAGTTCCTGGATCTTGTCGAGGAGTTCCTGCGTGGTGGTGTTCTTCGGGAGCACCACGCGAATGCTTTCCATGCCCACGCGGGCGCAGGCGTTGCCCTTCATCTTCACGTAAGTGGCCGATGCCGGATCGTCGCCAACGAGAATCGTTGCAAGGATCGGGGTCTTGCCCGTCTTTTCCTTGAGACTCGCTACGCGGGCGCTGAGTTCTTCTTCAGTGGTCTTGGCAAGGGCTTTGCCGTCGAGGATGAGTGCTGCCATAAAATCTCCGTTGCGCGGAAAAGCGCTGTTTTTCGGGGTGAAAGATAGAAATTAAAAAAGCCCCGCGGAAAACGGTGCAACACGAATCAATCAATGTGAGATTTCTAGAATCTTAGAACATGTCCTTGAGGGACGGGACCAAGGAGCAAACAATTACCCACGGGTAGGAAAGCGAACCCTTAAGCCAACCAGTCTTGGCAGGGCTCGGGACTGCACGAGCAGTGTTCGAGCTGACCATGCTATCGAGCTCGCTACGAACGCTCTCGATGGAGCTTTCGAAAGCCTGCTTGTTAGCGGAGGCCAAATTTATGAAATTTTCGAAACGGTAGTTCATACAATTTCCTTATATTTCTCACTCTTATGTGTAAATTTAGTAACAAAAATCTCTTTTAGCAACCCCTTTGTAAACGCCCGTTTACGGCGTTTGTGTAAGGAAAGTTGTTGCATATTTGGATAAAAGTGTTTAAATTTTGCTAAAAACGCCGATTTTTGCTTAAAGATTTTTCTGAAAAGTCGAGTTTTTGTACATTTTAGGGCGAAAAGATTGTTCTAAAAAGTGTTCACGACGCGTTCTTTAAAGTCTTTTCTATTTTTGGGTGTGTCGTACATCACTGGAATTTGCGATGTAACTCGCTATAGATCAAGGAATTATATGAAGATAAACCATGTTTTTTCGGCTTCTTTGGCACTTTGCTCGGTGCTGGTTGCTTGCGGTGGCGGTCAAAAACCCGCTGTGGATCCCGAGGCTCAGACTGATTCTGCTGCTGCCCCCAAGTCTGCTTTGCCGGATTTGAATAACCCCACCGACCGTTACAGCTATGCGCTGGGTATGGACTTGGGCAAGGCAATTGCGAACGTGAACGTGCCGCTGAACATGGATGTGCTCATGGGCGCTATCAAGGACCAGGTGGATTCTACTCGCCCGGTGCAGATGGCCGATTCTACTGCGGAATCCGCCTTGCAGGATTTGCTTTTGCAGATGCAGAAGAAAAAGGAATCCGACGAAAAGGCCCAGGCCCAGAAGGCGCTTGATGAACAGACGAAGTTCCTTGCCGAAAATGCCAAGGATACGACTGTCAAGAAGACTCCGAAGGGCGTGCAGTATAAGGTGGTTAAGGCCGGTGCAGGCATTAGCCCCAAGATGAGCGACAAGGTGCAGGTGCACTATATCGGAGCGCTCCTCGACGGAACGGAATTCGACAATAGCGTCAAGCGCGGTGAACCGCTGGAATTCCCGGTGAGTGCCGTGATAGAAGGCTGGCAGGACTTGCTGCAGGTCATGAAGGAAGGCGACAAGGTGAAGGCCTGGATTCCGAGTGCCCTTGCTTATGGTGAAGCGGGCGTGCCTCCGATGATTCCGGCGAATGCGATGCTTGTGTTCGAGGTGGAACTCTTGAAGGTTTATGCCGAAGTGCCTGCGGTTGACAGCACTGTTGTGCCCGCCGCCCCTGCTGCCGCTCCGAAGGCTGAAACGAAGCCTGCGGAACCAGCCAAGGCCGAAGCCAAGCCGGCGGAAGCGGCAAAACCCGCTGCCAAGCCGGAAACGAAACCCGCCGAGGCGGCAAAACCCGCTCCTAAGAAATAGTGTTCTGCTAAATAATTATACGTTTATTGCCCCGCGTAAGCGGGGCTTACTTTATTACAACCACTGCCTACCGCCTACTTCCTACTGTCTACTTTCTACTTCCTACTATTTTTTTTAAATTTGCGGTGACACTTTTAATATTCTCCAGTGTTACAATGGTATGAACGGGAAAAATCTCCTTGACCGCATGGCTTTTTCGAAACTGTACGAGGCATATGCCCCGATGGTTTACAGACGCTGTGTGTTTTTGCTCAAGGACGATGCCGAAGCGAAGGATATGGTGCAAAACGTGTTTTTGCGTATATACGAACGCATGGACACCTTGGATCTTTCGCAGCCGTCGAGCTTGTTGTGGAATACGGCGACCAGGCTTTGCCTGAACCGCATTCGCGACAAAAAACGTCGCGGGCTAGATGTGGATTCGAGCGAACTCTTGCTCACCATCGCCTGCGCCGAAGAAGATGACGGAATCGAGGCCAGGGGCCTTTTGGCAAAGATTTTCTCGAAGGAGCAGGAATCGACCCGCACGATTGCGGCGCTACATTATGTAGACGGCATGACGCTCGAAGAAACTGCTGAAACTGTTGGACTTTCGGTGAGTGGCGTGCGCAAGCGTTTGCGTACCCTGCAAGCCAAGATCAAGAATCTGGAGGTTGAAAGATGACATCTGTCAATAAAATTTCCGATTTCAAGCTGGAGCGCTATTTGCTCGGGGAACTCTCCGAAAAAGAAATGCGTGAACTCCAGGAACGCGAATTGAGCGACGAAATCTTTGCCGCCCGCGTGGCTGAAATGCGCCTGCAGGGCAAGCGCTTTGTGGTGGAAAATCCGTTTGTGGCTCTAGAAGCGAAAATGGCTGCCGCGGAACAATCGGCCAATGACGAACGCAAGGTCGTTTCTGTAATGTGGCTCAAGGTGGCTGCCGCGTTGGTGATTGCGCTGGGCGTGTTTTCTATGGTGCTTTTGAATCGTAATGTCGAAACCTTCGATAGCAAGGACGCTGCGATGCAAGTTGCCATGGCTGATGTAGATGACGGCACGCGAATCAAGGGTATGCAGGCTTCTTTGGAAGTCTGGAAAAAGACGGGCGACAGTGCCGTGCAAATGGTGAACCTGGGCGATGCCCACGAAGGCGACGAAATCCAGTTGCGTTACCGTGTTCCGCAAAAGTGCTTCGGCATGCTTTTTAGCATGGACGGCAACGGAACCATTACCATGCACATGGGCGAGGGCAATAAGGCCATTGAACTGGAACCCGGCAAAATGACGACGCTTCCGTTTGCCTACAAGCTTGATAACGCTCCGAAATTTGAAAAGTTCTTCTTGCTCACATCGC
Source organism: Fibrobacter sp. UWB1 (assembly GCF_002210325.1). Lineage (NCBI taxonomy): Bacteria > Pseudomonadati > Fibrobacterota > Fibrobacteria > Fibrobacterales > Fibrobacteraceae > Fibrobacter > Fibrobacter sp. UWB1. The sequence continues at coordinate 33,241 of NZ_MWQL01000004.1, forward strand.
AGAATTCTTTTAAAATTGACGGTAACGATATTGACAAGAGCCTGAAGCAGACCGGTGTAGAAAACGTTTCGTTTACGCTCCGCAAAGTTGGGAAATAAGGGGGAGAAAATGAAAAAGATTTTGAGTAAAATTTTATTCTGCGATTTTTTGTCGGGCTCGGCCATTTTCTGCCTGGTGTGCCTGGTGGCGATTTTGGCGGCTGCAAGCAATGCCCATGCTACTGCGAATTCCGGCGAGATCGCGATTAACCGTTACGTGTTCGCGGTGAGTGCGAATAACGGCGGTAAGGGCCGCCCGGTGCTGCGCTATGCCGAAAGCGATGCCCGCGCATTTGCCAATGTACTTTCGCAGATGGGTGGCGTGCCCAAGCAGAATGTGTATCGAGTGACAGAACCGAGTGTGGCGACCTTGCAAAGTCAGCTGGATGCTCTCGATAAAAAGTTGCAGGCTTCAAAATCTGCGAAAGGTGCTGGCGCGGATTCCCGCGAAGAAGTGCTGGTGTATTACAGTGGTCACGCCGACGAAAAGGGACTTCGCCTCGGTGAAGAAATTTATAGTTGGAAAGAATTCCGCAAGCGTGTGGATGCCTTGAATGCCGACGTGAAGATTGCCGTGATCGATGCTTGCGGCTCGGGTGCTATCACTCGCGCGAAGGGCGGTGTCGCTGTGCCTGCGTTCATGGTCGACAAGAGCAGCGACATGAAAGGCTACGCCTTTATCACCAGCAGCACTCAAGATGAATCTAGCCAGGAAAGTGACAAACTCAAGGGTTCCTTCTTTACGCATTCGCTGGTGAGCGGCCTTCGCGGCGCAGGTGACGTGAGTGGCGACGGCAAGGTGACTCTTTCCGAAGCTTACCAGTTCGCCTTTAACGAAACTCTCCAGAAGACCGAAGCCACCATGGGTGGCGCCCAGCACCCCAGCCGCGACATGAACTTGGCGGGCACCGGTGACGTGGTGATGACGGATTTGCGCAGCACGAGCGCAGGCCTTGATTTGGACGAAGATGTAGACGGTCACTTGTTCATTCGCGACGAAAAGGGTGAACTTGTCGCCGAACTTTACAAGAAGTCCGGTCGCGCCATGAGCCTCGGGTTCCCTGCCGGCAAGTACAGCGTACGCTTGGAACGCCCTGCCGAATATAAGGATGCATCGATCACGCTTTATGACAACAACCGTGCGCGTCTCGGCAAAAAGCAGTTCACGGCGGTCGCTGTCGAAAAGACGGCTCTTCGCGGCGAAATCAAGAGCGAACGTTCTTGCGCTAATGGCGATACGGCAAAATGCTCCCTGGATTCGCTTGACCGCAACGGAGTTTCTCGCACGACGTTTGGTTTTTACGACCGCGACAAGGATCCGCGCAAGGGCGTGCAATTGGGTCTCTTTGCCACCAAGACGAAAAATTACATGGTCGGTTCGCAGGTGAGCCTGTTCGTGAATAGCGCCGACAAGGATATGCGTGGCCTTCAGGTAACGGGCCTCTTGAATATCGCGAACGAAAATATCGACGGTGCGCAGATTTCGGGTACCGTGAACTATGCCGAAAGTGTCGATGGCTTGCAGCTGTCCTATATCAACTGGGCGTCTGAAAAATCCGAAGCGGCGCAAATCGGTTTTGTGAATGCCGCTCTCGATACCATGCGCTATTTGCAACTGGGTTTTGTAAACGCTTCTGAATACAGCGGAACTCATGTGGGCTTTGTGAACGCGAGTGTTGGCTCCAAGGTACAGGTGGGCTTTGTCGATGCTGCTAAGAATGCCGATGTTCAAGTGGGCTTTGTCAATGTGGCAAAAGACAACGACGTTCAAGTCGGCTTTACGAACGTGGCGGTCAATTCCCGTGTAGGCGTGGGCTTTGTAAATGTGTCGGCTTGGGAGGGCGGCACGCAGGTGGGTTACGTGAATGTCGCTACCAAGTCTAAGGGCCGCCAGGTAGGTTTTGTGAACGTGTGCGGGCAATGCGAAAAGACTCCGGTGGGCTTTATTAGCGTGGTCGGTAATGGTGTATGGTCTGCTACCACCTCCTTGAACGAAATGGGAGCTCTGGATCTTTCACTCCACTTGGGTACGGCTTATTTCTACACGGCATTCCAAGTGGCCCGCCCCTTCGAAAAGGGTAACGGATTCAAGCACTTTGAAGACCGCTACGAAAGCGGCTACGGTATCGGTACGCAGTTCGGCAAGTACGGTAACCACTTTGAATTGGAATACATGCTCCTGAACGCCCACGAAGCTGTCTCGTTCAGCGACGATACGAATGAAAATTACCACCACCGCCTGCGTTTAGGTTTTGTGCACAAGCTGTTCCCGGGTGTCGGCCTTGCGGTAGGCGGTACGCTGAATGTGGTGACGCTTGGCTATGCGGACAAGCTCTGGCCAAAACCTTGGAACAACTACCACGACGACTTTGGTAGTGAAAAGCATAAAGGCCGTTTCTGGCCCGGATTCTACTCGGGCATTACTGTGGGTAGGTTCTAAAAGAAAAATTATTCCGCGCAAAGCCTACCGAGCTCATCCTTCTTTTCGAGGATGGTATCGAGCAGGCTTTTGTAATCCATGTCGGTTTCGCTGCGCAACAATTCGGTGATTTCTACGACCGGCGTGTAGAGCGGCGTGAGCGAGAGGTTACCGAGGACGCCTTTCAGCGCATGGGCCGCCTCGAAGGCGGCTTTCAGGTCTTTCGCGGCAATGGAATCCTTGAGCTTGTCGAAATTGCCCTCGCCGGGAATGGTCGCCACGAGCTTCAGGTACAGAGCCTCGTTCCCGAAGCAGCGTGCAAGCCCTTCGGCGGTATTTGCCCCAAAAGTGTTCAGTTTATCGATGGTTATCATGCGCCTCTCCGGCGTTCAAGTTCCTTTTCGATGAAGGGTACAAAGTCCTTCGGCGGGACCGGCTTCGAGAAGAAGTATCCCTGGATAATCTGGCAGCCCATTCCCTTGAGGGTATCGAGCTGCGACTGCGTTTCTACGCCTTCCGCTACGGCAGGAATCTTGAGGAATTTCGCGATGCCCACCACGAGTTCCACGAGCTTCAGGTTGCGTTCGTCCTTTTCCATGTTGCGCACGAACGACATGTCGATTTTCAGGATGTCGATGGGGAGCGTGGTAATCATATTCAGCGAAGAATATCCGGCGCCGAAATCGTCCATCTCGATGCGGAATCCCTTCTTGCGCAAGTTCTTGATGACTTCGATAAGGCGCTCCATGTTCTCGCAGTAGGCGCTCTCGGTCACTTCGAGCATGTATTCTTCCGGAGAAAGGCCGTTTTCTTCGAGAAGGCGCATAAGTTTCGTTTCCAGTTCCGGGTCCATGATGTCGATGCGGGACACGTTCACGGAAACGGGCACCGTCACGCCGAATTCGTCCTTCCATTTGCGGATCTGTTTTGCGACCTCATTCCAGACAAAGTTGTCTACTTTTTGTATAAGGCCGTTCCCTTCGAACAGCGGAATAAAGTCGCCCGGACTGATGAATCCGAGTGTCGGGTGTATCCAGCGGATGAGGGCTTCTGCACTGGTGAGCCGCGGGGTATCTCCTTCGATGTTAAACTTGGGCTGGTAATAGACAACCAGATTCTTGTTGTCTATGGCGCTTTGCAAGTCGCGGATGAGTGTTTCCTCGAACATGTAGCGGGAATGCATCTCATTGTTGTAGCGGGTGAACGCCTGCGTCAGGTCGCCGCGGTTCTTGTCGCGGGCAGCTTTTGCGCGGTCAAACCATGCCTCGATTTCCACGTTGCGGTCTACGTTTTCCCAGAGGCCAAAGCGCACGCGGATGTGGTTCACCTCGAAAAATTCTGTAATGATTCCCTGGACAATGCTTCGGATGTTGTCGTAGTTTTCCTGGTGGGTCGCGAAGATGTAGAAGGTGTCTGCGTCTGCACGGCAGGCGATGGCGTTCATGGGGGCGAGTTCATTCTTGAGCGCGCTACCGATTTCTGCAAGCAGGCGGTCGCCAAAGTCCCTTCCGCAGAACTCGTTCACCAGGTGGAACTGCTCGATGTCAAATACTATTGCGTCGCGCGGGATGTCCCTGCTCCACAGCTCGATCTGGCGGATGTATTCAAAGAAGTAGTCCTTGGTGTAGAGGCCGGAAATATGGTCGCGCTCCGTCTGGCGGATAATGTCCTGGTCTTCGAAGAGTTCGATGATTCTTTCGCAGCGGGCGAGCACCACTTCGGGCATGTCGAAGGGTTTGGCGATAAAGTCGGCGGCGCCCAGCTTGAGGCTGCGGACTTCGGATTCCTTTTCGGAGGTCATCACGATGACCGGGATGCGCTTGAGTGTTTCGGTGGTTTCTCTTTTTTTCAGGAATTCAAACCCGTCCATCACGGGCATGAGCAGGTCCAATAGGATAAGCGAAAACCGCTTGTCTTGCTTGGAGAGGGCTTCGAGGGCTTCCTTGGCGTTGTCGGCGTATTCGACGTCGTAGTTCACGGAAAGGATATTGCCCAAAATTTCGCGATTTACCACCTCGTCGTCTACGATTAGGACGTGTCTCTTGACGGTAGTGATCTGGCGTAGTTTTTTCATTGGAGAAAACTCCTTTTATCCGTGAATAAATATATGTAAAAAGAAATAAAAAGGTATCGGATTGTGCGACAAAGCATTTTTTTTAGATATCTTTAAAACAGAATTACCAGAATACGAGGTCCCCATGTTCGGTCGACACCTTCCCCTGAGCGAACAGGCTTTGCAAGTTATCGAGCAGATCGGCGAAGATATGCCGGGCGGCTTTTTCATTTACAAGGCGACTGCGGCCATCAGGACCATGACGACCTATGCAAGGAGAATCCCCATCGTGGCGATGACCGCGAACGCCTTTGCCGACGATATCCGCAAGGCGAAGGAAGTCGGCATGAACGACCATATCTCCAAACCGCTGGACTTTAAGGAACTTGCGAAAATTTTGCAGAAGTGGATAAGGGTGTAGTGTTATGTTGTCTGAAAAACACAAAAAATTGTCCGTTTTGAGTGCGTGGGCGCTCTCCTTCGGTTGTGCCGTAGGCTGGGGTGCATTCGTGATGCCCGCGACAACGCTCCTGCCGATTGCGGGCCCCCTGGGAACAGTTATCGCCCTTGTGCTTGGCGCCGTGCTGATGGGTGTTGTCGCCTACAATTTCCACATCATGATGAACCGCATTCCCGGCACGGGGAGCGTATTCTCCTTTACCAAGCAGCTTTTCGGCTACGACCATTCCTTCCTTTGCACCTGGGCCACGGCCCTTGCGTACCTGGCGGTATTGTGGGCCAATATGTCGGCCTTTGTGCTGTTTATCCGTTTCTTGTTCGGACCCGTATTGCAAAGGGGCTTCAGTTATACCATCATGGGCTACGAGGTCTGGGCAGGCGAGCTGTTTACCACGCTTGCAATCATACTTCTGTTCGGGTTCATCAGTTGCAGGAACACCAACGTGCTGCGCCTGGTGAATACGGTGCTTGCCCTCATATTCTTTGGCGGTGTGGTCGGCCTGTTTGCAATTATTGCCTGCAAGGGCGGGATTGATTTCTCGGATATGGGCCCGACCTTTGCGACGTCGGGAGTCGCGAAGGACCATTCCCCCCTGATGCAGATCGTGAACGTGCTGGTGCTTGCCCCCTGGGCATTTGTAGGCTTTGGCGTGGTGAGCTTTGCCTCTTCCACCTATGACTTCAAGCCGAAATACGGTTTCGCCATCATGGTGGCGGCTCTTGCAACTGGAGCGATTGTCTACGCCCTCATAGCTCTTTTTTCGGTTTCGGCAAACCCTGCAGGATCCGGCAATTGGGAAACCTATTTTGCCAACCTGCAAAACTTCAAGGGAATCGATGCCGTCCCGGTATTCCACGCCGTTTTCAGGACCCTCGGCAACGGCGGCCTTATTGTGCTCGCCATAACCATCACGGCGGCCATTTCCACGAGCCTTCTTGGGCTTTACCGAACAATCGGGCGCATGTTCCTGAGCCTCGCCGAAGATTCCGTGATGCCGTCCTGGTTCGGGCATATCAACCGTCACGGCGCCACCAACTACGGCATTATCTACGTGATGCTCCTTTCCTGCATTATTCCGTTCTTCGGGAGAACGGCCATCGGCTGGATTGTGGACATCACCTCCATCAGTGCATCTATCATTTATCTGTATGTTTCTGCGGGGATAGTGAAAATTGCCCGCAGTGAAACCGGCAGGCGAAAGACGGTGCTGAACTTTACCGGAATCCTGGGTGTCGTAATATCCGCCTTCTTCTTTTTCTTCCCGCTTACGCCGACGCTTTGGAACATGAACACAATTGCCACGGAGTCCTTCATGATTCTGATGGCGTGGAGCATTGTGGGGTTCGTCGTTTACAGGGCCGTGTTCATGCGCGACCAGGAGAACCGTTTCGGTAAGTCGGCCATCATGTGGGTGACCATGCTGTTCATATTGCTGTTCTCGGCGGTGATGTGGGAACGCCAGGTCACCAACGACGAGGCCGAGAAAGTCATTGTGCATATCAGCGAGTTCCATACGGATCTGCATAAAAAGATGCATATTCCCATGACCGAAGCCCAGGTGGTACAGGAAAAGGACTTCATGGAAGAGCAGATGGACCTTGTCCGTGATTCCCAGCTGAAGAACAATTTGGTAGAAACGCTCTTCATTATCCTGTGCATTTTCATCGTGGTGAACATCTACCGCACGCAGCAGCAACGTGAACAGAAACTGGACCACGAAAAGCATATCGCCGAGGAATCCAACAAGGCAAAGACCATATTCCTTTCGAACATGAGTCACGACCTGCGCACGCCCATGAATGCCATTATCGGCTACACCAACCTGGCGCGCAAACCGGAGGCGACCCCCGAGCAAATCCAGAAATACCTGACCAAGATCGATTCTTCGAACATGTACCTGATGGCCCTCATCAACGATATGCTCGAAATGAGCCGCATCGAAATCGGGAAGATGGAACTGGAAGAGCGGCCCACCGACCTGCGGAAAATGATGGATGAAATCCGCGACATGTTCGAGGCGCAGATGGTGGGCAAGAACATCGCCTTTGCCGTGAAATACGACGGCCTCAGGAACCCGGTGGTGCTCTGCGACAGGAACCGCATGAACCGCGTGATTCTGAACCTGGTCAGCAACGCATTCAAGTTTACTTCGGAAGGCGGGCACGTTTCCGTGACTCTCGCCGAAAAGGAATGCATCGAAGAGGGCAAGGCCGCGTTCGAAATCCGCGTGAAGGATGACGGTATCGGCATTTCGCCCGAGTTTGCAGACCGCGTGTTTGACGCCTTCGAGCGGGAACGCGTCTCGACCATCAGCGGCGTGCAGGGAACGGGCCTCGGGCTTGCCATTGCAAAGAACGTGGTGTCATTGATGGGCGGGACAATCAAGTTTGAATCGACAGTCGGCAAGGGGACGGAATTCTTCGTGAATGTGGTACTGAAGACAGCCGCAGGCACGGAGGTTCCCGAAAGTGGCAAGCGCAATATCTCCATCGCGGCCAAGGCGGATTTCACGAATATGCGCCTATTGCTGGTAGAAGACATGGAAGTGAACCGCGAGCTTGCAAAAATCATTCTGGAAAGTCTCGGGTTCAAGGTCGAGATGGCGGTAAACGGCAAGCAGGCGGTCGATATGGTGGAGAAGAACCCCGCCGGTTACTACAACGGGATTGTCATGGATATCCAGATGCCCGTGATGGACGGCTGCGAAGCGAGTCGCCAGATTCGAGCGCTCTCCGACAAGAAGAAGGCGGAAGTTCCCATTATCGCCATGACTGCGAACGCCTTTGGCGATGACCTCAAGAAGTCGAAAGACGCCGGCATGAACGCTCACCTGGCGAAGCCCATCGATGTCGGCATGCTCACGGAAACACTTGCGCAGTGGGTACGGTAAAGTTTTAACAGGACAATGTTATGGAAACGAAAAAAAGAATCGGGATTGTAAGTATCGCCATTATCGTGGCCCCCATCATCGTTATCATCCTTGTGCTGGGGACAATCTTCACGGGTCGCCATGCGAGCGGAGATACGGAAAAGGCCGTGCGCAACGTAACGCTCCTCTTTATGAACGAACTCGCGAACCGCCGCGAACAGGTGGTGGCGTCGAAATTGAACGGCTACATCAACGACCTAGATGTGGCGGTGGGCCTGCTTTCAAAAGAAGACCTCGCAAGTACCGCAAGCTTGCAGAGCTACCAGCTCCGCATGAAGCAACTGTACGGTCTAGAAAAGTTCGCCTTCGTGGACACTACGGGTCTCATCTACACATCCCGCGGTACGCGCACCGACATTGATCTCTATAATTTCGATTACAGGACCCTGGCAAAATCCGAAATTTCATTAAAGAAAAACAGTGAAGAAAAGAAGACTGTTGTCATTGCCGTGCCTGTGGACCGTCTTGCCTTTAATGGTCGGGTTTTGGTCGTGTGCTTCATGGAAATCGACATGAACCGCATGCTGGAAGGTATTTCGCTGGAATCCGACCGGCAGGGAATTACATTTTGCAACATCTACTCGAAGGCAGGCAATTCGCTTACGAACCTGGTGCTAGGTGGGCTTGCGAGCGGCGACAATCTGCTTGCCGCCATGGAAAAAGCCGGATTCGAAAAAGGCTTCTCCATGGAAAAGATGCGCTCCGACTTCGCGAACCACGAGGCGGGCGTCGTTTCCTTCGAGTACAACGGCATCCGTGAAACCATGTACTATGTTCCCATCCATTCTACGGACTGGATGCTGACCTACCTTATCCGCGAAAGCGTCATCTCCGAGCAAATCGGTTCCATTTCGGAAGACATTTTGGAACGCAGCCTTCTGCTATCCGGAATTATCGCGCTAGTGCTCTTGACCGTGTTCCTGTTCCTCTTCATGCAAATCAGGCGTACCTCTCAACTCAAGTTAGAAAAAGAGGTGGCCGATGCCGAAAGCCGCATCAAGCAGGAAAAACTGGAAGAACAGCTTGCGCTCCAGCAGAAGTTAGTTGAAGAAGAACGCAAGAGGAACGAACAGCGTAACATGATTACCGCGCTTGCGTCAGATTACCGCAGCGTCTACTACCTGAACCTGGATACCGGAATGGCGATATGCTACCGCAAGGACGGCTCCGTTCCCGCGCCCTTCAAGGAAGGGGACGAAATCGGCTACCTGGAAAATTTTTCAACCTATGCCGAAAAGTTCGTCGCTCCGGAATTCCGCGAAAAGTTCCTCGCCTTTATACAGCCCGAAAACGTGCGCGCGGGTGTCGCGAAGAACAAGATCTATACCTTGCGCTACCTAGCAAACCATGGCGGCAAGGAAAGTTACGAAATGCTGCGCATGGCGGGCGTGCACAATGCCGGCGACGCCCCGGATGCACCGCTCCGCATTGTAGGTTTCGGATTTTCCGATATCGACGAGGAAATGCGTGATTCCCTTGCCAAGAGTCAGGCCCTTTCCGATGCGCTCAAGACGGCAGAAGAGGCGAGCAAGGCGAAGACCATATTCCTCTCCAACATGAGCCACGAAATCCGCACGCCCATGAACGCGATTATCGGCCTCGATAGCCTTGCGCTGCACGAACCCGAGATTTCGTCGAAGACGCGCGGCTACCTGGAAAAAATCGGCTCCTCCGCAGAACACCTGCTGAGCCTCATCAACGAGATTCTGGACATGAGCCGTATCGAGAGCGGCCGCACGAAGATCAATAGCGAAGAATTCTCGTTCCCCAAGCTTTTGGAGCAGGTGAACACTATCATCGACGACCAGAGCCGTACCAAGGGCCTGAACTATTCGTGCCATGTGGCGGGCAGCCTGGACGACTACTACGTCGGCGACGTCACCAAGATTCGCCAGATTCTCATCAACATCCTGGGCAATGCGGTCAAGTTCACCCCGAAGGGCGGAAACATCGACCTCAACGTGGAAAAGATTGCTGCGTTCGACAACAAGTCCACGCTCGTCTTCAAGATTAGCGATACCGGTATCGGCATCAGCAAGGAATTCCTACCCAAGATTTTCGACACGTTCACCCAGGAAAACGCCACCACGGCTTTCGAGTACGGCAGCAGTGGCCTCGGCATGGCGATTACCAAGGGTATCGTCGACATGATGAACGGTAAGATCGATGTGGAAAGCGAAAAGGGCAAGGGGACCACGTTCTGCGTGACGCTCACCCTCAACGACAGCATGCGCAAGCAGGCGACCGACGACGAAATCGAAATCCACCCGAGCGAAATGAGCGTGCTGGTGGTGGACGACGACGAGATTGCCCTGGGGCACGCGAAACTCGTGCTCGGCAAGGCGGGAATCCTCACCGACACGGTGCTTACGGGCAAGGAAGCGGTGGAGATGGCGAAACTCCGCCACGCGAGACGCGAACCCTACAACCTGATTGTGGTTGACTGGCAGATGCCCGAGATGAACGGCATCGAGACGGCGCGCGAAATCCGCAAGGTGACCGGCGACGAGTCCGCCATTATCATATTGACAGCCTACAACTGGGACGACATCCTGGACGAGGCCCTGGCAGCCGGCGTGGACTGCTTCATTTCTAAGCCCTTGTTCTCGGGAATCCTGCTGGACGAATTCAAGAATGCCCTCCGGCGCAAGAAGGAACACACCTCGCTTGCGAAGAACAAGGCGGAACTTGCCGGAAAGCGGGTTCTCCTTGCCGAAGACATGGAAGTCAACGCGCAGATCATGATGGAAGTGCTGAAAATGCGGGACTTGCAGGTGGAACTGGCCGTAAACGGTCGCGAGGTCCTGGAAATGTTCCGCGACCATCCCGAAAATTATTACGATGCCATCCTTATGGATGTGCGCATGCCCGAAATGGACGGTCTGGAAGCGACAGCCGCCATCCGCAAGCTGGAGCGCTCCGACGCCAAGAAGGTTCCCATTATTGCGCTCACGGCAAACGCCTTCGACGAAGACGTGCAGCGGAGCCTGCAGGTGGGCATGAATGCGCACCTGAGCAAGCCGGTAGAACCCGACGTACTCTTCGAGACGCTCGAGGAATTGCTGTAATCCATTTTTTTTTAGGTGAAGGTAACACATTTCGTTCCCTCGGGTGTTACAATGGCAAATAGGGCCTCCTATTTGCTATTTTTGAGAGAACGCGAGCTATTTTGAAACGTTATATTGAAATTTTTGCTTTGTTGCTGGCTATGTTGAGTGTAGCCGCCGTGGCACAAGAACCTGTGCCCGATTCGCTTGCACCCCAAGGAATCACCTTTAACGGAATCGTACAGGATTCCTCTTTTGCCCCGGGCGAAAAACTCAATGTCGAAATCCTGGAGTCGGGCGAGGCGCTGCAAACCACCGTGGGCACGCCCTTTAGCATTGTGCTTCCCGAAGATACCCTTTGGAATGTGTGCGTCACGAATTCGGACACGGCGGGCGCCGAAAAAGAAAAATGCTACGAACTCAAGTACATTGGCGCTGAACGCAGTTTCTCGCAAGCGCTTGGCGAGGCTTTTGCAGAACCCGATTCTATAGTAGAAGGGGAAGGCCTTCCCCTCGCTGCTGCCGTTGACTCGGCATCCGCTACCCCTTCTAGCGGGACCGTCGCCCCGCAACGCCCCGACTCGCTTGCAAAAGATACTTTGGCACAAGATTCCGCGAAGCAAAACGTCGACGTCGATGCTCTCCTTGCTGCGGGTGGCAACGAGAAGGTGACCGAACTCAAGAAAGTCGTGGTGCAGTTGCGCCGTCGCCCCAAGCGTAAGCCCGGCGAATCTGTAGTGTCGGCCAAGTCCATCAAGCGTATGCCCAGCCTCGCCGAAGCCGACGTTATCAAGAGCATCCAGGCGCTCCCGGGCGTGGTCGCCAGCTCCGATTTTAGCTCCAAGATTTATGTGCGCGGTGGCGCCGCCGACCAGAACCTGTTCCTGTTCGACAATGCTGTCGTTTATTCGCCGGTGCATTTCTTCGGGCTGTTCAGTACCTTCCTGGTCGAAGGCATCGATGACGTGCAATTCTACAAGAGCGGATTCCCGGCGCAGTACGGTAACCGCTTGAGTTCCGTGCTCAAGATGGATGGCCGCGCGGGTGGTCAGGATACCGTTGACGAATGGTTCAGCAAGTCCAGTATCAAGATCAGTACGTTTGCGGCGCAGGTTCATACTGAAGGCCACAAGGGGCCTGTTCGCTGGGTTCTCGCGGGCCGTACCACTTACATCGGTTACATGCTCGACTTGATGAACGCCCTTGACGTTATTGACTTGTCGCTGGATTATGAATTTACCGACTTGCAGGGAACGCTCATGTACGATTTTAGCGATGACACCCGCATGAAATTCAGTTATTATGTCGGTAAAGACCGCTTGAGTTTTGATCCGCTCTATATGGACTGGGGCAACGTGGCGATTCCGCTCGGATTTTACCACCGCTTTAATGGCGACTGGGACTACAACGCGACCCTTGCCTTCAGCGAATTTTATCAGACCATGAAGGTGAGCGACCTCATGTCGATTGAGATGTACCTTTATACATTCGCAGGCAAGCAGTGGGTCAATTACCGCGGCATTCCGAACCATACGCTCACTGCGGGTTACGAACTGGAATACGACTACGAACGTTATGGCGAACAAATGTCTACGCTTAGTATTGCCGATATTCAAAAACCGTTCCACCATGTGGGTTACCTGCAAGATGCCTGGAAACTTGCGCCCGATTACTTGTTGCAATATGGCTTGCGCTTTAATTACCAGACGGCCGCAGAACATTTTGGCGTAGAACCCCGTGCGTCGCTCAGTGTCAATATCGATGACGACAAGACGGTGGAATTCTATGGTGGCTACTACCTGCAGTATTTGAACTCGATTGTCTATACCGACCAGGAAACGCTAAACGAATTCTACTATCCGGCGACTACGACTACCAAGGGCAAGCACATCAAGCCGGCTTCTTCTTGGCTGTTTGCGGCCGAATACAGCCAGCGTGGCATTATGGAAGACTACGACGCCACCGTGGGTGTTTACTACAAGACTCAAAGTAACTTGAATACGTTTGTGGCAGTCCTCGACAGTAACGAAGAAACGGCTTCGGACGACTTTGTGGTGGCAGACGGATTCGGTACGGCGGAAGGCTATTCTTTCGGTTACGAACTTTCGCTCCGTAAAGATAAGGGCTGGTGGTTTGGCGGTATAAACTGGAGCCAGAGCATTAGTGTCATGAAGGTGGACGATGGTACCAAGCCCTATTTCCCGAGTTGGCACCAGCCCTACGCCCTCAAGATGGATCTGGGTATCAACTGGCGCGGCCCGGAAGATGCGTTGACCGTACACCCGACACAGAAAGATATGTATGTGAGGTCTTCTGTGATTATGAAATATTCGGCGGGCATGCCCATGAGTGAATACAAGGGTTACTACATCTCGGAACACCTCGGTCATCAGGAATATTCCGACGAAACGGTCGTGGTGCCGGGAAGCCGCAATGGCGCCCGTCAGACAGATTATTTCCGTATCGATGTGAAGGCGATTGACATCGGCCGCGAAGGCAAGTGGAACTTTAGTTGGACGATTATCAACTTGACCGATCATGAAAACATGTTCTTTACATTCTACGATACGGGCAAGAATCCCCCCGAAAAAACGGAGATTACGCAGTTCCCGTTCTTGCCGATTATGCTCAGTTACGAGTATTATTTCTAGAATTTTGTATAACGTGGTGACAAGGATTGCGGAAATTTTCTATAGTTCCTGTTACTATGGAACGCGAAACCTTTAAATCAAGACTCGGATTTATCCTCATTGCCGCCGGTTGCGCCATTGGCCTGGGCAACGTGTGGCGTTTCCCTTACATTGCTGGCCAGTACGGTGGAGCGGCCTTTGTGCTCCCGTACCTCGGCTTCCTGCTTTTCCTGGGCCTGCCCATCTTGATGGCTGAACTCGCCCTGGGTCGTGGAGGCCGAAGCGGTATCGCCCGCGCCTTCGACAACCTGGAAAAACCGGGTACCAAGTGGCATTGGGCCAAGTTCCCGCTGATTTCGGCCAACTATATATTAATGGCCTTCTACTCGGTGGTTACTGGCTGGATGTTCTATTACTTCTACAAGATGGTGACCGATCCCAAGTTCCTCTTGGGCACTCCTGATGAGATTGCGTCCGGCTTCGGCGAAATGCTTTCGAATCCGGGCCTCATGATTTTCTGGATGACGGTTGCCATTGTCATTGGCCTCTTTATCGTGTCGCTTGGCCTTCAGAAGGGTGTGGAACGCATCACCAAGATCATGATGATCTGCTTGCTTGTCATTATGGTGATCCTCGCGGTTCGCGCCGTGACGCTCCCCGGCTCTACGGCTGGCCTCGAATTCTACCTGTTGCCGTCTTTGGAACGCCTTACGCAATCGGGCAAGGGTCTGGGCGAGGCTATCTTTGCCGCCTTTGCACACGCCTTCTTTACCTTGAGCCTCGGTATCGGTAGCATGGCTATTTTCGGTAGCTACATCGGAAAGAATCATTCCCTGGCAAAAGAAGCCACGAGCGTCTGTATTCTTGATACCGTCGTCGCCTTGGTCGCGGGCGTCATTGTGATTCCCAGCTGCTTTGCCTTCAACCAGTCTCCTGGTCAGGGCCCGGGCCTTATCTTCGTGACGCTTTCTAACGTGTTCGCCATGATGCCTGCCGGTAGATTCTTCGGTGCCGCATTCTTCCTGTTCATGTCGTTTGCGGCCATGTCTACCTTGATTGCCGTTTTCGAAAACCTGGTGTCGTTCTGGATGGACCTCAAGGGATTCAAGCGCCGCAAGGTCGCCTATTGGAACATCTTGATCGTATTCCTGCTTTCGCTCCCCTGTGCCCTCGGCTTCAACATGCTTTCGAGCTTTGAACCGTTCGGCCCCGGCAGCTGCGTTCTGGACCTCGAAGACTTTATCGTGAGCAACACCATGCTCCCGGCTGGTGGCATGTTCATCGCCATCTTCTGCTCTAGCCGCTATGGTTGGGGTCAGGAAAAGTTCTTTGCCGAAATGAATGCCGGTAAGGGTTACAAGATCCCTTACAATGCCGCCTTCAGAATCTACTTCAAGTGGATTTTGCCGGCTCTCGTTTCGATCCTCCTGATTCAGGGTTACCTCTCCAAGTTTGCGCCGGAACTCTGCGCCAAAATCTTTGGATAAGTCAATTCGATGCGACGAAGAACCGCTCCCTAAAAAGGGGCGGTTTTTTTTGTGAAAATTACTTGCGGTGGGTAACACTTTTTAGGGGTTTGGGTGTTCTAATTATGTAAATTTGAAGGACCCGATGAAGAATAAACTTGCAATCTGTTGCTCATTGCTTTTGACCGCATTGTTCCTTGCGGCCTGTAGCGACTTTCATGGCCCCTGGGATTACTATCCTGAAAAGCGCGATGTCTACACGGGTATTTTCACTTACGGCACCATTGTGGCTGACGAAAATCCCGAAATCTGTTTTTCGAAAATCTATGAACTCGACGAAACGTCTTCTAAGGATTTTGCCTTTTATGATAGCGCCTACGTGACGGTGAAGGGCTATTTTAAAAGGACTACCAACGACGAAGATGTTGATACGACAATTGTTTTGTGGGCCTATAGAGACAAGCCGAATTGTTTTTCTTCGGATTACATGGGCGTGGTGGGCAAGTCCTACACTATGGATGCCTACTTTGAATGGGATAGTTCAGGCCATAAGGCTAAATCCAGGTACACGGCCGAGGCGACTATTCCGACGCCTGTAAGGATCAAGGGTCTGAATGTTCCTCTGCAAAATGGGGACTACGAGTGGCTCCCTTATGACGAAAAGAATCCTGAATTTAGAGTTAAGTTTCTGGAATTTCCGATGGATATGGAATTTGTCAAGTGCGCGGTGGATTTTGATCGCGAAGTAGCGGGTGCCATTTCGATTTTGCGTTACGGTATCAAGAATGCGGAATCGCAGAAGACCACTATTAATAACATGCTTAAAGGCCTTACAAGCGAAGATGACGAAGGCTACCGCGGTATTGCGATGCACGATCCGCTTGAAAGACGTGAGAATTTGGGCTTTTCCATGAACCGCTGGGTTGGCGGTTACAACATGCTCGATACGCTTTACCTGATGAACATGATGATGCCTTTGGGCGAAATCTATGTGGATTTCTATTCCACCGATGCGGCCTATGTCGATTACGAAACGAAGGTGACGGAGTCGTTCAATGATTCGCGCGTTGTTCCGGAATCAAACATCAAGAACGGTATGGGCGTGTTTAGCGGTATGTCCAAGACAACTATTAGCTTGTATGTGGAAGGCGACGGTGTTAGCATGAGTCATATTGCTTTAAGCAATTGCGACGATGCCAGTGGCGACAATTCCGATAGCTGGGATTCTAGAGGGTGCAGACTTTATCAGGATGTTGCCTGCGCTTCTTTAGACTATGAATATGATGGTTATTATGACGATTTGATATCGCTGAATGAACGTGCGTATAAGGAATATAGGGATTCAGTCCATAACCGGCATCTAAAGACTTGCTATGCCTCGCACGTGAAGGCCGCCATGATGCTCGATACGACCAAGTGGTCGCTGTTCTTGCCCGACACGATTGGCGAAGGTGAAAAGTTTATGGCCTATTCCGATGGACTCAAGCGTTACTGCGTGGCGAGCAACTTTGAAAATAATAAAATTGCCGACTGTTACGGATTGTATCAGCAGTGTATCGAAAGCCCGGAAAAAAACAGCTGCAAGGAATATTTGTGGTTGTGGTGTGCTGACCGTGGCTGGCCCGATATGGAACAGTGCAAGAGTGCGCTTGTTAGCCGCTATTATTTGCAAGAGCAAAAGTCCAGCATTCTCCAGCGCGAAGTTCAGAATGTTTGCAACTATTATCACCCCGCTATTTGTGACAACTGGTGCGAAAAGCAGAAAGACGGCCGCATGAAATGCCAGTAATTATTCAATATTGAAGGTCTTACCCGAAAGCATCAGGCGAATCGCATTCGAAAGGGTAGTCTTGTTTGTGAGTTTGTCTGTATCGACATCTTTGGTTTTGCCGCCGATGTCAAAGGCGAGTGTGGCGCCTTTGTCGGTTACGTTCATCTCAACCTTTGCACCCATGACGAGCGGCAGGTTTACGTCGTCGTGACCGGCGGGGAATCCACACATGACAGGAATGTCGTATTTCTTGAGGTAGCTTGAAAGCATGGCTTCGGTGCTTTCGTAGTCGAGATCGGTGCCGGAATCTACGAATTCGCCGAGAATCACGCCGCGTACATTTTCCATGACACCGTGCAACTCGATGGAATGGAACATGCGGTCGATGTTACGCAGGTTCTCGCCGATTTCTTCCATGAACAAGATGATTCCGTCGTTCTGGAAAACGTCGATGTCGCTTGCGCCAATGAGCGGTACGAAGGTGGTCATGTTGCCGCCTACAAGAATACCCTCGGCTTTGCCCTTCTGGTTATACTTGTGCTTGGGGACCTTGTAAGTCGGCACTTCGCCCTTGAGCAAGTCGCGCAGGAGTGTGCTGTTGTCGTCTTTGCCTGCGGTTTTGGCGATGCTGGAACTCATGGTGCCGTGAATGCTCATGACGCCCGCCTTGGTTTGCATGGCGTGCAGTGTGGTGATGTCGCTATAGCCGATGAGCCACTTGGGATTCTTTTTCACGAGTTTCGGGTCAATGAGGTCGACCAGCTGAATGGTGCCGTAGCCGCCGCGGTTTGCAAGGATTGCCTTGATGCTTGTGTCCTTGAGGGCAGCGATAAAGTCATCGGCGCGTTCTTCGGCGGTGCCAGCGTATTTGCCAGCATCGAGTTTGTCTACATTCTTGCCGATAACGGGCGTGAATCCCCAGTCCTTGATGACGTCGGCGGTCTTTTGAATGTTGGAATCGGGAGTGGTGTACGAGGGCGAAATCAAGGCGATTTTGTCGCCTTTTTTCAGGAATGCTGGCATTGTGCATTCGGCGAGCGGAGCCGTTTTTTCTCCGGGCCATTCTATGGCGCCAGTGGAGCCGTCGTCGCTACAGGCGGAAAGGAAACATAGGGCAACAATAGCACTGAAAGTGCAAATTTTTTTAATATCCATAATCACCTTCTTAATTTTGTAAACATAAATATACCTTGAAGGCCGGTTCATGTCAATTAAAAAGGGGCGGAATGGGGCGCCGGATGGGGCCAAACGCTAAAGTTTTTTTGATATATCGGTAACACTTTTGTTTTGGCCGGGTGTTTTAATTATGTAATTTTGATGTCTCACTTATTGCGGAAAGTTATGAAACGACTGAAATTATTACCGTTGACGCTTGTCGTGATGCTCCTTTCGGGAGTGGCGTTTGCCGACCGCGACGCCGAAATTCGCGATTTGAAGCTGGAAAAAGACAAGCTGAATTCCGAAATTCAGAAATTGAACCGCCAGATTGCCTCGACCGATTCGATGCTCAAGGCGGACGATTCCCGTTACAAGACGTTGCAGGCCCGTTACAAGGCCGACACGGAACGCCGTCGTAGCGAAATCGATACCTTGAATGTGAAAATCAAGAACGTGGCCGCCGAACTCCAGACGGAACGGGGCAAACAGGCCCGCGCCAAAAACAAGAGCGACAATGTGGCCGCCAAGCGCAAGGCCCTGCGCGAAGAACTCGCTGGCATCAGCAAGCGATTAGAGGCGCAAGTCGCGCAGACGCTCCCGTGGGAACGCGAAAGCAGGCTTGACCGCGTCAAATCGCTTACCCGCGATATCGAAAGCGGTAACGCCAGCGAAGAAGAAGCCTTTTCTCGCCTGAAGTCGCTTATTGCCGAAGAAACCAAGTTCGGTGACGAGGTGGCAATCATCAACAGCCCGCTGACCCGTAAAGACGGTGAACTCATTAATGCGGCGATTCTGCGCATTGGTAACCAGTGGATGGTTTACAGCGACGACAACGGTACCGTTTTCGGAACGCTCGTGCGCAAGATGGTGGACGGCAAGATTGTTTACGAATGGAACGAAGACTTGAATCTGGAAGAACGTGCTGCTGTAAAACTCGCGCTCGACGTGAAGCAGGCGAAAAAGCCGCCTCAGGTCGTGAAACTGCCCGTAAGCCTTTCTGTGGTGGGGGGTGAAAGATAATGTTTAATGTGAAAATGTGTAATGGTGTCTTTGCTGCAGTTCTGTTCCTCTCGGCCTCTTCCGCTTTTGCGTGGCCGTGGTCGGGCTCGGGCGAAAGCAAGGCCTCTGCCGAAGACCAGGCGCGAATCAAGGATTCCCTGCAGACCGAAGAAGTTCGCAACTTGCAGCGCGAAGTAGAGGCTTTGACCCGCATTCGCCTGCAGAAGGCCGATTCGCTTGAAAAGCTTGAAGCCGAACACTGGCGCAAGCGTTATGCCGAATCCCAGTTGACCGAAGAACACCAGGCCGCCTCGCGCGAACTGGATGCCCGCTATTCCAAGCTCTCGACCGATCTTGGCCGCGTGAGCGAAGAAGTGGCGGCCAGCAAGAGCCTGACCGAAGAAGCCGAAGAACGTGCGCAGTCCGAAGAATCTGCCTACGATGCATTGAATACGCAGGTAAAGCTTTCAATCGACAAGACGCTTGGCGATGCCATGGGCGATTACCCGGTGGGCATGAATGGTCGACTGATTCGCTTGAAACAAGCCGCCAACGAAGCCGAAAAGGCGACGCCGAATACGATTGGTGCGGTGCAGAGCTATATGGATGATTTGCTGATCCGCCATGAACTGACTTATACGCAGTCTTACGGCCGCGAAACTTCGCAGGTGGGGAGCCGCCCCGATGTGAACGTGAACCGCTTGCGCCTGGGTACCGTGTTCCTCGGCGAAGTCGCGCAAGATAACGGCGACGTGCAGGCATTGCTGCGCTCTGGCGCCTTGCAGGGCAAGGTGTTTGAATGGAATGCGGCGCTCCCGCCCGAAATTGCTGGAAACGTGAAGCAGGCCGTGGTGCAGGCAGGTTCTGCTGGCGAAACTGCTTCGCCGACGGTCGTGATTCCGCTGGATGTGCTCCAGAATAAGGCAATCAAGAATGCGATTACCGATACCAAGGAACTCACGATGACGGAAAAGTTCAAGGAGTTCTTCAAGAAGGGCGGCATCGTGATGTACCCGCTCATGCTGGTGGCGATTTTTGCGTTGCTCCTTTGCCTGGAACGCTTCTTGGTGCTGACTTTCCGCGGACACTTGGGTCGCCGCTTCCTCAAGAAACTGAATGCACTCGTGAAGGAATCCCGCTACGAAGATGCCGCAAATCTTTGCCTGAAAAAGGAAACGAGCCTTTCGCTGGTGCTGTTTGCGGTGCTGAACCGCGCCCGCGACAAGCGTGAAGATGCCGAACGTTCGCTGCAAGAAGCGATGTTGCGTGAACAGCCGAAATTGGAACGCCGCATGGGCCTGTTGGCGGCCATGGGGACGATTGCTCCGCTGCTTGGCTTGCTCGGTACGGTGACCGGTATCATTACGCTCTTTACCGTGATTACCGAAGTCGGTACGAACGACGCTCGCGTTTTGGCTGGCGGCATTTCCGAAGCCTTGGTGACTACGGAAACGGGCCTTGTGATTGCCATTCCGGTGATGATTTTGCATGGCCTTTTGAGCGAAAAGATTGAAAAGGTTACGAGCGAAATGTATGTGCAGAGCACCTCGCTGTTGAACAGGATTTTCGGAAAGGAAGCGTAAGCGGGCATGTCTAACACCCATTACATATTCCTGGAATCTCTGCAGAACACTTACCAGGCGGGTGGCGTGGTCATGCTCCCGATTCTCTTGGCAGGCGTTATCGGATTCTACTTCCTGTTTTCGAGCTGGTTCCGTATCGGGAGTGATTTCTTCCGTGCCGACATCCACAGGGTTATCAAGCGCATGCGTCTTGACTTGAACGGCGGTAACGAAGAATACGAAAAGAATGCCGAACCCCCGAGCGTCGAGAAGGCCTTGCGTAGGCTTCGCAAGCGTGGCGGACTTTTGGGTCGCGAACTGAGCTATGCGATTGATGTGGCAAAGGAAAATCCCGAAGGATTCCGCGACTATATGCAAGTGCGTCTCGCCAAGACGGTGCGCTACATGGAGCAAGGAAACCACATTGTGTCTGTGATGGCCTCGGCCGCACCGCTTCTGGGTTTGCTTGGAACCGTGACGGGCATGGTCTCGACTTTTGAAGTGATTACGCTTTACGGAAACCAGAATCCGGTGCTTATGGCCGATGGAATTTCTGAAGCGTTGATTTCGACGCAGAGCGGCTTGCTTGTCGCATTCCCGCTCACGCTCTTGAAACAGCGCCTGGATGAACGTGTTGAAATTTTGCGCCAGAAAATGGAACTCGGCGCGACCGTGATAGAGAATTATTTTGTGGAGAGTAAGTGCCCGTGATTCGTCATTGCGAGGCTTCGGAAGAAGCCGTGGCAATCCAGGAATGAAGGAATTGCATTATGGAATTCAATTTGCCGAGAAGAAAGCAGAAAGATATGGGCATCGAAATGGGCCCGCTGATGGATATCGTGTTCATCTTGCTCATTTTCTTTGTGGTGACGTCTTCGTTTACGCGTGAAACGGGTGTTGACGTGACTAAGCCGCAGGCACAGTCTGCAAGCCAGCTCGAAAAAGAGAACTTGCTGATTGCCATTACGCGCGAAGGCACGATTCACATGAACGAACGTCAGGTGGACTTGGCAAGCTTGCAGGATATCTTGAAGCAGTCGCTTGCAAAGGCTCCGGATCGCGAGGCGGTCGTGATTGCCGACAAGGGTGCTGAAACGGGTGTGCTTGTGCAGGTGATTGACATGTGCAACTTGGCTGGAGTCAAGAAGGTTTCGATTGCGGCGCAGGCGGAGTGACACGTAGTGTCATCCTGAGCTATACGAAACTTAGAACTTTAGTTCTGTAGTTGAGTTAGGTTCGCAGGAGCACGCGGAGCGCGTCGAAGGATCTAAGTAAGATTTTTTTTGATTGTATGTTTAGATATTTGAAAAAAATAGTGAAGCGTTTTAGCATTTTACTTGCGGCGGTTCTCGCGAGTATGCTTCTCGTGTTCTCGGTGACGATGGCGAACTTGTTCTTGAGCGGCAAGGTCTTTCATGAAAAGAAATACAACAAGACCGAAATCGCAATCAAGAAGGTGGACGAAGTCGAGAAAAAGGTGGAAAGGAAAAAGCCCGCACGCAAGCCGAATCGCATGAAGTCGAATTCCCGCTCGCCCAAGGCGGGCCCGCGCTTTGCGATGAACCTGGGGGCTGCTTCGGGTAACGGTGGCGCAGCCGTCAGCCGCGACTTGGTGGCCGATTTCCGCGGCGGAGCGCTTTCGACGGAAAAAGGCGATGTGGACAAGAAACCCGAAAGCCGCAGCATGGCGAATTTTCAGGTGCCGCCCAAGATTCGCGATAACGAAATTGATGCGACGCTCCGACTCAGTTTTTGCGTCGATGTCAGCGGCAAGGCATACGACATCAAGGTCCTGGAAGAATCTCCTGCTGGCTCTGGGCTTGCGCAGGCCGGTCGAGAGGCTCTTGGGCGCATGACGTTTAGCCCTGCCGAAAAGGCGGGCAAGGCGGTGCCCTTCTGTGGCATGGAACAACCGTTTGAAGTGAAGTTTAGGGACTGATGCGATGTGTAGTGTGTAATGTGGAATGGAAAGTAATGTATGGTGTCATCCTGAGCGGAGTCACGAAGTGACGTAGTCGAAGGATCCAATGGAATTTATGAATTTGTTCAAATTGATAAATATTTTTTATGAATTGAGACGAGGCTTGCGTGGGCATCTCACTGCCTATAATTCTCGTAGTCTCGTTGCCCGCGGTTCCTTGCTAGTCGCCTTACTCTTCGCAATACCTGCTTTCGCGGCGCAGTCCGCGTATGATTTGATGGAACGTGCGAATGCCCTTTACCGCGACGGAAAATTCAAGCAGGCCATTACGCTTTACCGCAAGGCTGAATCTCGCGGCGCGGACCCCGTCGCCACCAGTTTCAACATCGCGAATAGCTATTACCAGCTAGAAAACTTGCCCGAGGCCGCCGCCACTTACCGCAAGGCGATTGATTTTTCGAACGGGGCTTTTTCGCCCGCGCTCTTCAACATGGCGAGCGTGTATTTTCGACTCAAGCAGTATCCCGAATGCGTGGCGGCGTATCACCGCGCGTTGAAACTGGAACCGGAAAATGTTTCCGGTTGGCTTTACTTAGGCGAAGCCTACAGTAAAACCGGCGACGCGGTCGGCGCCTTGCGTGCCATCGAAAAAGCCTACCAGCTCGACAAAGAAGACATCAGCATCGTGTACCAGCTTTCCGAAGCGAACATCTCGCTCAACGATTTTGAACGCGCCGTGACCGTGATTCGCGAAGGCTATGCCGCCCACCCCGAAGAAATCGACTTCTTGGTTTACCTAGGTGATGTTTACCGCCTGAACAAACAGTACGAAGAAAGTGCTGCCGCTTACCGCGAAGCGTTGGGGGTGCGCCCCGATGACCCGGCGACCATGTACAAACTCGCCGATGTTCTTGCCGAAGACAACAAGCCCTTTGTCGCGATGGATGTGCTCAACAATCTCACGCAAATCAAGCCCGACTTTAGCGATGCCGCCATCTTCCTCGGGAACCTAGCCTACGACGCCAAATTCCTTGACCGCGCCGAATCCGCCTACGAGCTTGCCGCAAAGCAAGGTAACACCGAAGCCGTATTCGGCTACAAGAACATGGCCTACGATGCCCACGCTCAAAAGCGCGACGACGAAGCCTTGCGCCTACTGCGCGCTGCCCAGAGCTACTTCCCGGACGATGTCACCCTGCAGGCCGACATTCTGGAATTAGAGCGAAAATAAATGGCTAGCCCTAAAAAGGGGCTTTTTTCAAAGGCAATATTTTAAAATGCCTCCATTTTAAGCGGGAAAATTATATTTTCTACTTGAAATGACCCAAGACCATTTCATTACAGTTGCAATCCTTTGGGGATCGATTCTGATGGTGATAAACATCGTCAGGTATTTTCGATTCCTTAAAAATTCGCACGACGTCCTTTCTGCGGGTAGCCGTCGTGACCGCATCTGGAAAACGATTGCTGCTGTCCTGTTGATATTTTTCTTGTTGGGGTACTTGTTCAGTGCTTTCATTGGCGATCCCGACCTGGTGATGGCGTTGATTCTTTTGGGCGGCAGCGTTTTCGTGGCAATCGTACTCACGCTGATGTTCAACTTGATCGAAACGGCCAAGTCCAGAAGTATTGACATTGCGGAAGTGCTTGTGGGCGTTATCGATGCGCGTGACCCGAACTTGAACGGTCATAGTCGCCATGTGCAGCGGCTGACGATGCTTTTTTACGAATACTTGCCGAAATCAATAACGTACAAAATCAATCCCGTAAGCCTAGAATATGCGGCGCTAATGCATGATGTGGGAAAACTGGGTGTCCCGGAGGCTATCTTGAACAAGCCCGCAAAACTGGATCCGGACGAATGGATTGTCATGAAGCAGCATCCGAAAGTGGGCGTGAAAATTCTCGAGCCGCTACAGACTTTTGCGCATATCAAGAACTGGATTCTTTATCACCACGAACGTATCGACGGGCACGGTTATTATGACCAACCCGGTGACCAGATTCCGCTGCCGGCAAGAATTATTTCAATTGCAGACACCTATTCTGCCATTACGATGCGCCGTTCCTATAAGGCGCCCAAGACGCACGAAGATGCCATCCAGATTATCAAGGATGTGGCGGGAACTCAGCTGGATGCGGAACTCGTGAAGTATTTCCTCACGATTCCGCGTGAAAAACTGATCAAGTGCATTCCTGAACAAGTGAAATATTAACAACATGGCTTTAAACAGGAGTCCTTATGAAAAAGCGTTTTCTCCCTCTCTTTGCCTTGATGGCGTCATTTGTCGCTTTCGGCTGCAGCGACACCAAAAACCAAGTTGCCGAAAAAAATGCTGAACAGGCAAAGCCTGCTGCGGAATCGGCAGAAAATGCGGCTCCTGCAGAAACGGCGAATGTTGTTCAGGTGGCAAAGACTATCACGCTTGCGAACGGAGCGAAAGTCACCTGGATTCAGGACAATCAGGGCGAAAAGCTAAACCCCCGCAGCCTCTTTAGCGACGCGAGCGATTCGCTGTTTGCAAGTTTGAACTTGCCCGACGGCATTCCCGCCTCGGTGAGCACGTTCCTGCTGCAGATCGATGGCAAGAACATCTTGTTTGATGCGGGCCTCGGCGCCTTCGGTGGTCAGACTTTGGATCGCCTCGCCGCTTTGGACGTAACTCCTGACAAAATCGATTTGATTTACTTGACGCATTTCCATGTGGACCATATTGCAGGCATGGTTACAAAAGATTCTGCCGGTAAGGACGTGAAGGTTTTCAATAACGCTACGGTATACGCAGGCAAAGTGGAATATGACGCTTGGATGAACGATATTCCGAAAAACGACTTGCAGAAAGCGGTGATGGGAATCTACAAGGATAAGCTCCATCTGTTCGCTTTCGGCGACAGCTTGCCGCATGGAGTGCTCGCGCTCGATGCCGTGGGCCATACTCCTGGCCACATCGCCTTCCAGATTTCGAACCTGCTCGTAATCGGCGACTTGATGCATGGTTATGCGTTGCAGAAGGATCACCCCGAAATCAATTCCAACTATGACATGGATAAGGAAAAATCCATCGAGAGTCGCAAGCGCCTAATGCAATACGCCCGCGACAATAAACTTACCATGGCCGGCATGCACCTGCCGCCGCCGGGATTTGCGGAATAGTTCTGCGCGGACAAGGATTTACCTATGCAATGGAATGCTGAAACAAGGGAGCGGATAGAAGCTCGGTTGAACAGTAAAGAGAACTCGCTTGCGCCTTACGCTTGCAAGTCTGCACAGGCGATTCGTTTTCACGAGGCTTCAGAAGATCTCCGCCCGAATTTTTTCCACGATTCCGACAAGATTATTCATTCTTATTGCTACAGCCGCTACATCGACAAGACGCAGGTCTTTTACCTGGTCGAAAATGACCACATTACGCACCGCGTGCTGCACGTGCAGCTGGTGGCGAAGATTGCAAGGACTATCGGGCGTTTTTTGAACTTGAACGAAGACTTGATCGAAGCAATCTCGCTAGGACACGATGTCGGCCACACGCCTTTCGGTCATGACGGCGAGCGAATCATTTCGGCATTTTTGCAGGAACAGGGTGAAGGAATTTTCGAACATAATGTTCAAAGTTTCCGCTTGTTCCACGACCTCGAAGTCTACGGAAAAGGCCTGAACCTTACCGCACAAGTGCTTGACGGAATTATCTGCCACAACGGCGAAATCTTGAAGAATGAATACGGCTGCGACCGTAGCAAGACTCCGGAAAAGTTGCTGGCGGAATACCGCGAAAGCCTCAAGGGAACTTTTAAATCGAAAGATATGGTGCCGATGACGCTCGAAGGCTGCGTCATGCGCATCTCGGACGTGATTGCGTATGTTGGCCGCGATATCGAAGATGCCATCATCTTGAAGCTGGTGAATCGCGAAAGCCTGCCCCGCGAAGTCACGGAAGTGCTTGGTGATAAGAATAGCACCATCGTTGACACGCTGATTAAGGACCTGGTCAACAATAGCATCGACAAGGAAACGCTCAGTTTCTCTCCGGCTGTTTTTGACGCTCTGAACCGCCTGAAAGATTGGAATTACAAGAACATCTACCTGAACCCGAAAAAGTCAACGCAAGACACAAAAATCAAGACGATGTTCCGGGCTGTTCTTGCCGAATGCCTCGAAGAACTCGGCTCCGACAAAAAAGTCACCGGCATCAATCACTGGTTCAGTTCCATGAGCGCCGAATATAAAGAGTCGACTCCCAAGCCGCGCGTTGTCGCCGACTATGTCTCCGGCATGACCGATGACTATCTGATGAACGCCTACAAGGAAATCGTAATCCCCAAGTCATTCGGGATTAATTTTGCCTAATTTTAGCTTTTTTTGCGTAAAATTACAAAGTGTCATTTTATGACACTATTTAAATCTATATTTACATTGTAACCTTCAACAAGGAGGCCTACAATGGCAAATGATATCTTTTACGTCAGTATCAAAACATCCAAGGCGGTGAATGCTTTCGCCTTTACCCGCAGCGAAACCGGAATCTTGGATTATGCTGGAGCTGCAACGCCTTCGGCCGATGAACTTTCGCGCATGCAGTGCGTCGAGGGAAGTGCCTATTTTACGCCTTCGTGGTATACCTACTTGCCCGAAGCATTGCAGGCAGAGATTTCGGTGTACATTCCCGTAGACATCGAGAACCTGGATGCAAACCAGTATTCCTTCTTGTTGCATGTCGGGGCGCTGTTGCTTGCGGTTGAGATGCGCGATAGTCTTTTGGTGGCGGAACTTTTGCATAGGCGTTCGATGGTGTTTGCAAACTTTACGCCGATTCTGCTGCATATCTTGAAGCCAGTGGCTCCCGAGTCGCTTTTTGCCTGGATCTACGGGGGATTCCATGGCGATGGAAACTTCTTGCAAATTTATGCGAATGATGCACCTGTTTCTACTGGCGAAACCGATACGGCGACGATTCTTTATGCGGCTGCTCGCGAGGCCCTGAAACCGGAACCCAGCAAGGAAACGGCAGAGGGTATGTTCATTCGCTATTTCAAGGGTGACGGAAATCGCAAGTTCAATTTCACCATGGGAATCGTGGGGGCGGCAAATCACCCCTGGGTCGATAGCATCGAAAAATTCGAAAAGATTTCTGGGGCAGCGA
The DNA here is from genome assembly GCF_002210325.1 of Fibrobacter sp. UWB1. Classification (NCBI taxonomy): domain Bacteria; kingdom Pseudomonadati; phylum Fibrobacterota; class Fibrobacteria; order Fibrobacterales; family Fibrobacteraceae; genus Fibrobacter; species Fibrobacter sp. UWB1. The sequence continues at coordinate 60,832 of NZ_MWQL01000004.1, forward strand.
CAGGATTCCATTTTGCGGACGATCCTGAAAAGGCAGGCAAGAAACGTAGCGAAATTTTTGAATCGCTCAAGGTGAAGGTGCAGGCAGAACCTTACAATCCACATGACCACAATGCCGTCAGTGTATTTATCGACGATTTGGAATCGGTGCTGAAGGGGGCCCGCAGCAAATGCAAGGCGGGGTATCTGCGGTCGACGGGTGCAGCCATTCTTCGCCATGCGCGTCCGAACTTGTACAGCTACGAATCTTCGCTTTGGCGCATCGGCGGTAATCCCGACTATTTCGAGAATGCTATTATTGTTCGGCTGAAATTCTAGCGGATATTTTTTAGATTGCAGTTATGTTGCACCTGAAATTTGCATTGAACCTCGAAAATCTCGCCGACGAAATGATCGACGAGATTTCTCGGTGTTGGAAAAATCCTTTCGAGGCTCCGATTGTCATTTTCCCGGACCCGAAACTGGAACAGTGGTTCCGCCTGCGCTGGGTGCAAAAGAAAGGGGTGCTTGCAAACCTGAACAAGAGTACCATCGACAGGTTCCTTTTCGGTATTTTGGTGGGCGAAAACGGCCGCCTTAAAAAGCTTTCTTCCGACATGCTTGCAAACGTCATAATTGCATACTTGCAGCAAGAAACGGACGGAAAGCTTAATTACCAGCTTTTGGGCGAAAGCGTCAAGGCATATCTCGAAAGCGACGGTGTGATTGACGAAAACCGGCTTTTCGATTTTGCGAACGTGATGGCGGGGCTCTTTTTGGAATACGAAACGAGCCGCCCGAGTGGTTTTATTTCGGATTCCGAAACCGGCGACAGTGCCAAGGGAATTTTGGACTGCTGGAAACAGGGAAACTTGCGTGATTTCTTTATCACGCGCGACGGTTCGGTCGCTGCAAACGAGAAATGGCAGCGAAAACTTTATTCGGCCTTGTTCCATGCTGGTGACAAGGGAAAATCGCTCTTGACGCAGGTGTTTGAAAAGTCTGCCGAAAAGAGTGGCGAAAATGTCACCTACCTGACGCTTCCGTATTTGTACGAAGCCTGCAAAACTGAAAACGGCAAGGTCAAATTCAATTACGATAGCGATCTCCCGATCTTTATTTTTGGCCTTTCGGGCATGGGGCAGTTCTACCGCGTCATCTTGCAGGAGTTTGCAAACCAGCACGAAATTTACGCCTATATTCAAAACCCCTGCATGGCGTTCTGGGAAGATTGCAGCGGCAGGCAGAAACCACTCGAAAGCATGAAACTTGCGCTCCCGCGTCTTGCGGCAGATCCTGCCGACGAAAGCGAATCGATAGACGAAGACGAAAACGAGCTTTTGCGCTATTGGGGCAAGGCAGGTCGCGACAACATCAAGCTCTGGAGTATCGCAACCGATTACAACTTTATATTCGATGGCGATTCCATTGTCGACCGTAATAAGGAAATGCCTTGCGACACCCTGCTGCATCAGGTGCAGTGGATGGTGGCCCATCGTAAGAATGTCTTCTGCGAAAATACGGATGTCCTCGATAAGATTCCGTTTGAAAAAGACGCTTCTTTCGGCGTGACAACGGCGCCTTCGAAAATTCGCGAAGTGGAAGCGCTCCATTCCCGCATTTGCAAGTTGCTTTCAGAAAAAGATGTCTTCGGAAACCCGAAAGCGACGATTGCCGATATCCTCGTGGTTTCCCCGAATATCGACGATTACCGTACGGCGATTTTTCAGGTGTTTGATCAGACCCGTGATGGGTTCCATGTTCCGTTTAACATTGTCGATTCTGCCGCCCGCGATTCACTGACGGCGAATGCGCTTTCGATTCTTTTTGCGATTCACGAAAAGGAAACGCTTTCGAGGCCCGACTTTTTTGCCCTGGTGCGTAACCCCGTGGTGCAAAATGTCCGCAGGATTCATGCTGACGAAGTTTCCAATTGGGAATCCTGGGCGTCGAATATGAATGTTTACCGCGACCGCATCGTCGACGACAACGGCGAAACCCGTCGCGAAGAATCCTGGGTGACGGCGACCCGGCGGCTTTTGCTTTCACGTTTTTCTTATGGCGGCGTAGAAACCGATTCTGGCGAAATTCAGCCCTACAGCGATATCAGCAGCTCTGACAGCAGTTCACTTTACCGATTTGTAGATGCCATTGATTCGCTTGAAAATTGGATGAACGTGGATTCGGACCTTTCGGCCATTTATCAGTTTTTGGATTCCTGGCTTTGCATGGGGAACCCTCCCAAGGAACTTGCGGGCGAAAGCGTCATTTACCACGCGGTTACTTCGGCACGTGAAAATTTGGAATACCAGTACCTTGCCGGTAGCGAGGCGATTTCGTTCAAGATTATTTCGCAGACTCTGATGTATGCGGCACGTGGTTCGGAATACAGTTGCGGAAACCTGTTTATTAACGGTCTTACTTTCATGAAATTCGCGCCGAACCGCATTGTTCCGACAAAGTACCTGTTCTTTATGGGTGCCGATGCGGCGAACTTTCCGGGGGTACGGAATACGAATACGCTTGACTTGCGCAAGTCATGCCGCCCCTGGCCTGGCGACGATTCGGTCGTTAGCAGGAACCGCTACGCTTTCCTCTGCCAGCTCATGAGTACTGCCGAGGGATTCTTCATAAGCTATGTGAATAAGGACCTGCAAAAAGACGAGGACTTTTACCCGTCGTCGATTGTTAACGACATTCGCGGATTCCTGAGGAATGCGGCGAAGGCTGCTGGCGTGACGGATGTTTCGACTCTCAAGAACTTGTGGCCCGACGACAATATCCCGCTGGATGAAACGCGCCCGTGGGAAATGCTATTTACCCAGCGCGAGATTCGTAATAAGAAGGCGCATCTGGAATTCGGCAATGACCGCGATGTGGTCAACTTTACACCCGACCCCGAAAATGGCGAAGACCCGCGCCTCCCCGAACAGGTGAGTGTCTATCAGTTCAAGGAGTTTCTCAAGGATCCTTTCGTGTTCCGCGTCGGCCAGATGATGCAAATCGAAGACGAAAAGGAAGACCCCGAAAAGACGGAATTCGAGCCTGTCCTTGTTGACAAGTTGCAAGAGACGATTTTGCGCCGCATGCTGCTTGCCCAAATGTTGGGTGTCTTTGAAAACGATCATTTGACCACATGGGATGACATCCGCACTTATGCCCTTTCCAAGGGGCTTTTGCCCAAGGGGGCTTTCAGCGAACGCATCTGGAATGACATCCTTGATGAAACAAAGTGCTGGGCCAACTTGATTGCCGGTTTGTATCGTAAGCCTGATTTTCGGTATGGCCGAAAGACCGTCGAACTCAAGATGAATGGCTGGACACTGCTAGGGACTATTCCCCTGTATGTGCAGAACGACAGGTGCATTCACCTGATTGATACGGCGGGTGTTGAAATCCACCAGTACCATTTTTTGACGGGTTATGTCCAGGCGCTTGCACTCATTTGCGAGGCGGGGCAGAAAAACGAACCTGTTCCTGAAATTTTCATCGACTGCTATTCCAAAAAGATATGGCAAGCGAAGCCTGTCCGGCGGACTCCCGTCGAAGCGGAACAGCTGCTTGAAAAGATTTACCGCAAAATGTTTGCGGTGCAGATGGATACGAGCGGAAAGTGGGAACGCTACAGCAAGGTTCTCCCGATTGACATGGTGTCCGAAAACAAAGTTGAATCTTACGACGATTACATCAAGGCGTTCAATGACGAAAACCATTCGCCTTGGAAATATTTCGCAGGCGCCAAGTTGTTCGATATCAAGAAGGTCAGCGGGTTCCCCGAAAAATACTTTATGGATCTCTGGAACAAGGAATGTCAGGACCTCAAGGAATTGACTCCCGATTTGTGGACTTCCGATGTGATAGGAGGGACCGTCGATGACCCAGATTAAGCTTTTTAACATTGATGATTTTCATCTCGGCAATAACCTCTATATCGATGCTTCGGCAGGAACGGGCAAGACATACACCATCCAGCAGTTGGTGGCAAAACTGGTGCGTGGCGAAAATGGCCGCGCAGGTATTCCGCTTTCGAAAATTTTGATTGTCACTTACACCGACAAGGCGACCGGTGAACTTCGCGACCGTATCCGCCAAAAGATGGAAGACTGCCTCGCCGAAGAAAATCTGGAATGCTACCGCGAAGCCTTGCAGAATATCCATACGGCACCGATTTTTACCATCCATTCCTTTTGCCAGAAGGTGTTGCACGATTTTGCTTACGAGGCGGGTTCTTCCTTTAACTTGGAAGTCGTTTCGGACGACGGCATCGAAACCTTGATTCAGCGACTGATTCGTGATAAGTGGTCTTTCGAAACGGAATTCATGAACATGCTGAATTCTTCGAAATTCAAGATGAACTTGTTCGTCAAGAATTTTGTGAATGCGGCCAAGTTTATGTTGCAGAATCGCGAGGCAAAAAAATTTGAACCCGACTACAGCACTCTTGAAGGAATTTTGCAGTGGGCTCCTGGAGCGCGTAACGCGTGGAATGTATTGCTCAAGAACAAGGGCGAAACTTACGAAGAAGTCCTCAAGACGAAAACGAATATTCTAAAACTGTCGGATTTTATCGCTGCCATAAAGGCTTACAAGGGTGACGATAAGCTTTTCCCGAGGACGTTTACGAAAAAATGGCGAGGCGTCTGGGAAAGCGACGAATTGAATGCGGCGGTCGATTTTTTCTTTGACCTCAAGGATATGGATTTGCAGAAGGCCGCCCTAGAGGTGTTCCAGAAATTCATTTTCGACCATGTGAAAGACCTAGTGGAACTTTGGCAAAAAGAAAAGCGCGAAGGCAAAGCGCAGTCGTTCAGCGACATGATCAATGATGTCCACGAATCGGTTTTAAATGGTAGCGGCGAACTGGTGCAGAAACTGCGCGAAACGTATCGCTACGCCATCATCGACGAATTCCAGGATACGAACCAGTTACAGTGGGATATCTTCAAGACGATTTTCTTGGAGTCCCCTGATAACAACATCGTCGTCGTGGGCGATCCGAAGCAGTCTATCTTTTCGTTCCAAGGGGCCGATGTGGGTGTTTATCGCCACGCCATTGCCGAAATCGGCGAGAAGAATGGGCGCAGGCTTTCGACAAACTACCGTTCCAGCGACGATATCATCGAGGCCTGCAACGAACTGTTCCAGGGCGATTTCCTTGAAAATGGCGACTTCTCGAAATCGGATGTCCCGGTGGACAAGTTGAAAAAGCAGCCTCCTGTTTTGAATGGCGAAAAGACGGCACCCTTGTGGATTTCGAACGTGTCGGACGAATACGAGTTTGCAGAATTCGCGGTGCGTAAAATCGTCGAATGTTGTGCTCCCAGTGCAGGTGATTTTTCCAAGACATCGCTGCGGGTTTTCGACAAGGACAAAAAAGAACTGCGGAATGTGCGCTTCTCGGATTTTGCCATTCTTTCACGTACCCGAAGCGAGATGACTGCCTTGGAAAGCGCCATGGCGCAGGTGGGTATTCCTTATACCCGCTACAAGGATACGAATCTTTTTTACGGCAAGGAATGCGCCCATTGGATTTCGCTGTTGAAAGCTTTGGATGCCCCGGATTTTTCCAGTTGGAATCGCAAGTTCCTGAACGAGGCCTTGATTACAGACTTTTTCAGGGTTCCCCTGGAACGCGTTGAGGATGAATCGTTCATTTATCCGACTGGCGACATCATGAAGCTTTTTGTTGGTTGGCGTCAGTTGGTGGCGAAAGGCCGCTGGGCGGAACTTCAGGAAAGCATTTATCAGGAAACGGAAATCGACAAGTATCTGAGTACGCCCGCAACGTTGCAGCAGTTGGCGAAAGTCAAGCAAATCGGGACTTACATTTTTGACTACCTGTACAATAATCAGGTCTCGCTGGAAGAAGTTATCAAGCACCTGCAAGGGCTTGCGAATTCTTCGGAAGATGTCGATGACGCCGATGGAAACCTAGTCGCGAAGGGGAGCGATTTTGATGCCGTGAACCTCATGACAATCCACGCTTCTAAGGGCCTCGCTTTCCCGATTGCGATTATTACTGGCGGGCTTCGTGGGGATAATTACCGCAAGGAACGTGAACCGTTCTCTTTCGATTACGAAGGGCAAAAATACATCGGCTTTGATGCCGGAGTTTCTAGCGAGACGAGTAAAAGAGAGAACCATGCGGAATGGCGCAGGCTCATTTACGTGGCATATACCCGCGCTGAATCATTGATGATTGTTCCGCAGTATAAAATCTGGTTCGAAGATGATGATAAAACGGTTAAGCCGAATAAACCTTTTGCCTTCTTGGCGAATGCCATTGCGCGACTTTCCGAAACGGATTTTGCGCGCACCTGTCAGGACGATTCTCATGCTGATTCCTATGCGACGGCAAGCGCTTCGCAACTTAAAAAAATAGTAGCCCAGATTTTGCGCAACGCAAAAAATGAAAAGCCCGACGATAGCAGATTGCCCGATTTCGAATCGTTGCAGAACAAGGTGAATGACGCCTGCATTTACCAGTATTCCTATTCAAGCCTGGCTTCTAAAAAGCGCGTGCTTGAAAATCGCGAAGATTTTTACGACAACGGAGAAATTTCTGTCGATGGGAATCGCGCAAACCGTGAAGACTTTATCGAGGCGGGCAGCGGAACTAACAGCATCTTGATAGATGATGCATCTGCGTTGGTGCAACCCTGCGCAAATTACGACAAGAATGCACCTGTCGCAGGTGTCGCGAATTATCCCCGCGGCGCGAATTTGGGCGATGCCTTGCACAAGGTTTTTGAAAATCTGGATTTTGAAACCGTCGGAAATTTGCCTGACGAAAATGCGGCTCGCGAAGACGCAACCCTGCGCAATCTGATCGTCGAAACTTATCAAGGCAATTCGATTCATATTCAGGAACACCCCGAATGGAACGACTTGACGGCGGGCTTTATCTGGAATACCATGAATGCGGAACTCCCCGAAATTCACGGGAGCATTGCTACCGGAAAAACATTCCGCCTCAAGGATTTGCCTGCCGCTACGCGCCGTGCCGAAATGGGGTTTCATCTAGATAGCCACGGCGAAGAATCGTCTTGGATGAATTGCCTGTGCAAAGGATTTATCGACTTGATGTTTGTCCGCAAGGGCGACGACGGCGAAGATTACTATTCGATTCTGGACTGGAAATCTGACGTGATGGACGATGCCGATTACAGCGACAAGGACGCCCTTTCGCAAAAGATCGAAGAGGAATATTCTATCCAGCGCGTACTTTACAGTTATTTGCTGATTAAGTGGCTTAAACAATTTTATGGAGAAGACGAACCGCAGATTTTTGAAAAGCATTTCGGCGGCATCTACTATGCACTTGCCCGCGGCACTAACGCCGGGACCTGCAACGGCATTTATTGCCAAACATGGAAGAGCTACAGTGACCTTGAAAAGAGCTACCGCAATGTCGCTGCCCTGATGAAGCGTAGCACGAAGGAGTCCGCATGAGTGTTGTAAACGTCAATGGTTCGGTCGCGGAATACTTCTCCCTGCTTCGTGAAATGCGCGGGATTTCTCCCATCGCCGAAAAGATGCTGAATCTGCTCTGCGCATTGCAACAGAAACCGCAACTGTCTTTCGAGGCGCAAAAGGTTCTGCTCATTTACCTCTCCTTATTGGAAGACGGCAACACCCGCATTCCTCTCGATGCCGAAAGGCTCTATGCTAAATGGGAACAGAAGTGGAACGGTCTCGTGGTTCAGGCGGAAAGCCGCGACGCCTTAAAAAGCTTCAAGCGTACGGAACCATACCTGGCCGCAGATACATTCAAACCGCTTATCATGAGTGGGGTGCGAGATATTGCCGCGGGCAAGTACACGCAAATTATAGGTGACAATGCGACGCCGTTGCGCTTACAGCAAACGCCCCGATGCGACTATCTGATTTCGGCGAAGCATCTCGAAGACAAGAACCACATCGAAAACATTTTCAAGTCGGGCTTCTTCAAGGAATCTTTGCTTGATGGCGCCGCCGTGCAACTGGCCAAGGATTTTGTACAGGGGTTGCTCCGTGAAGGTTCGCCGATTCATTTCGATGACCGTCAGGCCGAAGTCATCGCTCGCGGTGTATCGCAGAATTTGATTGTCACGGGCGGGCCCGGCACCGGAAAGACGACCGTTATCGGATTCTTGCTCTGGAAACTTTTTGCAAGCGATGCGGACTACTTGAATTGGGATTTGTACATGGCTGCTCCGAGCGGTAAGGCGGCTGACCGCCTCGCCGAAAGTATGGACGATACCTTGCATGAAATTTCGACGGCGGCCTGCGACGAAAATCCCCGTTTTGTAGAAAAGCTCGCCAAGGCATCGAGCTATACCTTGCATAGGCTTTTGAAATACAGCGTTGCGAAGGGCGGTTTCACTTTCAATTCCGGCAATCCGCTTCCCGAAAAGGCGATTTACATCATCGACGAAGCGAGCATGATTGACGTTTCGTTATTTGCCGCTTTTTTGCAGGCGCTCCCGCCCAGCGGAAACTTCAAACTGTTCATTTTGGGCGATCCGAATCAGTTGCCCTCGGTTGATGCAGGCGCCGTACTCGGCAACATTCTGGAATTCGACTACAATTTCGTCGTCAAGCTGATTCGTTCCAACCGATTCAACGACGAGTCTAGAATCGGCGTGCTGGCGGGTAAAATCCAGCGCGGCGAAGAAGTCGCTTTCGAGGCCGCCCCCTTTAATGCTCGCGCGACTTATTGGGAAGAACGCGATAGCGTTCACCTGATAGACCTCGACCAAGGTCAAACGCTTTCTCGTCGGGAGGAACTCCGCGCCGTCGAAAATCTGGTCCGCAAGTGGAGCCTGAAATTCTACGCCCCGCTTATGGACCTTGCAGAAAAAGTCGATCCGGATATTCCTTCGGAATGCGTGACGCCCGAACAGCGGTCCATTTGCGAAAAACTTTGGGATGCGGCGAACCAGGCGAGAATCCTTTCGGCAGAAAGGCGCGGCAACCGCGGTGTCGAAACGCTGAACCAGATTGTCGCCGAAACGCTCACCCCAAATTCGTCAACACGGTTCGTAGGGCAAATCCTGATTTTCAATCGCAACCAGAATGAATTTAAGTTGTATAATGGCGACACGGGGATCGTGGTTAAATCGAATCGCCATGAGCAGTACTTCTTAATGCTTAAAAAGCAGTCCAAATTCGTCTTCTACCCGCTTTCGTATTTCGCAGAAGATTGCCTGGAGCCCTCTTTTGCCATCACCATCCACAAATCGCAGGGGTCCGGCTACCCGAATGTTATGATGTTCCTGCCGACGCGCAAGGGGCATCCGCTTTTGAATCGGCAAATCTTGTATACGGGCATCACCCGCACCAAAAAGCAGTCGCTCTCCATCGTCGCTACCCCCGAGACATTCAAGGCGGCCTGCGAGACGGTCATCGAACGCGACACGGGTATCGAGCTGTAAGACTCGGTGTTTTTGCTCGCGGTGGCCTGTTTTCGCTGCCAAAATCCTTGAAATTAGAGAAATTCCGCGATTTTCCTAAAAATCGCATTTTGGGGGCTTTTGAGGTGTTGAGAATTGCTGTTGTAAAAAAAGCAACGGAACTTTATAACTCTCAACGGATTGTAAACATTTTCTATCTATATTTGGGTAAATTATGGCTATGCCCGAAGTATTAGACTATTTGGAATACCGCGAGTTCCTGAAGGATTGGTTTGTCGAAACCAAGAAAGGCAGCCCCTTCACCTCGTACCGCTATCTTGGCCAGAAGACCGGCGTCGACCCGGCCTGGCTTGTTCGCGTATTCCAGAAAGAGGGCCATTTGAACGAGGGCACGCTCCCGGCGTTCATTCGCATTTGCGGACTCGATGACCGCCGTGCCGAATACTTCAAGACTTTATACCGTTTCAACAAGACCAAGGCCAAGCAGACCCTTTCGGAACTGTACTACCGGCTCATGGAACTGCGCTCCATGGAGACCCGAATCTTGTCTACGCCGGAACTTTCGTATTTCGGCAGCTGGGCATGCGCCGCACTCCGCGCCCTGATTGGCATTACCAAGGACACTAGCGATATCGGCAAGCTCGGCAAGAGTTTGAATCCTGCCATTTCGCAGGACGAAGCACGCTCCGCACTCGGCATTTTAAAGCAGCTTGGCCTTGTGGTGCCCGATGGCAACGGCGGTTGGAACATTACCGACCAGATTATCAGTACCGGCGGCGAAGTCAAGAGCCAGGCGGTTCGCGACTTCCACAGGCATACGATCGAACTTGCGCAAGAATCGATCGACCGTCACAAACCCGAAGAACGCGATATTTCGTCTGTGGTGTTTACTGCCGACGAATCCGACCTGCCTGAAATCCGCCACCGTATCGAAGAATTCCGTAGAGGTCTGTTGCAGTTTGCCCGCAAGAGCGAACGCGCCGACCGTGTGTATGCTTTGAATATTGCGATGTTCCCTTTGTCTGATAAAGTGGACGACCCTGATACCGGAGCCGCTCCGCAAAACAAGGGGGTGTAATGCGCAACCTCAACGAAAATTTCTATTTTTGGGATGTGTTGAAGGATACTCCCGCAAATATGGCTAAGTTCGCCGTGACCTCGATCCTTGCCCTTTCTTTCGGGCTTGGTCTTGTTGCATGTGGCGAAACCAAAACAGCCGGCGGTGGCCCGAGCGGTACCGAAGCGGGTAACGCAATTACCGCACAGATTTTGACAGCCGAAAAGTCTCCGGCGGCTCTCGCCAAGGTCCGTCTCATGGACAGCGAAGCTCTCGGCGACGAAAAGGCTTATTCTGCCGAAGCTGACAAGGACGGCAATGTGACTATCGAAGGCGTTGAAGACGGCGACTACACGCTCGAAGCGAAACTCGCTGGCGAAGCCTTGCAGATTCCGGTCCAGGTGAACGGTGCAAGTGTCGACCTCGGTAAGGACCGACTCAAGAAAACCGCAACCGTTTCGGGTAGCGTGGGCGACAAGTCCCTGAAGGGTGTTGTCAAGGTTCGCGGCCTGGAACATTCCGCCAAGGTAAAAGACGGCAACTTCACGCTGGATTCCCTGCCCGAAGGCGTGCTCAGCCTGGTGTTCATTCCCGATGTCGAAGACGTCGATACCAGCAGCACTTACTTGAAGGTCCTCGCAGGCGAAAGCACTGTGTCCGGCACGTTCGCTGACGAAAGCCGAGCCCTGTTGCTCGAAGACTTCCAGGATTCCAACTACCAGAACCGCTTTATGCCGGCACGTACCTACGATGGTGGTTGGTGGTATTTTGACTTTGCCGACAACGTGACCCCCGACTTCATTATCGGCGAAAACCATCTCTTTACGCTTGCGAACGAAGACGGAAACATCTCTGCTCACGTGGCGGCCCACTTCGGCGATATCGTCAAGGATTCTACCGGAGTCGCTCATTGGCCCTGGGCAACCATGGGTGTCGAACTGGGCAAGAGCGACAAGGCCCTTTGCAATGACATCTCGTCGGTGGATTCCGTCGCCTTCCGCATCAAGGGTATCGGTTCCGTGGTGTTTAACATCATTGATTCCAATCTGAAACCGGACCACCAGAAATTGATCCAGTCCGAATACGGCCTTGATAGCGTATGGGTGCGAGTGAGCGTGCCGCTGCCGGCCGACAAGGCCGCCTTCAAGTGCGTGAACCAGTTGGCGTGGGATTTCAAGACGATCGACGGCTACGCAGAAGTCTGGCTCGACGATGTCGAACTGATCGGTGGCGATCGCCTCTCCATTTGGGAGAAATAGTTATACGTCATTGCGAGGAACGGAGTGACGAAGCAATCCAATGGTAACGTAGTTCATTCGGTAAAATCAAACCAAGAAGACATCTACAAGAATTTAGAAGCCGTGGTGCGCAAGTACGCTGCCACGACTTTTTTGCGTCCGGTCGCGGACCATACCCGCGAAGCGTTTGAAATGGCCTCGGATTTCGTGTGCTCTTTTTATGGGTCTAAGGCTACAGGGCGCTTGGATCTTGTGCTGGATTCCGGCTGCGGTACCGGCGAAAGCACTCTGCACCTGGCAAGGAAATTCCCGAATGTCCCGGTCATAGGAATCGACAAGTCGGCGGTGCGGCTCTCAAAAGCCGGCAACGAGCGGCAGCTCGAAGTTTCGGCGGGTGCCTCCTGCGATGTTCCGGCGAATGCCTTCTGGGTGCGTGCGGAACTGTTGGATTTCTGGCGCCTCGCGCTCGATCGCGTGCAGGCGGGCGAGTGGAATGTCCTGCACCATGCGCTCTATTACCCGAACCCCTGGCCCAAGGAAAGCGAGGCTACTCGGCGCTTTCATTTGCACCCGATTTTTCCGGTACTCATGCGCCTGAGCCCAGTCACGGAACTTCGCACGAATTGGGAAATCTATGCCCGCGAATACAAAGAAGCCGCCTGCATTGCAGGCGACTGCCTTTCGCTAAATCTTGATGTCGAGTGCGCGGCGTTTAATCCAGAAAATCCTGAAACCGCCTTCGAACGCAAGTATCAAACCGCCGGCCAGGAATTATACAGGACGCTGGTTAGAGTCTGTCCTTAAGCCACGTGAGGAATGCGCGGTTCTTGCGCGTGAACTTCACTTCGATTTCGGCGCCTTCCTTCACGATGAATTCCGAAAGACCGTACTTGCTGTTCGGATTGCCCCAGTCGTAAGTATAACCCAGGCGAGTCCACGGACCGGCGTCCCTGTTGCGCGATGCGCTTTCCTTGTCGAACCAGTTCTTGAACCACATGGCGTTAGCCGTCGTGTCTTCTTCGAGCGTGTTCGTGAAGGTCGTATTCATCATGTTGCTATTGATTTCGGGGAAGTATGCCGGGCGGAATACGTCGGTTACCCTTACCCAGAACACGGTAAAGTACCTGTTGTCCGATTCGGGAGACTTACCCAAGAGCTGCTTCAAACGGATATCCCAGTTGTCCACCTTGTCGTTGTTTTCGCGGAACCATTTCAGGAATTCCTTGTCGGTGTAGGCCCAAAGCACTTCGCCGTCTTTCAGGGTGGTCAATTCGCCATCCTTGAAACGGTCCGGATTGTTGTGCCATGTGACGAGAATGACCTGGGTGTTGTCGCCGCTCATGCTTGCCATGTCGGAACCTTCTTCGATGGTAACCAGCGGGTAAATGTCGTCAGTACCCAGTTTCTTGGAATTTTCGCGGGCGGCCTTGTACTCTTCGCGGTAAAGCGAGTCGCGGTTCATGAAGGTTACCACGTTACCCTTGGTGTCGATCACGTCGCAGTAAGGAATGTTCGGGTAACCGGCGGCCACTTCGTTCTTTTCGAAGGATTCACTCAAAAGGTCGTCGTTGTGCGAGAACAGGTTGTCGTTTTCGAGGAACGAAATCACGATCTTGCAGAAGCCCTTGTCCGGAATCTTCACGGCGTAGGGGAAGGGTTTCTTGCCGTTGTCGGTGGTGTCAAGCGAGAGCTTGGTCTCGTCGACGCCGCAAGAGTATTCGTACTTGTACAGCGGGGCAATACCCGGCTTCATTTCGCTAATGAACAGGTTGTCTTGTTCGTGGCTCCAGCCCGGTTTCACCACGATCTTCTGGGAGCCAAGTGTCATGTACTGAGGCATCACGTCTTCGCAGTAGAAGGCGGTCTGGCGGAACACGCCGATAATACCGGTCTTGTTTCTGTAGACATCGGGGTCTCTCGGGTTGAGCCCCCTGGCGCATCCGACGATCAGGGTGGCCACCGAAAGAGAAATTGCAAGTAGTGTTTTCTTCTTCATAGCGGTTGGAAATATAATTTTTTTTCGAATGCCGCCCCGACCTGGTTGTGCGGGCGTCGGGCGGGAGTCTTCAAAATAGATGTTGATAGATTGTTGATAAGTTGAATCGTCTGCGGGAAAATCGTAAAAATGTCCGTAAAACTTGCTTACACGGCCCTCCGACCCCTTGATTTATCTAGGAATTTTTCTAATTTTGAGACTCAAAAAATTTGACTTTTAATAAAGGTTACTACAATGAAAAGAACATTCCAGCCTCATAATCGTAAGCGCGCCAACAAGCATGGTTTCCGTGCCCGCATGGAAGACCGTTGGGGTCGTGCTGTTCTGAGCCGTCGTCGCGCCAAGGGTCGCAAGCGCCTCACCGTGAGCGACACCATCTACAAAAAGTAGGATTGGCTCATAGCCTCGTTGCGCTCCTATAGGCTGCCTAACCAGCCAGCTTATCGGCAAGTAGCCGTCCATGGGAAGTTCATCCGCACGCCGTCTTTCACGATGCGTTGGATAGAAAGCCCGGACGGTTTTTGTCGTTTTTGCTTTTTGGCAAAAAAGAAGAACGGTAACGCTGTTTACCGCAACAAGTGCCGTAGATTACTGCGGCCCCTGTTTTTTGAAAGGGTTCCCCATATCGCAAAGCCCGTGTGGGCGATGATTATCGTGAGCGACAATTCCGAGGTCATGTCCTCGGCGCGCATGCGCGAATCGGCGCTCAAGGTCTTCAAGAAGATGGAATGGACCGATGGCTTGGACGCACAAGGTTAACGAAGTCCTGAAAGGCGCCTTGATTGTGCCTATCCGGCTGTACCAGTTGATTCACCCCTATTTTTTTCACGGGGTATGCAGGTTCCAGCCGACATGCTCACAGTACGCGATTGAAGCAATCCAGGTGCATGGCGTGTTCAAAGGTTTCTTTCTTGCGGTTTATAGAATTTTAAGATGCAACCCGTTTTGCAAGGGCGGCTATGACCCGGTCCCGCCCAAAAAGGAAAAGAGATGAACAAGAATACTCTTATCGGATCAGTCCTTATCGCAGCCATCATGATTTGGTGGTTCTCCATGACGAGCGCAAACAACGAAGCTGCCGAAAAGGCCAAGCTCGCAAAGCAGGCTGCAGCGAAGGAAGCCGCCGCCCAGGTCGCCGATTCTGCCGAATCTCCGTCCGCAAGCGGGCTCGTGCTCCCCGGCGCAACTGCCGAGATCAAGGCTGCCCCAGTTCTTGGAAATTCGGAATCCGGAATTCAGAATTCGGAATTGAAGGCAGCGGGAGATACATCAAGTGTCGTTACAAGCGATTCTTCCTCTGCCGCCGTCGAAGCCCCGAAGGTGATTGCACCGCGCACGGTCACGGTCGAAACCGACAAGTTCATCATGACCCTTTCTAACAAGGGCGGCAAGGTCCAGAGCGTTATCGTCAAGGCCCTGCCGGATTCCGCAAACCATTTCCCCGAACTCATTCAAGATACCGCGCTCGGCGCCCTCGACCTGAACCTCGGCGGTGCCGACCTTTCCGAAGTTATGTTCAATGTAGACGCTCCGGAATGGATCAATGTCGAAAACGATACCACGGTGCAGTTCGTCTTTACCGATGCTAACGGCAACCAGCTGGTTCGTAGCTACGGTTTCACCAAGGCCGGCGTCGCAGTCCGTCAGGTGAACAAGTTCAAGGGTTTCCGCGTCGACAAGTACGAGCTCTCCTGGAAGGGCGGCATGCGTGAAACCGAAGAATTCCCGAAGGGCAAGAGCTTCGGCGGTACCAGCTATTTCTTTAGCGAAGTGATTTTCAAGAACAACGAAATTACCGAACGCGAAACATTCAACGATGCCATGACCTTCGACAACGCCAACTACTACTGGGTCGGCATGCGCCGTAAGTACGTGGCCATGTCGGTGCAGTTCGATTCTCCGGTGCCCGCCCAGGTCAAGGCCAAGCACATCAACCTGGCTACCGAGGGCAACCCGGATCCGGGTACCTACAGCCTCTCCATTGCAGACGCCGTGCGCGGCGATTCCGTTGCCTACAACTTTATGGTGCTCCCGCTGGAATGGGCCGAAGTCGAATCGCTCGGCCAGGGCTACGAAAAGATTATCGTGACCGGTTCCAAGTGGTTCCCCGGTTCCAGCGTCTGGTTCGTGTGGATTTGCGCCATGCTCCTCAAGCTGCTCAAGTTCTTCTACTCCATCATTCCGAACTACGGCGTCGCCATTATCCTCGTGACCTTCATCGTGCGCGGCATTACGACCCCGTTCACCATCAAGCAGCTCAAGTCGACTTCTGCCATGAGCAAGCTCAAGCCGCAGCTCGACGAGATCAACGTGAAGTACCGTAGCGATCCGCAGAAGAAGCAGGCCGCCATCATGGAACTCTACGCCAAGAACGGCGTGAACCCGCTCGCCAGCTGCACCGGCGGCTGCCTCCCGATGATTATCCAGATGCCGATTTTCATGGGCCTTTTCTTCGTGCTCGGTCGCGCCGTCGAACTCCGCGGCATGCCGGCCTTCCTCTGGATTACCGACCTCAGCCGTAGCGACGTGATCTTCCACGGCTTCAGCATTCCGTTCCTCATGCCCGATGGCCTCGCTCTCCTCCCGTGGATCATGGTGGTCACTACCTACTTCCAGACCAAGGTAACCATGAGCGGCAACGGCGCCATGGACCCTGCCCAGGCTAAGATGATGACTTGGATGATGCCGGCCATGATGTTCCTCTTCAGCGCGGTGATGCCGTCTGGCCTTGTGCTCTACTGGATCGTGTCCAACTTCTGGAGCATCATTCAGTACAAGATCATCCGCCGCGACAACGGCAATAACGGCCCGAAGACCGTGAATGGCAAGAAGGTCGTCGACGCTGAAATCGTGAAGTAATAGCTCTCAAGATTTATATTGGAAAGGCTCCCGATTTTTTCGGGAGCTTTTGCATAGTAACAAAATTTATTTGTACTCGTCGCCGTCAAGCGGCTTGCCGAGAATCTTGTATTTTGTTTTAATGGCGGTGCGGAGCACGGGCCAGCCGACTTTGTCGAATGCGTTCTGCCAAAGTTTGTCTAATGCCTGGCTTGTAGAATTGCCAACAGGTTTCGGGAGCCATTCTTCTTTAAAGTCGGGAGCAAGTCCTGCGTCCAGAATCATCTTGTGGTAGTCGGCGTTCAAGGCGTTGTAGGCCTTTTGACGAATAAAATGGGCTTTCTCTTTAAAGCTGAAACGATGCTGCAAGAGCTTGCGCTTGATGAATCCGCCGCCTTGTGCAATCAGCTCGGGGTAGGCGAACAGGGCTCGTAAATGCGTGTTGTATAGCGATGCAGTCCTGATTTCGGCTTCGTCGAATACATTCGCCATGCCGATTTCGAGGCGGTGCACCACGTCATAGAACGTGTCTTGTTCGGGCGTTTCAAGCAGGTGCAGGTAGAATGCTCCGAGGGCTTCTTGCTTTAGGTACAAGAAGAACGATTGCAGGTGCGGGCGAACTTCGTCGTTTTGCGTAAGCGATACCACGTCGGCGGTGCTCGCTTCGGCGCGGCGGATAAAGTCGGCAAAGTTGTTCTGGAAGTAGACGATAGAATCGTTTACGAGCAGCAGGCGAGTGATGCTGTTGAATTCCACGAGGCTGCTACGGCTGTTGGCAACATCTTTCAGGAACCTGCGCCACATGCCGAAATCGAATCCGTGATTTTCGGTCAGGTAAAGCTTGATTCCGTTGTCTTCGATAAACGCTAACGTTTCTGCCGAAAGCGGACGCTTGTTCGTGAGCAGTACGACGGTAAAGTCAGTCTCGGCGAGATGCTTTAGCGCAAACCGTACATACCCGGGGAGAATTTCCCCGGTCTGGTAGCTGGCGTAGAGAATGACCTTGCCGTTACTAGACATAAATTACCTTCTGCCGCCGCGTCCGCGGCTTTGGCTGCGACCGGCACCCTTGCGGGAGCCGCCCCTACGCGGCTTGCTTGCAACATGGAATCCTTCGCGGTCATCGCGGCTGTTTCGGTCGCCACCACGAGAACTTCCGCCCTTGCCGCGAGAACTGCGGCCAGAACGTTCGAAACTCGGGGCGTCGGAATCGAACCTGCCGCCGCGTGATTTTCCGCGACCGCCACGGTTCATGTGGCTGTGCGCCGAAACGAATTCCGGAACATCGTCGTCGAAGTCATCGTCGGGCTGGCTCACGTAGCCGAGGGCTTCCGCCGCGGCGGCGCGGTCAGCGCGTTCATGAACGTCGCGCGATTCACCCTGACGGCGGCGCTTCTTCGGTTCGCTAGAGAGTTTTTCGATAATGCTGAAGTCCGCCTGACCGCGCAGCGGGTCTACCCGCAAAAGGCGCACCAGCACCTTGTCGCCGCGCCGGAACGTACGCCCGCTCTTCTTGCCAAAAGCGAGACCCTGATCAGGGTTGAATACGTAGAAGTCGTCACCGGCAATATCGCGGAAACGCACCAGGCCTTCAGCAATCGGGTCTGCGATAGAAACGTAGATTCCCCATTCTTCGATGCCCGTGACGGTTGCCTCGAAGTCGTCGCCAATGTGGCTCTTCAAAATCCAGCAGCTGCACACCTTGATGGCGATGCGTTCGATTTTCTGGTTCTTGACTTCATTTGCCGAAATCAGGTCGCACACTTCAATGACGCTGTTCTTGCGTTCGGCGGTAATTTCCTTGCCCTTGCGCGCGAGTTCACGGTGGCACCACAAGTCGGCGTAACGGCGAATCGGGCTCGTAAAGTGCGCATAGTCCTGCCAGTTCAGCGCAAAGTGGCCGAAGCTGTTGCTGTCGTAATGCGCCTTCTGCATGCTGCGCAGAATGCGGTTCGTGAGCGTCTCGTCGCCTTGGGCGCGTTTCACCAAATGTTCGTACAGCTTGAATGCCGTCGGGTTCAGGTTCGTGTCGCCGCTGCGGGGCTTGCCCAGGTCGCGCAACATCACCGGAGAATCCTTGAACAGGTCCGGGTACATGTAGTACAGTTCCATGATGTCCTTGGTGTCAGGCGCTTCGTGGATACGGTAAATGCCCTGGAGCTTGCGCTTCTTGAGTTCCTTTGCGCAGCAGTTGTTTGCGATGAGCATGCATTCTTCCACCCACGAATTTGATTCGTCGGTTACGCGCGGGTAAATCTTTTCCGGTTCGCCCTTTTCGTTGAACTTGCAGCCGAATTCGGTGCTCTGAAATTCCAGCAGGCCGTCCTTGGTGCGGTTCTGCTTCAAGAGTGCGGTCACCTCGGCGAGCGCCTTGATGTCGTCGTCGCCGTTCTTCATCATTTCCATTGCCTGCTCGTAGGTAATGGACTTGGTAATCTTCACGATACTGCGGTGGAAATCCCAGCTGAGCACGTTCGCGTGCTTGTCGAGTTCCATCATGCAGGTGAATGCGCAACGGTCCACACCCTGGTGCAGGCTGCAAACATTGCTCGAAAGCTTATCCGGGAGCATCGGCACGGCGGTCCACGGCAGGTACTGCGTGTAGCTCCTTTCCAGAGCCTCTTCATCGAGTTCGCTCCCTTCGGGGACGTAGTAGCTCACGTCGGCAATGTGCACGCCCAGCCTGTAGCCCTTGGGGGTGCGTTCCACGCTAATGGCGTCGTCATGGTCCATGGCGCCATCGGGGTCGATACAGAGAATCGTGAGCTGCCTGTAATCCACGCGGCCCTTGAAGTCCTTGCCGCACGGCTCCTTGACGCCGTCCACATATTTCTTGATGGCGGGGCTAAAGTCTTTGGGCAAGTTCGCGTCTTCCATGAACTTGGTCTTGACTTCGTCCCAGCTGATATTCATCGCTTCGGCAGTGCGGTCGACCTTTGCGAGGTAGCTATGCTTGAGTTTCGGGTGCGGGTACAGCGTAAAGCTGATGGTTTCGCCTTCCTTGCCCGGGGCCTGCCTGCGGTGGCACATCTCGTACACCTTGCCGGTTTCGAGTTCGTGCACTTCCCATTCTTCTTCGCCCGTCTGGTGGAGTATTCCGCGTTTTACGCGGGTCTCGTTTTCCTTGCCCGTCTGGCGGCGGCTACGTGCGCCCAGGCGGCGGTTGTCTTCGGGGTACTGTTCCGCAATCTTCTTCACGCGCTTTTCGCGCTTTTCTTCGACAGTTTCGCCATCGCCCAGCTGGTATTCCTTGTGGCTGGTACGCTTCAAAAGCCCGCGGTCCACCATGTCGGCGAGCATCTGCTTAAAGGCCATCTTCTGCTTTTTGGGCAGCCCGAGTGCGCTACGCAGGCGGCTACCGACCATCGGTTCGTCACGCAAAATGGCAATAATCTGTTCTTCGCTAGGTAAATGCTGAGCCATATTAGGCCTCCTTGTTTGCCGCGGTGGCGGCGTCGGCCTGTCTGTAGGGCAGCGCCGAAGAAATCATGTTGTGAATCTCGTCGCGCAGCTGCGTGGCGGATTTGTTCTCAAAGCTTTCGGGTGTCTGGAGCGGGTGCACCACAATCTTCACGACACCCGGGGTCATTGCCCACTTGGTCTTGGAAAGCCGCTTGCCCGTATCCACAAGCGTCACCGGCAGGAGCGGAAACTTGTTTTCCTTGGCCATGCGGAAAATTCCGTTCTGGAACGGGAGCATGTGCCCGTCGTTGCTGCGGTGGCCTTCGGGGAACACCGAAATGGTCACGTTGTCTTCGAGGCGCTTTTTCACGACAGCGCCCATGCCCAGGTTCTTGCGCGGGTTCCTGTGCACCGGAATGCAGCCGATTTTAGTCAAGACCCAGCCGAACACGGGAATCTTCCAGAGTTCCGCCTTCGCAATGAACGAGGTCATGGTAATCGAGGGCCAAATCACGTTGATGTCCAAAAAACTCTGGTGGTTGGCTATGAGCACGAACTTCTTGTGGTCCGGAATGTTCTCCTTGCCTTCGATTTCGACCTTGATTCCCGACAACTTGAACAAAACCTGGAAAAACGGGATGCATATGCGGGTGCTGTCTGCCCAGCGCCTGCAAAGCACGCCCTTGTAAAACATGAACGGAAGACCGACAACGAAAAGCCCTACTCCAATGAACAAGTAGTAGAAAATTGCACGAATAAATGCCATAAGTGTCCTAAAAATAAGGGTTTACACCCATAATGTATATTTTTTATGGGCAGTGGAACATAAAACTGAAAAAAATATGCTTGTAAGCGGCGTTAATCTAGTTTCGCGGCAAGGTTCATCAAAGTTGCGAAATTGAGCTTGTTGCTCCTTGCGAATGCAAGAAATTCCTTT
This sequence comes from Fibrobacter sp. UWB1, assembly GCF_002210325.1. Taxonomy (NCBI): domain Bacteria; kingdom Pseudomonadati; phylum Fibrobacterota; class Fibrobacteria; order Fibrobacterales; family Fibrobacteraceae; genus Fibrobacter; species Fibrobacter sp. UWB1. The sequence continues at coordinate 81,673 of NZ_MWQL01000004.1, forward strand.
TCCTCTTTTGTGACTCGAATCTGAAATTTCAGCGGAGAGGCGAATTTCGTTTTTCTGCCCGCGTTTTCGCGCGCACCGCCGTGCCCGAACTTTTTTTCGTAAAGGGCAATGCCCGATTTTTTCAGATATTCTTTTTCCGAGATAATCTTTTCATCTGCAGCGACATCCGATTCTTTTTTCTTGAATACGAATCCTTCGGAATCTTTCACATAAACATACGGCATCTAAACCTCCTTCAATCGCTTTATGGCGAGTTTAATCTTTTCTTTCGGAGTTTTTTGTGTCTTTTTTACGAAGACAACTCCAATTACAATAATCGCTCCTGCCTTGTACTTAAACAAAGACCGTAGTTCATTCGACTTGATTTCAAAAATTTCTTTTTGAAGTGGTCTTACACGAACATATTCTAGTCCCTGTTTTTCAATTGTTTCGTACTCCTTGTTCAGAAGTTCTTTCTGAGATTGCTCCAAGGCGTTAATTTCGGCAGCGGCGGCAGGCAACTTTTCTACAATGAACTTCATATTAGAATATAGGTAAAGAGTTTGAATTTGTCAACGTATTCAAGTTTTGCGAGTTATTTTTCGTATTCATATTGTCCTTTTGTTTTTTATGACCTCCTCTTTATATACACGCCAAAACGAGCCAAAGTGTCTACTTTTGCCCCTTGTTTTTGCGGAAAAAAGAATTTTACCCGAATAGCGTTTTTTATTATCTTTACCTTAGACAAAGAGGAAAATTTGTATGCGAATGAAAGTTTTATTGCTTTTTCTGTCCAGTCTTTTGTTCTTGGCGGGGTGCGCGTTATTCGTGCCTATCGTGTGGACGGACTCTTCGGACATTCCGCAAGATTACGGCATTGCGTTTGTCGAAATCACGCTGAAGGGTAGAGATTCTGCCTCTGTTTTTATTGATGATGGTGCCGCAAGGTCGAATAAAAAACTGATTCTTAAAAAGGGAACACATTTGTATTCGCTGTTCTTGGAAGACAGTACCTATTCGTTTAGGACGCTGCTTTTTCATTACGAAACATTTTTGCGTGAGTTGATCCAAACTCCTTTAAATGCCGACCCTGAACGATACACTGGTTATTATTGTTCTCCATGGAAGGTGGAAAAAGACAAGGCGACGGCTATCGGCAAGATTGAATTCGACATAGTCGAAAACGATCGATTTAATCTGAAATGCGACGAGCATGATTCCACGCGCCAAGCGGTGATGCAGTCTGCAAAAGAGCTTTATCCCGAAACCTTCAAGGCCGTAAAATAGGGCGCTGTGCCGGAATCATAAGCAAATCCTTTAAAATCCTTGCTTTACAAATGGGTATGAAAAGACGATAATATATTGAATTTTCTAAATTGTACCCGAACAAAAAGGATTTATTATGGCAGATTGCAACGAAAAGAAAGAGAACGCCCCTTCCGAGATCATGAAGAAGGCTGAAGAATTCCTTGCCTCCAAGCGCAAAATTTTCTTGTGGGGCGGTGTCGATGACGAAATCGCCGAACGTATTGTGAAGGAACTTTTATACCTGGATTCCTTGAATCACGACGATATCTATTTCTTCATCAACAGCCCGGGTGGCGTGATTTCCAGTGGCCTTGCCATTTACGACTGCATGAACGCTATCCAGAGCGACGTGGTCACGGTTTGCTGCGGTCAGGCAGCATCCATGGGTGCGGTACTTTTGACTTCGGGAGCAAAGGGCAAGCGTTATGCGTGGCCCAATGCCCGCATCATGATTCACCAGCCGCTGATTCACGGTGAAATTGTCGCCCCGGCAAGCGACATCCAGATTCAGGCCGAAGAAATGCTGCGCATCCGCAACATTACGGGCAAGATTCTCGCCGAAACGTCTGGCCACACCATGGAAGAAATCGACCGCGACACGGAACGCGACAACTTTATGAGTGCCGAAGAGGCCAAGGCCTACGGCCTGGTCGACAAGGTCGAAAGCATCGTTTAACGATTTTACGGAAATTTTCGAATGGGACTTTTTTCTGCCATTAAGAGTGGCCTTGCCAAGACCCGCGACGCCTTGATGGGCGAACTCAAGGGTATTGTCGGTGCAGGCAAAATTACAGACGACACTCTTGAGGAACTCGAAGAACACTTGATCAAGGCCGACGTGGGTGTCGAAGCGGCGTTTCTGTTGACCGATGCGCTTCGTGAACAGGCGCTGGGCAAGTCGCTCACGACCGAACAGGTGCTTGGCATTATGCGAAGCGAAGCGGAACGCCTCTTGAAGGACCCGCCGCCGTTCGAGCTCAAGGGTAAGCCGCATGTGGTGCTTGTGATTGGCGTGAACGGCGCCGGCAAAACGACTACAATCGGTAAGCTTGCCGCACGCCTTAAAGACGAAGGCAAGAAGGTGATGATTGCGGCCTGCGACACGTTCCGCGCTGCAGCCATCGACCAGCTTGAAACTTGGGCCGAGCGTAGTGGTGCCGAATTCGTGAAGCACCAGGAAGGAAGTGACCCCGCGGCAGTGGCGTTCGACGCCTGCAACGCGGCGGTGGCCCGCGGCTGCGACGTGGTCCTTATCGATACCGCCGGCCGTCTGCACAACAAGGACTACTTGATGGAAGAACTCAAGAAGATTGTCCGCGTGATCAAGAAGGTAAACCCCGACATGCCGCACGACATGTGGCTTGTAATCGACGGCAACACCGGACAGAACACCATCAACCAGACGAAGATTTTCAACCAGAGTTTCCCGCTCACCGGCCTCGTGGTGACCAAGCTCGACGGTACGGCCCGTGGCGGCGCAGTGCTTTCGATTGCAAGCTCGCTCCAGATTCCTATCCGCTGGATTGGCATGGGCGAACGCATTGACCAGCTGGTGCCTTTCAGCAAGGCCGAATACGTGGAAGGCCTTTTCGAAAACGCTCTGGAAGAAAAGGAATAGTAACGGGACCTTATGAAGTTTAGCGAAAAAGAAGCAAACATCATAGTGGCCCCCGATCATGTCATGCCGGGCTTGTCCCGGCATCTCCTTTACGTTTTGATTTCTTTTGCGCTTTGTGGAAGTCTCTTCGGCTGTAGCGGCGAAGTTTCGGTCGACCAGAAGTTCGTAGACTTGTTTGTCGAACTGCGCGTGGCCGAAATTACTTATGGCAAGGATTCTCCGATGGGTCGCCTGGTGCGCCAAGACGCTTTGAAGGCGGCGGGCTATACCCGCGAACAGTTCCTCGCCAAAACCGACGAAATCCTGAATGACGAGCGCCAGTGGGTGCCGTTCCAGAAGGCGGTAAACGCCCGCATCGATTCTCTGCTGACACCTCCGCAGGCCGCGACAGTAGATGCAAAAGAGGCTCTTCAAAAGGGTAATGGTCCAAAGGCGCGCCTGCCGAAGATTCCGGCGCCGCAAAACCAGATGCCCGCCCACAAGGGAGGTGTACATTGATTTTTCGCTTGTTGATGCTTGTAGCACTTTGCGTGTCGGTTACTTTTGCTGCCCCTCTGAACGATGCGGTGCCTGCCAAGAAGGCTGCTAAAAAATCCATGGTACATTGGATGGGCTACAATGAAGCGCTTGAAAAGGCGAAGACGGGGCCGAAGCTGATTTTTGTGGATTTGTATGCGGACTGGTGCATTCCCTGCCGCGTGATGGATGCGAACGTGTACAGCGACCCCACGGTGGCCTCGCTTTTGAACACGCGTTTTTATGCCGTTAAGCTCAATGCCGATTCACAAGATACCATCATGTGCGATGGTCAAAAGAAAACGGTGCAACGTTGTTATTTTGATGTATGGGAACTGAACGCGCTTCCGGCTTTTGTGCTTGTTGCCCCGAAGGGAATGAGCATTTTGACGGTGACTGACTCTATGTCGCCGCAAGAACTGCAATACATGCTGTACCAGTTCCTTGAAAAAGAAAAGGAGTGGATGGCTCGATGAATGAACAAATCCTTTTTTACGCGCAGATTGTCTTTTGGCTGATGATTTTCTTGCTGGTGCATTGCTACCTGCTGTTCCCGATGACGCTCCCGTTCGTGAGTGAAATCTTCAAGCGTCGCAAGTCTCCGGAACAAGGTGACGTTGAACTGCCAACGGTGTCGATTCTGATTTCGGCCTACAACGAAGAGGCTGTAATTGAACGCAAAATCCAGAACATTCTGGAACTCGATTACCCCAAGGACAAACTTGAAGTCTTGATCGGTGATGACGGCTCTGCCGACAAGACCGCCGAAATCGTTGCCCGCTATGCCGACAAGGGAATTACGCTGGTCAAGGCGCCCAAGAATGCGGGCAAGGCCGCCATGCTGAACCGCCTGAACAAAATTGCAAAGAACGACATCTTACTCTTCTGCGATGCAAACACGATGTTCTTCCCGAATGTAGTGCGCAAGCTCGTGATTCCGTTCCAGGACAAGAAAATCGGTTGCGCATGCGGTCACTTGATTCTGTCGGACAAGAGCGGTTCTACGCTGGGTCGCGGCGAAAGCTCTTACTGGGATTTGGAATCCGAAATCAAAAAGTTCGAAGGCATTCTTGACATGCTGATCGGCGGTAACGGCGCCCTCTATGCAATACGCCGCGAACTGTATACGGAACTGCCGGTCAAGAAGAGCGTCATGGATGACTTCTTTGTGACGACAAAGGTTCTTGAAAAAGGCTATTACTGCACGTTCGTGACAAGCGCTATCGGCACTGAACAGACGTCTAAGGAGTCTAGCGGTGAATTCCGCCGCAAGGTGCGTATCGGCCGCGCGAATTTTAATTTCTTGTTCTCTTACTTGCCGCTGTTGAATCCGCTGCACCCGTTGCTTGCTTACTTGTTCTTCTCGCACAAGATTCTACGCTGGTTCTCGCCGCACATCTTGATTTTGCTGTTTGTCGCCAACGCTTGCCTGCTCACGAGCGGACTCTTCTACCAGATTTTCTTTGGCGTGATGACGCTTTCGCTGTTGGTGGCCGGTTTCAAGATTGTGCCGAGCGGCTACTACTTCCTCTCGATGAACTACGCCATGCTTAAAGGTTTCTTTATGGCCTTCAAGCCTGAAAAGAGCGGCGGTTGGGCCCGCGAAACCCGCAGCGATGAGTGATTTTAGTAGGAAGTAGACAGTAGTCGGTTAGAAGTGTCATTCTGAGCTATACGAAACTAAGAACTTTAGTTCTCAAGTTGAGTTATGCCCTTTGGGTAGTAGTGCAATGAAGTCGAAGAATCTTTAGTGAATTTTAAGTTATATTGTAGATATGAAAAAGTTTCTGACATCTATTCTGTTTGCTTTTGCGTTTGCCGCGGTACCGGCAAGTGCCTTTACCATGGATGTGCAGGGTGGTGTCGTCAATCATGTGAGCGAAATCGGCAAGTTCAACTTGAACGTTTTCGGTCACTTTTGGTATCCCATTGACCAGATGCTCTTTTTCGGCATCGGCTCGGGCTATCAAGAAATCGACAACGTGAGCTTGATTCCGGTTTCGGGCAGTGTGTGGGTTCGCTTGCCCATCGGTAGCACGGCGCTCCCGGTAGCAACCGGTGACTGGGGCTATCTCTTTGGCTCGAACCATCAGATGTTCTGGCGCGCCGGCGGCGGCTTTGACATCAAGAACGGCGACTATTCGTCAATTATGTTGATGGGCGGCTACCAGTTCCTTGATCACGAAGGCAAAGGCTACGCCTACGTGCAAGCCGGCATATTAGTAGAATTGTAAAAACAATGTGCAATGACTGATGTGAAATGTGTAATTACTCATTTCACATCCCACATCCCACATCCCACATCTGATTTACTTTCCTAATTCCGTTTCCAGAAACTTCTTGTTCTCTTCGACTTTCTGCTTCTGCGGATTGTCCGGATATTCTGTCAGGCACTTGTCCAGCGGGGCGATTGCTTCGTTCAACAGCTTTTTCTTCTTGGCCGCATCTTTTTGCTTTTGGGCCTTGGCGAATATCTGACTCGTTGTCTTGCGTTGCTTGGTGCAGAAGTTGTCTGCAAGTTTTGTATAAAGTTCGTTCGCCTCTTTGCGGAGCTTGCTGGATTTAAGTTTGTTCAAAAGCTCCTTGGCTTCGCCGAATTTTTCTTTTTGCAAGAGCGTGTCGGCTTTGGCAAGAGCCTGTGCCGGGTCATGAGATTCCCAGTATTTGGTGGCTTCGGCATCGTTTGCTTGTGCCAGTTCGCGAATGTGGTCGATGAGCGCCTGAATATGGAGGTCGTTTTCAAAGTCGCGGTAACGCATCTGGAACGTGAGAGCCTGCTTTTCTGCTTCGGCAAATTGCGCCTGGTTGTCGGCTAGGTCCTTGATGGCGGCGTATTCTTTCTTTGCCTTGGAGAGCGTATTCTTGTAGGCAACCCCCTTCTGCGCCTTTGCCCACTGGGTCAGCGAATCGCCCGGAGCAAGAGCAATCAAACTATCGGCGGTTTCTGCTACAAGGTCGTAGTCGGAATTTGCACGGTTCATGTTTTGAATCTGGAATACCATCGGCTCGTAAGCCTTCGCCTTTTCGGCTCGAATCTTTCCGAATTCGTTCAACATGGAATCGGCTTTAGATTCCCATTGTTCCCATAAGGGCTTGATTACACGGAAACGTTCCAGGTAAGCGCTTGCAGAATCGGTGTAGCCGGCGTTGTACAAGGTGTTGGCGTAATCAAAAATGCTCTGGACAATCGCGGGGATTGCGGTGTAGGGGTCTGCGATCGCGACTGCCGTTTTGCTATTGCTAGCTGCGGGTTCGTGTTCCGGTGCCGTCGGAATGTTTTCCGGGGTGGCCAGGCGGTAGCCGTCGAGAGCCTGCGAATTGAAAATCGCGCCCGATGGGGAGCCCGGTTCCTGCGTGTTCAGATGCGACGTGTCGCTTGACAGCGTGCTGGGCTGCTCTTGCTCAGAAGAAGCGTTTGCAGAAACGTTAGTCGGTTCTGTTTCGGGAGCGGGTGCATTGCCCACGCAAGCCGTCAGTGCAAAAGCACTTGCTGATAACAAACTAAAAAACTTGATTCTCATTTTATTTTCTTCTTTCGCTAAGTTTTGCCGACTACTAACTGCTAACTATCAATCCGCTTCGATAGGCACGAAAGCGCTCTTGCTGTCAAAGCCTTCAGGCAAATCCCAGTCATCGTCCTTGGGCATGGCGGCAGCCTTCGGCTGGGCCGGTTGTGCGGGCTGTGCGGGCACGGCCACTGCGGCGCCTTCCGAGGTAGTGCCTTCGGCAGGAGCACTCGGGGTGGCGCCGGCTGCATTGGCAGAATCTGCGGTGGCGGCGGGTGCTGCGGCCGGCATGGGCAAACTGACCATGATTCCGTTTTCGGCGGCGGTTTCTGCAGCTGCGGCGTGTACTTGCGGCGGTGTGAATCCCGGAACCTCAATCCACGGGAGCGGGCGACCTTGTTCGGCGCTACCGCCTGCGATAATGCTTCCGGTCATCGGGTCAACCGTCAGTTGGCCGCGTTCATTCGGGAGTACCAGCGGAACTTCGCCCGCGGCAAGCATCGAAATATCGAGGAAGTCAATCTTTTCTGGCAGCCCCAAAATATCGATTTCTTTCTTCGCAAAGTCAGCCCACTGCGGAAGGCCGCCGCTCGCGCCTGCAATACGCGTGCGGCCCGATTTCAGCGGCTTGTTGTCGTCAAAGCCCACGTAGCTGCCGATAGCAATCACGGAATCAGTAGAAATGCCGTTCTTCTCGTTCACGTAAGTCGGGAGCGCGCCGAGGAACGCCACGTTGCGGTAATCGTTGGTGGTACCGGTCTTACCGAGGGCGGGGTAGCGCAGCGTAATGGCTTTATCCGGCGAGGTCACCGTAATGTGCGTGTACTGGCTGCGTGCCGTACCGTTTACGAACACGGAATGCAGCATCACTGCTACCTGCGAGGTAATCGTGTCGCCAAGCACTACCTTGCTTTCGGTCTTGTTCTTGAAAATCACCTTGCCGTCGCGGTTCTTGATTTCCTTGATGAAGCACGGATCGGTCCAGTCGCCGTCCAGGCACTTGAACACCTTGCCGGTTAAAAGCGTCTGGTAGGCGGTAGAAATTTCGGCGAGCGTAATGTCGTTCACGCCGAGCGGCATACTGAACACTTTCTGCAATTTCTGGTGAATACCGATTTCCTTGGCAAAACGTGCGTATTCGGCAAAGGCCAAGGAGCGTCTGTAATCGGGCCAGTAACGCAGGTGTTCGGCATCCAGGTAATCCACTTCGCTGTCCACCGGTTCGATCATGGTCGAAAGGCGCTTCATATCGGCGAGTGTAAAGTGGTTGAGCAATACCACGGAATCCAGTGGCGGGAGCACAATCGACGGGTCCAGTTCTTGTGCCTGGCGTTCGCGCAAGATTTCGGAATAGCGCTTGTAGTTGTGCTTGATGAATCCGAGAGTCTTCGCATCTTTCTTGGACTGCTTCACGGCGATATCGTTAAAGGTTCCGTAGCGCAGGTTCAGCACGTCGAGCGCCTTGGCGTCTTTACCTTCGAGCCTGTAGCGTTCGGCAAGAGCGTCGCGGGCCTTGGTGAATTCGATTTCGCGCTTGGTATCTTCTTTCAAAATCAGGCCGTACTTGTCACGCAGGCGTTCAAAGAACTTCTTGGTATCTTCGTCTTCGTGGCGTGCCATGTCGTTCACGGCGGCGATGTCGTTGAATTCTTCGAGCGAAAGCTTGTCGAGCAAGTGTTCCAAAAGCCAAATACTTGCAATGTTTTCAGAACGTGTTGCAGACCAGGCGATACTTACGACGTCACCCTTGTTCTTGTGGTCCGGACGCGGAAAATAGAACTGATTGGTGAACTGGAAAACGTTGAAGTCGTTTTCAAGCATGTCCAGGTAATTCCAGTGGTACTTGAGGGCGAGTGCATAAAGAATTGGTTTCCAGCTAGAACCCAGCTGGCGCACAGCTTTAAAGCTACGGTCGAATCCGGTGTTGTGGAAACCGCCCTGGCTTGCGATTACGTTGCCGTTCTGGATAGCGAACAGGGCGCCTTGCAGTACAGGTTCCGTTTCAATCTGGCAAGGGGCAAAGCCGTCTACAAGCTTATCGTCCATGATGCTCACCAAGAGGATTGCTCCCTTCTTGAGCTGCGGGGCCAAAATCTTGTTCACGTCGCCGCCGGCCTTTTTCGCGAAGTCCTTGACCGATGCTTCAGAAACCATGCCCTTGAGCTGGCCGAAGCTGAGCGTCAATGCCTTGAGGCCACCCTGTTCGTCGACCATGATGCTGTCGACGGTGCCGTACAGGTAGTCGCCCTTGCGTGCGGTTTGGGCGCGGTTTGCGAACTGGGCCTTCGGGAGCACAAAGCCACCGAGCTGCATCTGGAGTCCGCTGATGTTTGCCTGCAAAGCGGTCTTTGCGGCGTCCTGGCTGCGGGCGTCAATGGTCGTCGTAATCGAAAGCTGTGCCTTGCGCCAGTCTTCGATACCTTCGGCTTCAAACTTTTTCTGGAAGAATTCGCCGTCCAGTTTTTCTTCGATGCGTTCAAGCATGGTGCTCACGCTAAAGCGGAAGTTGCCGTGGTTGAATTCCAGCGGCTTGGCCAGCGCTTCGCTCATTTCTTCTTCAGAAATGTAGTTCTCTTCGACCATGCGGCCAAGCACGTATTCCAGGCGTTCCTTGCCGCGGGCGAGTGCTTTTTCGCGACGTTCGGCGCTACGTTGAATAAACGGGTCGTAGTTGAACGGGCCCTTTACCGAGCCTGCAATAAAGGCGCATTCGGCAAGCGTCAGGTCCTTGAGTTCCTTGTTAAAGAAGTACTGGGCCGCAATGGCGACACCCTTGCCGGTGCCCGAAACGTGGAACTGGTTCAGGTAGAATTCCAGAATGTCTTCTTTGCTAAAGTGCTTTTCCATGCGGAGCGCGTTAATGAGCTCCTTGCCCTTTTCCTTGATGCTTCGTTCTTCGCGACCGAAAATGTTTTTCACAGCCTGTTGGGTAAGGGTTGACCCCCCCTGACGCATGTGGCCACTCTTGAGGTTCGAAATCATGGCGCGGGTAAAGCCGTAAATGCTGAATCCGGAGTGCGTCCAGTAGCCGGCGTCTTCGGCGGCAATCAAGGCGTTTACGATATTGGCCGGAATGTCGCCGTAGGGCACGTACACGCGGTGGTTTGCGTCAAAGAAGGCGCCCAAAAGTTCTTCACCGTCATTATAATAGACTCGAGTTTCGCCCGAAAGCACCTGCAGAATGGTGGAACGGTTGAACTGGTTGTCCGGATCCTGGGTCGGGAGTATCTTGAATACGACGATATAGGCGGGAATGCAACAAATGAGGCCGACTAATGCAAAAGCGGCCACGATTTTGAACAATTTGGAGAAGAGACGCATGTATAAAATTTAGAAAATTTGTTTTTTTGCTCCATGTAATGTAAAAAAAAGTGCCATTATGGGGCTAAATTTGCCATTTTTGCGTCTTTACCCTTGAAAAATTACCGAATTTTATCTAAAATTTGTGTCCCCAAGATGGGAAGATGGCCGAGCTGGCCGAAGGCGCGTCCCTGCTAAGGACGTATAGGACTTAATCCTATCGCGAGTTCGAATCTCGCTCTTCCCGCTGCAAAGACCCTCTGGAGCAATCCAGGGGGTCTTTTGCTTTCTTAAAGTCTGGGGTGGTCACGAATAAGCTCCTTTAGGTGTATTCAAAGCGTATTCAAATTTTTGAAATTTGAAAAACTACCCTAAAAACCTTGCTTAAATGTGCAAAAAATCACTTTTTGTATCAAAAAATATTGACGCCGAAGCTGAGGTTGTATAGATTTACACCTATGGCTCCTATCTTGCAATATCAAGATTTTCGTCGTTATCTACAGGACTTTTACGACTGGAAAAAGCGTACTTCGGTATTTTCGTGGCGTGATTATTCGAAAATGGCTGGGTTTGCTTCGCCAGTGTTCATGAAACAGGTTTGCGAGGGTAAGGCAAATCTCGGAAAGAAAGCGACCGTCAAGGTGGCTGATGCGTTTAATTTTATCGGTATCGAGCGAGAGTACTTCTTCAGTTTGGTGATGTTTGCGCAGGCGAAGACCGATGACAAGAAACGTTTCGCTTATGCCGAAATGCAGTCAATCGCAAAGGCCAGTAAAGTAAACCTCATCGGTGTTGATGCATACAAGTATTACGACTCTTGGGTGCACCCGGTAGTGCGTGAATTGGCGCCTGCCATGCCGGGGGCTATGCCAAAAGAAATCGCAGGCAAGTGCGTTCATGAAGTTTCTGCGAAAGAGGTAAGGGACTCCATCAACTTCCAGGTCCGTGCGGGAATTCTTAAAAAGACGGATGACGGCAATTATTCGCAGACAGATAAGCTGCTGGGTGGCGACACGCAGTCGATGTCTTTGGCCGTGCGTTCCATGAATAGGCAAATGGCCACCTTTGCGGTAGATGCACTTGACCGCTTTGCTGCGGATGAACGTTATGTTGCGGGGGTTACCATGGGTGTTTCGGATGGTGCCTTTGAAAAAATTGTCGAAACCTTGAAACGGTGCCGTAATCAGGTTCTAGAAATCATTGCGAATGACGACAAGGTGGATCGAGTGTTGCGCCTGAATTTGCAACTGTTCCCGTTGACTCAGAAAATAGAAGGTGCAGACGATGAAAAGTAAGATGCTTGGAAATGTTGCGCTTTGGCTTGCTTTGTGCGGCGCCTTGTTGGGACTTGCCGCATGTTCCGAAAAATCTACGGCGGGTGCAACTGTAGATGATAATTCTGTGGCAGAAATTTCTGCGGATGAAAAGTTGATTCTAGAACATCAAGTTGATTCTGTCAAGAACTTTGTTGATGGCATACCGGCAGATATTGACGATTATGAAAGGGATACTACCAGGTTCTGGTTCGAAATTAGGTTCAGCGGCGAACATGAAAAATATTTCTATTATGAATGGGATAATCCGTTATCCAATTGCATCATCAATATCTATCGCTCGGAATACGGAGTGCTGAATGCGGAATATAATGAAGTATCTATTTTATGGACGTTCTTCTTGACTGCAGATGACAGCGGCGTTACGTCCCATCTGAAAATGGAATATAATACTGTTTCCGAATCCCGCTGCGAAAAAGAAATTTCTGATTTTGCAAATACTTGTGAAAAAGGCGGCGGAACTTTGTATCGCCATATAGGAACCTGCAAGGATACCGAATTGCACGTGACATGTTCAACGTTCATCGGTCATTTGACAGAAAGCGCCGACAGTATTTTGGACAAGGCTGCCGAAAAAATGAAAAACAAATGTATGGAGGGTAAGTAAAATGACTACTACATGTGTAATCACCCGTCTATGCCGTTTCTCGGCTTTCAAGACAATCATCCTCTGCCTGCTGGCAGGGCTATTCAGCACGGCTTTTGCCGAAGACTGGGATGGTTCTACTTCAAAACCGTCTTCCAAGGAAATTGATGGCGTTGAATATTACGTTATCACAAACCCAAGTGAACTGGCGTGGTTTGCGTATCAGGTGAATGAAAAAGGGGAAAATAAGATAAATGCGATACTTGGAAATGACATCCATTTTATGGATGACACTACGCTCACTTCGTCATTATCATTTCCAACAATAGGGGATAGTTTGAATGTTTTTTCGGGTGTTTTCGATGGAAAAAATTTTGCGATATATGGAATGAATGGTTCTTATTTGATTTATACGAGTAATTCTGAGGTGAGAAATATAACTTTTCGAAATGTCAAATTGATATCTGTAGTTCGGGTCAATAAAGGATCTATGAATAAAATTAATTTATTTGGAAAACTGTCTTATGGGGTTGCAGAATTTAATGATGGTGATATAACGAATTGTAGTAATCACGGAACAGGTAAAATTGCTTATAATAACAAAGGAAATATAGGATTTTGCGTTAATACAAAAGGTGGCGTCGTAGTTGTTAATTCAGGTCTTATTTCAAACTCAAAAGGGAATATAAACAGCTCATCTGCTTTTGGGACATCAAAGTGGGGCGGAATAGCGAATGAAAATTCCGGTACGATAGAAGCGTGTGAGGCTAACGTGTCTATAGGAAGAATGGAGTATAACTATTCTACAAGAACAGAGTGCACATATGTAGAAAATGGTGTGGCTAAAACTGGATATATGTATACAACAAATGGAACTGGCAATTTGGGCGGTATTGCGGGAAAGAATTTGTCAACAGGAACTATATTGCAAAGTTCGGCTTTCTTTTCTATTGATACAATCTTGGGAGTTAATCTACCTAAGGTTCCTGGTCCTCGATGTAGTAATATTCCTCATTCAAATGTGAACGTTTATATAGGAGGGCTGGTCGGAGACAATCAGGGGAAAATTAAAGCAAGCGGTTCATATCTTAAATTAAATGCTTTGAATAGCTCAGACGATTCTTACCCGTATTATTATTTCGGCGGAATTGCAGGTCGTTCCGCTGGGACAACGTCAAGGGATGCTGTCATTGAACAATCTTTTTCATACATGAGTTTAGAAAAATATTTGCCTTCTTCATATGATAATGGACACTTTCTTTTTGGAGCGGTAAGTGCAGTTAATGAAAATGGCCTAATTTTTGATAGCCATGTAGAGTTGAATATGCCTCGTTTTTCCAAAATAAGTTATTCGAATCAAGTTGGAACAATTTGTGCGCAAAATTTGGGTAAAATTAGAAATGTTTATGGCGTTATTAAAATTGTAGGGGAGAAACTGTTGACCGATGGAAAATGTTATGCGGGCATAATACATTCGAATGGAAAGACGGGAGAGGTTTATAATGTTTATTATGACAAAGATATTTTGAATGACGATTCGATAGGGGGTTTTTATGAGAATGTATCAAGTTTGGTGCTTAATGTCTCCGGCAAAACCACTGCGGTCATGCAATCGCCCGCATTTGTAGAAACGCTGAACACGAATGCTGGTCTCGATGACGATAGTGGCCTCTGGCAATATTGCGAAGGCAATTATCCGATCCTTGTAAGTGAGGGAACATGCGAAGAATTCTACTCTAAGTATGGGCTGTCCAGCAGTTCGCAGTCAAGTAGTTCCGGTGCGGAATCGTCTTCGAGTTCCGCGCCTGTTGTGTCTAGTAGTTCTGCGACAGAATCCAGTTCGTCGCAAATTCCGGCTAGCAGTTCTTCTTCTGACGTCATTCTGAGCAGTAGCGAAGAATCCAGCAGCAGTTCTGTGGCTCCGCCTTCGAGTTCTTCTGAAAAACAGAGCTCGTCTAGCGTTGTGCCGAGTAGTTCTTCTGCAAAGCAGGAATCTTCTTCAAGCGAAGCGAAGTCTTCGTCCTCGGCAAAATCTTCGTCGTCAAAGGCAAATAGCAGTTCGTCGGAGAAGTCGAATTTCGTGATGGCACCCCCGCAAAAAACATTCAATCTTGCGGTAAACGGCATGACGATTACGCTCTCCAATACTCAGGGCGGGAATGTCCGCATCTTCGATGCGCTCGGTCACTTGGTTGTTGCGAAGCCGCTCTCGGCGACAGGCGCGACAGCGATTACTATGCAAACACCCGGCAGCTACATTGTCCGTGCAAATGGTGCATGCCAAATGGTAATGCTTCGATAATTTACTAAAAGGAGTATTCAATGAAATTTCAGAAAGAAAATATCGCATCTCTCATTTTTTCCGTGAGCATGGCAGTGTGCTTTTTCGCTTGCGGCGATGATTCTGCGAGTAATGCGAACGATAACGCAAATGATTCCAAGGGGACCGAAATTCCTTGCGATTCATCTAACGAAGGTCTCGTTATCAAGCCGGCAGACAGCGAAAACTTCAGAGAATGTTCCGATGGTAAATGGGTTGAAATAGTTTCGTCCAGTTCCTCAAGCGAAGTTCAGGTAGTCTCTAGTTCTAGCGAAGTTCAAGTAACCTCTAGTTCTAGCGAAAAATCTGTTGAATCCAGTTCTAGTGAAAAGTCGGTCGCATCAAGTTCCAGCCGTGTGACGAATTCAAGTTCAAGCGAGGTCCAAGTTGTCTCCAGTTCTAGCGATGTTCCGGCTTCATCCAGTTCTGACAATGAAACAGAAAATTCAAGCAGCAGCGAAAAAATGTACCTGTGTGATGATGGTATTACTTATGTGTTGAATCTGGATAACTGCGAAAAAGCCAAGTCTAGTTCATCTTCGAATACTAGTCCAAGTTCATCTAGTTTGTCTTCATCTAGTCAAGTGCAGAGTTCTGCAACGGAGTCTAGTTCTTCGTTTGCCCCTGAATCTTCTAGTGAAACGATGTCATCTGCTGAAGTGGACTCAAGTACATTCTCTATTAGAGATGCTGTGCTTGCCACGGGTACGCAGTATCTTATTGCCCCGAAGGTCGTTGTTCATGAACTGAATGCGTCTCTTAATAAAACGGGAGTTCAGCATCAATCGACAAATGTCAATAGTACCAGTTATATAGGTGTCTTTGGCAACAAGTATTATTCGGAGTCAGACACAATCGGACAACAGTCAATTTATATGCAGATAGAATGTCGGGGAAAAGTTTTTGAATTGGATTCCCAAAAGACGACGACAGATTCCTTGACGCTTAATGCCATAGTCGATGCAACTTATTTGGACAGAAATACAATAAACAAAAGGGTAGAGTACATTGCAAGGGTCAACTTGTTTACACATATCCAATCAAAGCGAATCGCCTATTTGGTAAAGAACGGTCTTGATTTTCCGTCGGCAAGAGAACAGGCGAATAATGAATGGATTAAGTCTTTAGGCTTAGAAGGAACCTTTACAGAACCACAGGATATCGTTCCCAAAACGGCAGCCGACACGGTTTTATACAATGTAACGCTTTTGTTCAATGGACTGACCAATAGTGCCTCTGCTTTGCAAAAACTAATTGATGAAGTCGCAGACGATTTTGAAAAAGATGGAGAGTGGAGCGATAGTATAAAAGCCAAAATGGCAGATTTTGCAAGGGCGGGGTCGATACTTTCCCAGACGACGTTTAAAACATCTGTAACTTCCTCATCTTATGCAGCCCCCTATAAGTCTGCTTTTCTGGGTAATTTCTGGAGGCGAGAATATGGTATAGGGACCTGCACTAAAGAGCGTGCTGGCGAAATTGCTGCGGTAACCAATCCGTACAGCAAACTCTACTACAAAAATACTTACAGTCGTTTTATTTGTCGTGATTCCTCTAAATCTGTTTTTTGGCGGTTTGCGACTTCATACGAGAAAAACCTAAATAACGATACGACTTGTAATGAAACGGGAAAAATCATCAAAGGCTCTGTTGTTGATACCATTAGCTACTATTGTGCGTCAACTGGTAAATGGGTTGACATGACCAATGATTGGACCTGGCTTGTCCCCAAGGAATACCGCTTTAATCCCGATTTTGAATACGGAACTATGACTGATGAGAGAGACGGAAAGGTTTACAGAACTACGGTTATAGATGGCGTTACCTGGATGGCAGAAAACTTGAATTTTGCAGATAGTACTGATGAAAAATATAAAGAAAACTTGAAAAGGAATTCTCAATGTCCTGGTAATCCCTCTACTGCCAAAAAATGCGAGGTCGGTGGAAGGGCGTATACATGGACTGCTGCAATGAACATTTCTAGTGATTACCAAAGCCTTGCAACAAGAGATATCGAGGGACTTATAGCAAGTAAGAATCATCAGGGAATTTGCCCAGAAGGATGGCATATCCCGACTATTACGGAATGGTATGACCTGTTTGATTATGCGGGAAAGGATCGCAAAAAACTTTATGCCAAAACAGGTTGGGCATACGAAAATAATAGCAACCATACAAATGGAACAGATGAATTGGGATTTACGTTATTGCCGGTTGGCTATAGAAGTTCGTATGACGTCCAACATGGAAATTCATGGGAAAGCTGGAGTATCACAATGTTCTGGACCGCAAACGAGGATGCTAGCGATGCGACAAAAGCAAAACAAGTCCATATAGATTATTTAGATATTTATGATTCGGATGTACAAGGGAAAGATGCTAGACTTAGTATCCGTTGCGTAAAGAATTGATTCGCAAATTTTACCCCAAATAATAAGACTGCTGTCAGACAAACCATTTTGTGAATTTATTTCTCGGCTTCCGTGAATGCGGAGGCCATGAAGGCTCGTTTAGCGCTCTTCTAAATCATCAATAGACTGTAAAGACGACTTTATTCGGTAACGCCTTGACATTTTTGTGGTATTCGCTTTCAATTTGCAATAACATCAAATCCTGCAGTCAAGGAATTTATAGAAAGTCAGTTGTAACTTATAAATAACAATGCTTTAAAATACAAGGAGCTAACTATGAAAAAAATGTTTGTTGCACTTAGCGTGGCATTGGCCTCTTTGATGGCTTGCTCTGAATCGTCCAGTTCTGGCGGGGGAGCGACGCAGCCTTGTGCAGATGCATCTTGTGCAAATTTGCCACAGAACCCGAATGATCCTTTTGATAATTCGCAGGTTTCAAACGCTTCAAAATGTGATTTGGCAACTCAGAAGCTTCCTGCGTCTTCTCTCGCTTGGCAGCCGACTTTTGGCGGTGGATGCGAAGTGAGCCAACAGATTGCTTTGGATGAATTGTTGAGGTTTGACACGCTGTTGATTGCGGCAGGGTATGAAAAAGAAGAACTTGTTCAGGAATCTTACCGTTATGTAAGGAAAAAACTAGACAATAATTCGTCTGTTTATTTTAATGACACCTTGTTGTTCACTTATAACACGGGAATCTTTGTTGGAAATTTTTCATCAAAAAAGGATCTGATGTCTTATTACGTAACATCGGCTTGTCCTGTTCTTTTACCCGCAGATTTGTTTGAAGGATATAATGTTTGTAAAGAAATAAATGAGAATGGCTATGTCTATGCAAAATCGTTTGATGTGTTTGAAACATCATCTCGTTCGTTGCGAATGAATTTAGAAGCCGATGGATGGGCTTGCTCCGTTACAGGTCCTGCAGGAGTAAGAGAAAATGTGGCTTGTTCTGTGGTATACGAAAATCAGTCTTATTCGTTGTCTTATCAATTTAACTATGATTCTGAAGAGTACAATATTAGTGAAATTGTGTTTAAATGGGTTGCTCAACAGTAAGTTGAATCCCTCCAAGAGATCGTTGTAAATCCAGGTGCACTAGAGTTCTGGAAATTGGGGCAGGAATATGTCCGGACTGTGTTTTCGTGCCAAAAATGCAAGTTTAACACAAAAAGTCCTATGAAAAATGTAATTGCAGTTGCAAAAGTCCTATGACTTTTGTATATTAAAGGCATGGAACGCGAATTTTTGAAAGATTTGGTCACCTGGAAAAACAGTAAACGCCGGAAACCCCTGCTTCTGACGGGCGTCCGCCAATGCGGCAAGACCCATACCTTAAAGGAATTCGGAGCAAAATACTTCGATAATGTATGCTATATCAACTTTGAGTCCAGCGCCAAGTTCGCTGCCATTTTCGATTACGACTTTGATGTAGAGAGGATTGTCCGGGAACTTGAACTGCTTACGCAAAGCAAAATTGAGGCTGGCAAGACGCTTCTGATTTTTGATGAAATTCAGGAAGCTCCGCGAGCAATCACTTCCTTGAAGTATTTCTGCGAAAACAAGCGGGAACTCCATGTGACATGTGCGGGGTCTTTGCTCGGCGTTGCACTCCGCCGCGAAAATATCTCGTTCCCTGTCGGGAAAGTTAACCGCATGCAAATGTATCCGATGAATTTCAGGGAATTTTTGACTGCTTGTGGTGAAGAAAAATACATCGAACTTTTTGCCAAATGGCCTACCGATCGAACGCTTCCCGAAGTCTATGCAAAACCCATGGAACGCCTGCTGAAAGAATATCTTGTTGTTGGAGGGATGCCCGAAGCGGTAAACGAGTATGCAACCTCCAAGAACTTTGAAACCGTGGGAAAAATCCAGGATGAAATTCTTGCGGACTATGCGGACGATTTCTCGAAGCATGCTCCTATAAATGAAATTGAAAAAATCCGTATGATATGGGATTCTGTGCCCAAGCAACTTGCCAAGGAAAACAACAAGTTCATGTTTTCACATGTAAAGGACGGCAAAAGGGCGCACGAGCTGGAGGCCGCATTACAGTGGCTCAAGAATGCCGGGCTTATTCATTTGGTTGAACTTGTGCAGAATGCGGAGGTTCCCTTGTCTGCAAATTCGGATGCGACGAATTTCAAGGTGTACCTTTCGGACATCGGTCTGTTGGGTCGCAGACTTTCGCTGGGCTACAAGGACATTTTGATGGACGACACACCCAATACGAACAAGGGTGCTGTTACAGAAAACTATGTTTTGAACGAACTGCTCTGTATGCAAAAGAACCCGTATTATTGGCGCTCGGGAAACAGCGCGGAACTTGATTTTCTCTTTGAGAATGACGGGAAAGTGGTACCTGTCGAAGTCAAGGCGGCGACAAACACGCAGGCGAAGAGCTATAAGCAGTTCTGCAAGAAATTTGCGCCGGCAAAGGGCTACAAACTTTCGCTCAAGAACCTCGCTGTAAATGATTGCGAAGGATGCTCAACGGTAAGTTTGCCGCTTTATCTGCTTTGGACGATCCGTTAATTTTGAAAGGATGAGGTGTGTTGTTAAATTGTCCTTTCTATCATAAACACGTTTTTTTCAAAATTTAGCCTGTTTTTTATGAAAAACATATAATCTGTTTTATGAAATTCATATATAGTGCTCTGAATTGATGAATAACTCTTAAATTATGCGAATCTGTGCCAAATATTCGCTATAATCTCAAAAAAATCCGAAAAAAAGACCCCTTTGGGTCTTTTTTTACTTGATTTTTCTATTTTCAGAATGGATATTATAGGAAAAGATTTTTCAAGGAGCTTAAAAATGAAAGCATCAAGTTTTTTTGCTGGTCTTGCCTTGGGCGCTGTTGCTGCTATTGCCGCCTCTAAAAAACTCAAGGCCATGTGCGACGACGAAGATGATTCTTGCGACAACGATGCCGCGCTCAAGGATGCCGAGGACACCGTCCAGAGCCTGCGCAACTCTGCCGACAGCTTGCTGAACGATCTCAAGACCCAGACCGAAGCCAAGCAGACTTACGCTGCCCAGTGCGAAGATCTTAAGGACCAGCTTGCAAAGAAAGACGCCGAAATCAACAACTTGAAGAACGTCTGCGACAAGCAGGCCGGCGAAATCAGCAAGCTCGAAGCCGCCCAGGCAGGCTAATTAACCTCTTGTTTTTGCAATTTATCCGATTTCCGGCAAGGGAATCGGAGTTTTTCTTATAATAAAGGTATATTTGACCCATGACAAAGTACCTTTTTGTTCTGACGAGTTCCCCGAAGGATTTTTTCTGCGAACAGACGCTGGTGGCGATTGCCTCTTTGCGTGTGCATAACCCGGGCGCCTTTGTGACGCTCTTGACCGACGACAAGACGGCGGCGACTCTCACTGGCCCGCGTGCGGTCCTTAAAGACGCGGTGGACGAACTCAAGGTACTGACCCTCGACGAAAAGTTTACGCCCATGCTGCGTTCCCGCTACCTCAAGACGGTCATGCGCAATGTGGTCGACGGCGATTTTCTGTACATGGATTCCGACATCGCGATTGTGGGCGACCTCTCGATTCCCGAGGAATGGAAGGGCGGCATTTACGCGGTACTTGACTTCCACACGAACCTCTCGAAGGCCATCAACCGCAAGAAGGTCTTGAACAACGCGAAGATGATGGGCTTCTCGCCGATTCTAAACGACGAAATCTTTAACGGGGGCGTGATGTTTGCTGCTGACACTCCCGAAGCCCGCAAATTTTTTGAGACTTGGCACGAACTCTGGCTCTATTGCGTGTCCAAGAATTTCCCCTACGACATGGCAAGCCTCGCCGAGACAAACTTCAAGTTCAACTACATCACGCAAAAAATGCCCGGCGGCTGGAACTGCCAGCTGGCTTACGGTAACCGCTTCTTGCCCACGGCGAAGGTGCTGCACTTCTTCGGTTCGCGAATCATCGATACCCGCGGCCACAAGGTGCCTGCCAGCATGGATTTGTTCCTGCCCAAGATTTTGCGCAAGGACTTCTACACGAACCTGAAGAACATTCCGGTGAAGGTCAACGCCGACAAGAGCATTACGATTAATGAGTACTACGACGATGTGATTGCTCACGCCAAGGAAGAATTTGAATTCCAGACCCGTAAGGTGGGGGCGGCGGGCGCCTACATTATCCGCAGCTACGCCTTCGCCAAATCGCTCGCCTGGATTTATAAGAAGATGCCGTTCCTCGTGTTCCCGCTGAGAATTTTGGGAACGCTTCTCGGGAAGGATAATCGCGGGGGCCGCAAGTGAACCTGCTTTTTAATCTGGTCGCGGTACAGCCGATTCACAGCGCCAAGTTCCACGGCGGTGGCTCTTACGGCGAAGTGATTTTCTGGGCGCTGGTCAAGCGCGGCGTACAATTCAGCTGCGCCTACGATAGCCGCAAGTACCTGGATCCGATGATTCTCGATGCCTGCAAAACACAGAACATTCCGCTGTTCGACATTAACGAAAAAACGCCGCAGCAGATTATCGACGAAAACCAGATTGACACCTTTTACACCCCGCTTTATTCGCTCGAAAAAAAGTGGGATATTAATGTGAGGGATTTCGTGTTTACCTGGCACGGTGTGCGTGCGCTTGAAATGCAGTACAGCTGGGCGGGCGTCGGTTTCGCCAAGAAACTCGGACAAAAATTCGAAGCTTTGGTACGCTACCGCGAAAGTTGGAAAAAGTACTTCTACAAGCCCAAGTACCAGGCGCTCGCGGCCCGCATGGCCGAAGGCAAAGCCCGTACCATTACAGTGAGCGAACACAGCCGCGCCTCGATCAAGTCGTTCTTCCCGGAACTTCTGGATTTGGAAATTCCGGTATTTTACAGCCCCATGACGGCATACGAACCCGAAGGATTTTTGCCGCCGGGAGTGGCTGCGAAAAAGTATTTCTTGCTCACGAGTGGCGCCCGCTGGGAAAAGAATAACCTGCGTGCGGCCAAGGCTTTTGATGAACTGGTCGGAATGTACCAGTCGCAGGGCAAACCGTTTGATTTCAAGATGGTCATTACCGGCGCTACGAATGCGCGTGCCTACCTGCGCCACCTCAAGCACAAGGACCGCTTTGTGCTTCTCGGCTATGTCGAAAACAGGGAACTGGAATTCTTGCACCAGAACGCCTACGCTTTTGTATTCCCGAGCCTGAACGAGGGCTTTGGCTACCCGCCGGTGCAGTCCATGCGCTACGGCGTGCCTGTGGCGGCAAGCGGTACGACATCGATTCCCGAAGTCTGCGGCGATGCGGTGCTGTACTTCGACCCGTATTCCGTGAGCGAAATCAAGAACCGCCTGGTGCAATTGCTCGATTCCAAGATTTACGACGAGTATGCGGCCCGCGCGCCCGAGCGCTATCTTGAAGTGCATACCCGCCAGAATGAAGACCTTGAACATACCATTGATTTTATTTTAAAGCGTTAACCCAATGTCCTCCCGGCCTTGTGCCGGGATCTCCTTTGTTTGTAAAGATGAGCCTGCTTAATAAATTGAAGAACCTTCTGAAAAATCCCTACCTTGCGATGGCGCTTGTGGCCCTGGTGGTGCAGAGCGTACTGTTGATTTTCTTCTATAGCTTGCCCGATCCCTTGGGTCTTTCGATGTCCGAAATGTTCGAAGGCAAGACTCTCTGGCAGATTTTTATGGCTTTCGGTGCGGTGCTTGCCATGGCGGGCCTCTTCGGCTTTGCGCGCGCTCCACGCGGTCTTGCGTTTTTTTACGGGCTCTACTTTTTTGCCGCGGTAGCGGACTACGATGTTTTCCGCTTTTCGCACCAGCGTCTTTCTTTCTCTTTCTTGCGCACGTATTTCCATATTTCAAACATCACCGATGCCACGACGGTTTCGACTCTCGGTGGCGACATGCTCGGGACGGTACTTTGGGTAACGATGGTAGTCCTCTGCCTTGCGGGCGCAATTGCATTTGTAACCGTCTACTCGCTTAGGCTCCGTAAACAGCGCCGTACGCTCGTGCTTAGCAATCAGGGTGGCGCCTGGAAGAGCGCCTCCCGTAAAATTCCGGGAGCGATGTTCGCCATTGGCATGGCTCTCTCGCTTGTGCCGCTCGTGCTGTTCCTTACGGGCACTCGCGGCTGGATCGAAATCCCCGTGACGCACACGAAAGTGGACATGCGCTTTACGCTCGGCAAGCACACGCTGACGGCGCCGATTCTGCACATTGCCGCGGTTGAAACTTTCGAATTCATTCACGACAACGCCAAAATCACCGAAGAGCTGGTGAGTGATTTGGATGCCTTCTTGCCGAAGGATTTTGCGGCAGGTCGCAAGAATTCCCTTGAACTTCCGATGTACCGGAACGCTCCCACGCACGAATACAAGGCGAAAAAGCCTTACAACATCGTGTTCATTATGGGCGAGTCGTTCAAGGGCCGTATCTTTAACAAGATGCTCGAAGGCGATACGACTGTGGCGCCGAATATCTGGAAACTTGCAAACGGCGGCTACTATGAAAAAGATTCCGCCGGCAATTCGCTGGGTGGCGGTCTCTGGTTCAAGCATGCCTTTAGCGGAGGTTACCCCACGGTACGCGGTACAATGGCGACATACATGGGGTTCCCCTCGCACCCGAACCGCGATGTGCCGAGTTTTTATGCTGCAAACAAGTTCAAGGGCTGGCCTGAATTTTTGACAAACTATCAGCGCGCGTATGCAACGGTTTCGAACCCGATTTTTGACCATACGCTGCCCTTTATCGAAAAGTTCTTCGAAAAAGATTGGCATTTGATTGGTGAAGAAAAAAGTGAAGGCACTGCCGACAGCTTGGGTGCAAGCCTCGCTATCGATGTGCTTGCCAAAATGCCGACCGATAAACCTTGGCAGATTTCTTTCAACACCATTGCGTCGCACATACCGTTCTACGGCTATCCCAGTGATTTTGCTGAAAAGCCTGACGACGCCATGGTTCGTTACCGCAATGCCGTTCGCTATACCGACAAGCAACTCGGCCGATTCTTCGATTCGCTTTCCAAGCGTCCCGATTTCAAGAATACGGTAGTCATTGTCTTGGGCGACCACGACACCCCTGTAGATTCTATCGATTACAGGGTGCCGCAACCGCTTGGCCTTTCGGCATCGCAGATCTTTATCGGAATTTTCTCGGCAGATTCCGCCTTGTTTAACGGACTTACCGTTCGCGAAGATGTGGCATCGCAGCTCGATTTGGGCCCGACGATTTTTGATCTTGCGCAGGTGCGTGAACCGAACCATTTCTGGGGTTATGACTTGCTCGCGCAGGAACGCCCTGCAAGTCAACCGTCGGTGTTCTTCTCGCAAAACGCGTACTACTTGGGCTTCCGTGACCATGTGCTTACGGGCGGCCTCGAAAACGAAGATGTTTACCGAGCAGGTGTCGGCGGCGAAAGCCCTTATGCAATCACGACCGATGCAAATGATCTTGCGTGGAAAAAGAAAGCGGTGGGTGCTGCAAAAGCCGTGCGCTCTGTGCTGCGAAATGATATTATGATGCCTTAGTAAATTAGGTCCCAATTTTCTATATTGCGAGTAATTATGAGTAATCTGGAAGCAGACAGCAAGTTTTTAAAGAAGGCTGTGATTATCAACGTGGTGGGGGCGATTCTCAAGGTTTGCGGCCCGCTTTTGACTTTTTTGATGGCGCGTGTTTTTGGCGCCGCTGAATTTGGCATTTTTGTCTCTGCGCAAACGCTTCTCTTGACCATTGCCCACTCGGCAACGCTTGGGCTCGATAAGGGCCTGTATTGGTACCTCCCGCAAAACAAGCTGAATGGCCGCCCGGCTTATGACGGCATCATGAATTCCTTTTGGGTGTCGGCTCTGATTGCGCTTTTCTGCTCGCTCGTGATTTTTGTGGGTTCCTTTACGCCTTATATTTCCAAGGAACTGCCTTGGTATGGTATTTCGCTTTTGTTCTACGTGGGCACATTCGTCTTTAGCACAGCTTCCGAAGGCAATCGCCGTCCACAAAACGCCGTGTTCGTAAATTCCTTCCTTACGGTAACGCTTGCCCCGGGTGTGTCGATTGCGCTACACTTCCTGGATATTCCCCATGCGCTTCCGTTGGGCTTGTTTGTAGGCCAGATGGCTGGATTCATTGTGCATTTTGTGCTGGTGCGCCGTCAGTTCCCCGACATGCCGCTTCACCCGGCCTTGCGTGTGCCCATGGTTCTTTTGAAGTATTCGCTTCCGCTGGGCTTTGGTGAATTCGTCGCTTCGTTCTTGATTCGTTCTGCCCTCTGGATGGTCATGCTGTTCCTTGGTCCCGAAAAGGCGGGCGCCTTCGGTATCATGGTGACGATTTCGAATGCTCTCCAGACGATTCATGTGGGCTTTACACCGATTTTGACCCCGGTTGTTGCCGGCATGGAAAAACAGCGCTTGAGCACGGACTTGAAATTCGTCTATAGCTATTGCGTGTTCATGGTGACGCTGATCCAACTTTTGATCGGTTTCTTTATCGTCTTGTTCCCGAGCGAAATCCTGAGCATTGCGGGTAAGGACTTTATCGTGCAGCCCGAAGCTTTGGGTATTTTGCTCTTGGTGCACTTGGGTACCGGATTTGGCGGACTTTCCGTACTTGTTTTGAAGGGTATGGGCAAAAGCCTTTACACGTTGATTATGGATACGATTTCCCTTGGCTTGACGCTTGGGATGGGCTATCTGTTGATTCCGAGATTCGGCCTTGTGGGGGCGGCGCTTGCCATGTTGAGCTCTACGCTGTTCTCTGCAATCGTCAATAACGGTTACCTTTACAAAATGGGCTTTAGGCTTTATTCGTCCAAGCTTATTTCGCAGGTGCTTTGGATTGTGGCCCTGGTTGCGTTCTATATTGCCGTGAATACAGGGAAGTTGCCCATGGTGTTATGGCAAAAAGTTGTCGCATATTTGGTGATTGTGGGCCTGCTTGGCCTTTACTGGAAACTCGTAAAGAAGTATTTTTCTGCAAGCGCTATTTCAAACAAAAAGTAAAAGACTATGATTCCCAAGAAAATTCATTACATTTGGCTTTCTAACGATCCGCTGCCGAAGCTTCCTCAGCTGTGTATTGAAAGCTGGAAACGTCATTGTCCGGATTACGAAATTATCCATTGGGACATGGCCAAGTGCGAACAGATTATCAAGAACGTTCCGTTCGTCCGCGAAGCGGTTGAACTCCGTAAGTGGGCTTTCGCAAGCGACTACATTCGCCTTTATGCGATTTCAACAGAGGGCGGTATCTACTTGGACAGCGATGTTTACCTGTACCAGAGTTTTGACAGGTTCCTCGACCACCGCTACTTTACGAATATCGAGTTTACGACTCATTTCAAGAGAAATAAATCTTGGAAAAAGTTGAACGAAGACGGCACCAAAAAGAACAAGGACGAAATTCCTTTGCCGGGCCTTGCTTTCCAGGCTGCTATTTTCGGTGGCGAAGCGAATCACCCGTTCTTAAAGAAGTGCATGTCGTACTACGAAAATCAGAAATTCGTTTTGCCGAACGGTAAACTGAATATCGAAAATATCGCTCCGTTTGTTTATGCGCACATGGCAATGGACTTTGGCTTTGTCTATAAGAACCAGATGCAGAACTTGAAAGACGATATGGCCATTTACCCGAGCAAGATATTCTTGCCCAGTTGCGACGATGTCGATTACAAACCCGTGGCCATTCATGTTACCAGCGGAAGCTGGCGACCGCTGTCCCACAGAATCGGGCGCTTCTTTAGGCGCTTGCCGATTATCATCCAAAAGTCTTTCAAGCCCAAGCAGACGATTGATGATGTCTTGAATAGTTACGAATCTAAAAAAGCAATAGAATTCTAATACACCTTTTTATTGAAATCCTGATATGGCTACAAAAAAGACGATTCCCGAAAGATTTTCTAATTGGTACATCCCCCTCATTTGTAAGCACCAGTACAAGGCTCTTGCCTTTTACCTGATTTTGGCGCTACTTTTTGCCATTCCCATCTTGTTTAAGCCGGGCCTTAAGCTAGATGCCGACCTTTCGCACCTGCTGCCCGAGGGCACGCCGAGCGTGAAGGCGCTTGAGGAATCGTACCAGCGTTTCGGTTCCACCGACAAGTTCATGATCGCAATCCAGAGCGAAGACTTGAACTTGGTGGTGGCCTTGCAGGATTCCATTGCCGATTACATCCACAAGAACTGGCAGGGAGATTTCGTTTCTACACAGGTCGATAACGACAACCAGTTCTTCAAGGACAATGCATTGCTTTACTTGCCGGTAAAGCATTTGGAAAATATCCGCGACAATCTGGAAGACTTGCAACTGGAAATTGGCCGCAAGAACGGTCCGCTTGTTGTAGATTTGCTGAGCGACGCCTCGACTGATTCGACAAGCGCAGGGGTTGACAGCGCCGCGTCTGCAGAAAATGCTCCCGCGAAAAAGAAACGCGTGTGGTTTGATGAAAACTTGCCGCAGGAATTGGGTCTCCCTGACGAAGCGGTGAGTGCCTTTGACGCATTCTTCAAGAAATCCAAGGGCGACACAATCGATGCGAAGGCCGCCTCGAACGAAGAAGTGGAATGGGATTCCAAGTCGACGATTCCTTCTGAACTCAAGAACCGCCTGGTCGGTTCCCCGCGCCCCGACAGCACTGGCAAGATTCTCTATAACGGCGTGGTGAACGCAAAGCTCATCAAGCCCTCTACCGACTATGAGTTCGTGACGCATATCTTGGCCCGCACCGATTCCCTGCTCGCTTATTTCGGCGGCAAGACGTACCCGGTGCCGACCCGCTTTACGGTGGAAGGCACTTACGAAGGCCTCAAGGAAGTGGACGAGGTCGCGAACGATTCCATCTTCTCGTTCGGCATCAGCCTGGTGCTCATCATCTTCCTCACCATCTTCTTCTTCAGGAGCGTGAAGGGCCCGATTCTCGTGACGGCATCGGTGCTGTACGCCTGCCTCCCGACGCTTGCGTTTACTGCCCTCTTCTACGGAAAGTTGAATCCGTTCACGGTGTTTGTCGCCTCCATCATTTTGGGCATCGGTATCGACTACTCGATTCACATTTTGGGCACTTCGCAGAAGTTGCTGCACAAGTACGCGACCCTCGAAGAAGTGCTGGAACATGCCCAGAGGAAGATGCTCAAGCCTTTCGTGCTCGCAAGCTTCACGACGATTGCGGCTTTCCTCACGCTCCTTGCCGCGCACTTCCGCGGGTTCTATGAGTTCGGCGTGGTAGCCTCGATGGGCGTGCTGTTCAGTATGCTTACCTCGGTGCTCGTACTCCCGGTGTTTATCAAGTGCATGGGTGGTATCCCGAAGGCTCCGGAAAATTCCCTTTTGCCCAAGTCCTGGGACGAGGCGAAAATCCTCAAGTTCTTCAAGTATGTGGCCTTTGCGAGCTTTGCGCTTGGTGCAGTTTCCATTTGGTTTGCACAGGATGTGGACTTCGAACACAACCTCCGTAACCTGCGTCGCGTCTCGACGAACGTATCGGCCTCGAAGAACAAGATTTCTACGAAGGTGACGCGTGCTACAGGTAAGGCGGTAACGTCGACACCGGCCGCCGTGATGGGAAGCAAGCCCGAACAGCTCGACAAACTTTATGACACGCTGATGGTGCGCCTCCATGTGGAGCACGATTCCACACTCGGCAGTTTCCTTACGCTCAAGAGCTTTGTGCCGCCACAGGATTCGCAGAAGCAGCGTCTTGAAATTATCGAAGAAATTCGCGACCTTGCCGAAGCCCGCGTGTTTGACCGCGCCGAGGGCGAGGATTCCGTGAACGTTGCGAACCTCCGCAAGCTTTCTGCCGTCGAGAATACGTTTACCGCCGAAGATGTCCCGAGCTGGACACTCGACCTGTTGCGTGAAAAGGACGGCAGCTACGGCAAGATTGGCTTTATCTATGGTGACTTCCCGAGCTGGGACGCCCACGCCCTGCATCGCTTCCAGGAACGTTACGGCCACTGGAATTTCGACGGCGAAGACCTGCGCACGTTCTCCTCGCAGTTCATTCTCTCTGACGTGATTGATTCAGTAAAGCAGGATAGCTTCAGGCTTGCGCTGGTGATTATTCTCGTGATTTTCGGTACGCTCGTGATATCGTTCCGCAAACCGAAACTCTTCCTCGCGGGTTGCGTGTCGTTCGGTATGGGTACGCTTTTGACCCTCGGGCTGCTCGGCTTCCTGACGGACTTGTTCGAGTTCGGGAAGATAAGCATCTACAACGTGATCGTTATCCCGATGGCGCTCGGTATCGGAATCGACTCCACGATTCACATGATTACCTCGTGGATGAGTGACAAGAACCTGACGCTCCGTCAGTTGATGGATACCACCGGCCGTAACGTGATGGCAAGTTCCACCACGACCATCGCGGGCTTTGTCGGGTTCCTGTTCACGACGCACCGCGGCCTGAAGGGCATCGGCGACCTCGCATGCATCAGCATCGCGATGTTCCTCATTACGAGCATCATCTTTACGATGTATTTGTGCGGCACCTGGCTCAAGAAAAAATAGCCTCGCTATAAGCTTCGCATAACATCCTTGCAGAAATCTAATCGGCTCGGCAATGCAACCATATAAATATGCTTGCGCTGCACTCGCCTCATAGATTTTCTCGGACTCTCGCTGTACTAATTGTACAGCTTCGGTCCTGCGGCATCGCGTTTAGAATTTAAAGCCCGCGTTCGAGCGAGTAATCCGAAATCTTGAGCAATGTATCGAGGGTCGCTGACAAGCGGCCTTCTTCGTTTTGCAGCTTGCCGGTGAGTTCGTTTTCTTGACGCAGGTCGCCGTCGGCAAAGATGTGCGTCTCGTCCTGGGCGGGGTACTTCGCGATAAAGCGGTAACCGTCAAGCCCGATGGCGGCGTAGCCGGAATAGGCTCCGAGCGAAAGGCCTGCGAGTGGTTCCGGCACGGAATCGGCCATATGTTCGCGCAGCAAGTTATGTCCCATAAATATATTCGGCACGGCAAATCCCGCAAGTTCAAGCACCGTGGGCGCGATGTCAATCTGCGCTGCGGTTGTGGTGTCACGGACGGCGTCAAGCCCCTTCCCGTGAATAAAGAACGGAATCCAGCTCACGTTCGAAAAACCGCCGCCGTTCATGGTAGAAACGCCGTTTTCACCCAGGGGGAATCCGTGGTCCGCCATGATAATCACGTAGGTGTTCTTGTACCATTCCTCGTTTTCGATCGAATGGAAGAATCGGGCGATTTGCCTGTCGGCGTAATTCATGGTCACGTTGATGCGTTCCTGCAACGGACGGTTCTTTTGCTCGTCGGTCATGCCCGCGGCAAAGTTGAACGGGTAATGGTTGGAACGCGTCATGAGTGTGGCAAGGAAGGGCTTGCCTTCTTTAGAAAGGGTGTCGCGCACGTATTCGATCGCATGGTCAATAAAGGTGGAGTCGTCTTCACGTTCGCGGTTATAATGTTCGGCGGTGTACCACTTGGACATCCAAACGCCCAGATTATCCCAGGCGGGGTCGGCGGCAGACATGTAATGTGTGCTGTAGCCGTTTTCGGTCAGTACCTGCACAAAGCTCGGGAGCGTTACGTGGGCAAGGTCTGTTGCCTGCGCGAGTCTGGAATGGTGCGGAATGCCGATGTGCGTCGAAAGCACGCCGCCCGTGGTCGGCACGCCGCTGGTATGCATGCGCATCCACACGTGGGAATGGGCGGCGAGCGAATCCATGAACGGCGTGGGCGAGGGCTGGAGTTGCGGATTCATGTAGCCGGTATTCCAACCGCGCTGCGATTCCATGAGTACCAGGATAAAGTTGGGCTGCATTTCGCGCTGGGCCTTGAGCTTTTCGCTGTTCAGGAGTTCTGCACTCGGCACACGGTAAAGCGGGAGTCCGTTGCCCTCTTTGGCGTCAGAGAATTCCCAATCGGAATCGCCTTCGATTTTTTGCCACAAGTTCTGGTAAGCGGTGCGGTAATTGCCAAGCTCGGCATCTGTGAGGCCAACGATTTTCTTTGCAACAAACAAGTCATTATAGATTAGCGAAACAACCGGACGGAGCTTTGTCATGCGGGCGTTTCCAGTCCAGATAAAGTAAACGAACAGGTAAGAGGCGATGTAGAAAATAATCATCGCAATTACGGATTTCTTGACGTAGAATCCGTCACTGGGGCGGTACCACTTGCAAAGTAATCTGTAAACGCCGTAAGTCAGCGGGAGCATGAGCGCGAGCACTACAAACTGCAAGTACGGTACGGACAAATCGTTCGCTACGTAATCGTAGAAAACAATGATGGACGAAGTGTCTTTATAGGTGTCGACAAGTCCAAAAGTCAGGTGGCCGCCCAGGAAACGCTGGGTTTCGTTGTCGAGCAAGGTCAAAAGCAGAATCGCAGTGTGAAAAACGGCATAGAGTACAGTGGTGATTTTCACGACGACTGCTTTGAGTGTCTCCTTGCCGGCTGTAATGCGGTAAACAATGTCGCCCAGAATCAGGAACACCACAAGGGCGTTCACAATCCACAGAAAATCGATGCACACCGCATGGAAAATGAACCAGTCCGGCTTACTTACAAACGGGAATCCGTAGGGGTTGCTGCGGAATAAAAGCAGCACGCGCAAGATAATATGAGTGACCCACGCCGCAAGTGAAATCAGCACCAGTTTCTGAAAGGGGGCAACGCTTGCCGCCACTTTCTTCAAAAAGCCGAGAATAGTAAGTTTCATGTGTTTAAAATAGAAAATCAAATTATGTATATTTGGCCTATGATTCTTCAAAAGTGGGCGTTGATACCTTTATTGCTGACCGGTCTCATTGTGACCGCTTGCGAAGAAATTGAAGAAGAAAAGCCCTGGCTGCAGGTAGAGCGCCCCGAAATGCTTTTTACTGACACCACCCTCATGGATAGTTACGACAAGGGTGTGCTGGCCTGGAAACTCAAAACAGCCTATTTGGAACGCTGGAGCGACAAGGAAGTCGTGTTTGTGCGCCCGGTGCTGGTAGATATTTACGATTCTCTCGGAGAACGTACTGCTTTTTTGCGAGCTGATTCTGGCCGCATGGATTTGAAGTTTACTTACGTGTATGCCTACGGCCATGTTTACGCCCTTACGCCTAAGGGCGCCTCGGTGCGCTCGGACTCCTTGATTTGGAACAAGGGAGACAACCAGGTGACCACCGAAAGCTACGTACGCGTGGTGAGTGAAGAAGGCGACGTGTTACAGGGCCGCGGCTTTGTGAGCGACGCTCACATGGACAACTGGCGCATTCTTTCGGACGTGACAGGCATCTTTCAAGATGCAGCCCGCCGTTTAAAAGAAGAAGACAAGAACCAGGCCAAAGAAATCGAAACCCGCGACAGCGTGGAGGCGGCAAATCCCGCGCTCACTCCAACTCAGGCGGCTCCTACTCCGACGAATTCTCCTATAAATTCTGCGCCTGCTGCAAAGTCTGCTCCTAGCACGGCTCCTGCTTCGAGTTCGGCGACGCAGCCTGCTGAAAAGCCTGCAGAATCGGATTCTTTGAAGAAGGCGGCCACAAAGGCCGCTACCAAGATGGAAATGGACTTGTTCAAAAAGATCAAGAACCGGGGTGAACGCGCCAAAGCAAAGCAGAGGGATGCCGAATGATTTTGCGCCTTTTACCTCTGTTGCTTGCCGCACTGCTTGCGACAAGTGCCGCTGCGCAGACTTCGCCCTTGATCATGAAACATGCCGACAGCCTTGCTGTCGCCCGCAAGCGCGGAACGCTCTTGCTGCAAGGGCGAGTGCATTTCATTCACGACAGCATCCAGTTCCGCACCCAGCGCGCCTTCTGGAACAAGAATGACGAAAGCGTGCAGTGCAACGGCGGCTTCCTCTTTACGCACCCTTCGGGCTACATTAAGGCAGTAAACGGCTTGTACCGCAAAAAAGTCGGAATCGCGACCGCTTCGAGCGATGTACACGCCGGCGACTCGGCAAACTCCTACCTGTTCACGGGCGAATATCTGGAATATGACCGCGAAAACGAAATCCTTACCATGCCGCAAAAGCCCAAGCTTTACCAGTACGAAAAAATGAAAAGCGGCAAAATCGATACGGTGACGATTTCGGCCAAGCGCATTATCTACAACAAGAAAGATTCCTTCGCTCAAGCTTTTGATTCGGTAAAGGTCACGCAGAACGACATGGTCGTCACTTGCGATACGGGCTATTTCGACCGCAAGAACAACTGGCTCAGCATGAAGGGCCACCCGACTTGCGACATGAAGAATTACCACCTTACGGGCGATTCCATTTTCTTGGTGCTGGATTCTGCGGGCAAGTCTCTCAAGTCGGCACTCGTGATTCGCAATGCCCACGGCGTGCAGCAAGAAGATCCCAAGCGGGGCGCCCCCGGCAGTGTGACCGAAGCTTTTGGCGATACCCTTTACGCGCAATTCAATAACGACAAAATCGAGCGCCTTTACGTGAATCTGAACGCCCGCGGATTCTTCTACGAAACAGACCTCAAGGATTACCGCAACTTGATGGACGGCGATCGCCTAGACCTGTATTTCAATCAAGGGAAGATGGACAAGGCGGTGGTGTCGGGCAAGGCTCAGAGTACGTATTTCTACGTGAAAAAGGACCGCTCCGTTTCGGGCAAGAACGAAGCCGCCGGCGATACCATTCACATTCTGTTCGACGCTCAAAAGAACGCGGTCAAGTCGCTTAAACTCTTGGGCAGCGCAACCATGGCAAGCGGTCGCTACATTGACATGGAAAAGACGGAACGCCTCAAGAGAGAGGCTGAGGCTGCAAAGGCGGCAAATAAGGATATTGACAAAAAGAACGAATCCGACGATAATAAAAAAGCCGGTAACTTAAAAAGCAAATTGGATATAATGCGAAAAGCCCGTGAAAAGGCAATCGCACCGCCGAAAGATTTGTAAATTGGGAGAGTATGAAGAATCTTGTTAGTACCATACGCACGGAACACCTGAGAAAGGTCTATGGCGGTCGCCAAGTGGTGAGCGACGTGTCCATTCGCGTGTCGCAGGGCGAAATTGTCGGACTCCTCGGCCCTAACGGTGCCGGCAAGACGACTTCGTTCTACATGATCGTGGGCATGGTACGCCCGGAGTCCGGACACATTTTCCTCGATGACATCGAGATGACGGACAAGCCTATGTACAAGCGCGCGCGCCTCGGCATCGGTTACTTGCCGCAAGAAGCTTCGATTTTCCGCAAGCTCAGCGTCGAAGACAACATTATGGCAATTCTTGAAACGCAGAACATGAAGCGTTCCGAACGTAAGCGCCGCCTCGAAGAATTGCTTGAAGAATTCAAGATTACGCATATTCGCAAAACCAAGTCCATGAGCTGCTCGGGCGGTGAACGCCGCCGTCTGGAAATTGCTCGCGCCCTCGCAAGCGACCCCTCGTTTTTGCTGCTCGACGAACCGTTTGCAGGCATTGACCCGATTGCCGTGGCCGACATCCAGTCCATTATTTCGGGCCTTAAGGAACGCGGCATGGGCGTTCTCATTACCGACCACAACGTGCGTGAAACGCTTTCGATTACTGACCGCGCCTATATTATGTACAAGAGCCAGGTGCTGACCGAAGGTTCTTCGGAATATTTGGCGAACGACCCCGAAGCCCGCCGCATTTACTTGGGCGATTCCTTCAGTTTAGGATAAATATGGATATCGGACTGCAAATAGGTACAAACCAGCGGCTGGAGCAAAATCTTTCGCCCCAGCTGAGGCAATTTGTAACCATTCTGCAGAAGAATTCCCTGGAACTCGATACCGCCATCAAAGAAGAACTCGAAAGCAATCCGCTTCTGGAATTGGACGATGCCGCCCCGATGGAAGAGCGCGAAGTCCACGAAGACGAACTTCCGGATTCCGGAGCCGAACTGCGCGAAGTCAAAGACGATTTCGACGACTACGATTCGGGCGACTATTCTAGCCTCGAAGACAGCGCCATGGGCGACAGCAGCCTTTTGGACGGCAGCAACGATATCAATTACGAACAGTACTTGAAAGACGGCTCCATGAACGAAGATGCGCCTTTCAAGGACTTGAATGTGGGTAACGATTCCGATGACGAATGGGACCGCCCCATTAAAGATCGTGGCAAAAGCCTGCAAGACCAGTTGCGCGACCAGCTTTCGCTTTGGTCGGGCACCCGCGAACAGCTGGAACAGCTTGCACAAAGCAATTGCTCCGAAAAGAAATTCCGTTCGCTGGTGGAATACCTGATCGATTCTCTCGACGAAAACGGCTTTTTGCAAGAAGTATCTGCCGAGGTGGCTCCGGTGCGCTTGTCGAGCGACCCTTACATCAACGAAATTGAATCCATGCTCCGTAACGAAGTCCCGCTAGAGGAATGTTCCTTGCCGGTGCGCGAGGCGGTGCATGTGCTGCAGGGCTTTAACCCGCGCGGTATTGGCGCCCGTAACCAGCGTGAATGTTTTTTGATTCAGGCTTATGCGCTCCCGCAATTTCCGCCGCTCGGCATCAAGATTCTCGAAGAATGCTACGACGATTTGCTTGCGCTCCGTTATGCAAAAATCGGAAAGTCCTTGGGCGTTTCGACCGAAGACGTGCAGCGTGCCGTTGCAAGCTTTGCAAAACTCAACCCGCATCCGGGTTTCCAACTTTCAAATTCTCGCGTGCAGACCGTTGCCGCCGATCTCAAGGTAATCGACAAGCATGGTCGCATGGAAGTCGAATCCGTGCGTTCTTCGATGCAAAAACGCTTGCGCGTAAACCAGACTTACAAGGCGATTCTCGACGACAAGGGTGCCTCCAAGTCCGATAAGGAATACGTGCGCACGCACCTCTTTAAGGCGGTGGAATTTATCAAGGCGCTCGATAACCGCTACACGACTATGGAACTCGTGATGCGGGCGATTTTCAAACGCCAAAAGGATTTTTTCACCAAGGGCCCGGCATTCCTTAAGCCCATGGTGCAGCAGGACATTGCCGACGACATCAAGCGCGACGTGAGTACCGTGAACCGCTCGGTCAACGGCAAGTATGTCGACACGCCCTACGGCATTTTCGAACTCAAGCAGTTCTTTACTTCGGGTGTCAAGCAAGATTCCTCGCCCGATGGCGAAGAACTCAGCTCCGCAACCATCCTGGATGCCATCAAAAAACTCGTGGACGAAGAGGACAAGAAGAAGCCTCTTTCGGACCAGGCCATTGCAGACAAACTGATGGAACAGGGAATCAAGGTAGCGCGCCGTACGGTGGCAAAATACCGCGAAGAAGAGCTGCATTTATTGCCCGCCAGCAAACGCAAAAAACTTATATAATAGGCGGTTTTAGCTCCAAAAAGCCGAATTTTCGGCCATTATTCCAATTTGGAATAACTTTTTTTGAAAATTTTTGAAAAACCCTTTGTTTTTGAACAAAAAAAGATGTATATACTCTAGACGTAGAGCAAAAAGCTCTGCAATACATACGAAAACCCTTTTTAAGGAGGTTAATATTATGGATATTCAGTTCTCTGCTCGTCACTTTAATGCTTCTGCCGGACTCCAGGATCGTATTCAAGAAGAAATGGACAAATTAGCTCGATTCTATCCGAATATCACCAGTGCCTCCGTTATCCTTGACCATGAAGTTGAACATCAGCGCCATTGCGAAATTACTGTGAACATTACCGGCTCCCAGGTTGTAGCCTCCGCCGACGAAGAAAACATGGGCAAGGCAGTTGATGTAACCCTTGAACGCATCAAGGTGCAGCTCAAGAAGGCAAACGACAAGCAGAACGATCACCGTGCCCAGCCTGTTTCCGAAGTTGTATAACCGGTTGCAATCGTGGCTGAGTCTAGATTAAAAGACATAAAGATCCTGCACCGGGAACGTCTCCTGGTGCGGGACTTTTTTTTGCATTACGGCAGGGACCTGCAAATGGCCTGCCATTCTCCGGAATCTGCTTTGGACGCCCCTATTGCCGAAAGCGGTATTCACCGCCCAGGCCTTGCCATGGCAGGTTACACCAAGGTTTACAGTTCGCAGCAGATCCAGGTAGTCGGGCACACGGAATGGAACTACTTGGAATCGATTGGCCCCGAAGGCCGTGCGAAAGTCTTTGAGAATTTGTCTGTATTCAAGGCCCCGATGTGGGTGGTAACGCATTCGCAGATGCCGCACCCCGAACTCAAGGCCATGTGTGACCGCTTGAACATCCCGCTGTTCTCGACCACGCTTCACACGTATGAATTCAACAAGATCGCCCAGCGTATTCTTGAAGAATTCTTTGCTCCACATGCCATTATTCACGGAAGCCTGGTCGACGTCTATGGCGTCGGTATGCTTTATGTGGGCGACAGCAACGTGGGTAAGTCCGAATGCGTACTGGACCTCGTGGAAAGCGGACACCGCATGGTGGCCGACGACGTGGTCCACATCAGTAACGTGGGCCGTGCCATTATCGGACGTCCGGACCCCTTGATCAAGCACCACATGGAAATCCGCGGCGTGGGCATCCTCGATATCCGCTCCATGTTCGGTATTCATGCCATCCGCAAGGCAAAAAAGATCGAAACCATCGTAGAACTGCAGCAATGGCAGCGCGACGGCGGTTACGACCGCACAGGCTTGAACGAGCAGGAAGAAGAGGTCATGGGGGTCAGAATCCCCAAAGTCGTGATTCCTGTGGCTCCTGGCAAGAACCTGACCGTGATTTCCGAGGTCATTGCCATGAATACCTTGATGAAATATAACGGTCAGAACGTGGCTCAGGACTTCAATGAGTCCCTAATGCAAAAGATTAAGGCCAAGGCCAAGGGTGAGTATGTCGATGATTTGTTAGATTTCGACAATCAAAACTGGTCTTACTATGAATAGGGTCACAAGACGCATTAAAGAGAACCTTTTTCCGTTTATCGTGTTCGCCATTATCGTGGCGTCATGTTCTGCGGCATGGTTCTTTTTCCATCCGTCTAGTCCGTTCCATGAACGTTATACCTTCGTGGTGTCTTACGATGCTATCGGTACGCTTTCTCCGGGGAACTTGGTTAAGGTGCGCGGTATTCCGTGCGGCCAGATTACCAAGGTGCAGCTGACCGACGATGCTGTCTTTGTGACGGTCGAAGTCCTTGCGGAAACAATCATTCCCAAGAACTCCGAGTTCCGCCTGATTACCGCAGGCCTGATGGGTGAACGCGAAATGTGCGTGCTTACGGGCGATTCCAAGGAACTTGTTCACCAGGGAGATACGCTGATTGGTCATTTTGATCAGGGTATGAGCGGTTTTGGCAAAAAGGTGGGCGCCATTATGGCGGACCTTGCCGAACTGAAGGATTCTGCCCGCTCGGTCATGGATTCTCTTTCGAACGGCCAGGCCGGCGAACAGCTGGATCGCGTTTCCAAAAAGGCCAAGAACGTTGTCCGCAAGACCAAGGTGAACGTGAACAGCTGGAAAACTCAGGTCGATTCGCTCCTGGATGAATGCGATCACAGCCTGGGTAATGCCCAGGCGGCCCTGGAGGCTATTGCCCAAACCGGTGCTGCCAAGGTTCACGACCTGGGAAGCCTGGTCGACCGTACCCGCAAACTGCTGGAAACGGTCAAGGCCCTCAAGGAACAGTCTGCCTCCGTTTTGGGCAAACTTACGCAAGACGACAATACCGCCGGTTTGATTATTGGTCTGGATTCCCCGTTCAACAAGGGGTTGGATAAGCTGCTTCAGGACGTCGATGCCCTGCTGAATGACATCAAAAAGAGCGGTTTGAATATTAATATTGATATTTTCTAAAAAAAGTTTACCCTTTTCGCGAAAAAAAAGTTATTTATCACTTTATCGGTACAAACGAGTATAATCGCAACCAAGGAGAAAACCATGGCTGAAAAGAAACCTGTAAAAATGAGCGATGCTGACCTCAAGTTTTTTGAGGATATGTTGATTGAAAAACGTAGGCAGATTGTAACGGCGCAGACCGATTTTGACAAGACCGAAACGTTCAAGAATCAGGCGCAGGCGGGTGAAGGTGGCGAATCGAACAGTGCCGACCTAGCAACCGACTATAACGCTCTCGAAACGAACTTCTCCTTGGCAGCCCGCGAAGGCAAGTATCTGGTTTACCTCGAAGAAGCACTCAAGCGCATCAAGAAGGGAACTTTCGGTATTTGCAAGGTTTGCGGCGAACTGATTCCGAAGGCCCGCCTGATTGCCGTGCCTACGGCCACCAAGTGCGTGAACTGCAAGGAAGAAACCAAGCGTAAGGAAAAGGAAGACAGCCGTCTTGAAATGGCTCGTATGCTTGCCGAAGCCCAGCGCCGCGAAATGCAGAAGCGCACCGCCGGAAAGTAGCGGTAAATTCAGAATTCTGAGTTCGGATTTCGGAGTTTATAAATCAAAAGAATCCCGACGTTTGCGTCGGGATTTTTTATGTGAGATCTATTTCTAGCTTGATGAGTTGCGATTAATTCCGAATTCTTAATTCCGAACTCCGAATTATCCTCTGGCCAGCAGTTCCATGAGTTCGCTGTCGAGGCGGTCGGCGTTGTCGTACTGCTTTAAGTTCTGGTGCAGCGATTCGCCTTTCGATACGATGCCGAAGTCCAGGTTCTTGTAGTTCCAGTAGCTGTAGCCCACGTCTGCATCGCGCAGAATTTCCATGAAGTCACGCATCCAGGCGAGCTGGTATTTGCGTGCGACTTGCACGTATACGCCGAATTCATTGCAGGCGACGGGCAGGTCGTACTTTGCGCGGAAGTCGAGTGCGTTCTGGATGCTTTCTTGCAGGCGGGCCTTGTCCCACTTGCCGAATTCCACGTTGAGGCGGGTGGTGGCACCGGCCTCGGGAGCGGCGTAGTCGCCTGGCCACGGGCGTTCAATCTTGAAGAACGGGTCGTTGATCCAGGCGGCACCCTGGTGCGTGAATGTCACCGGGGTGTAGGTATGAAAGCTGTAGATGGCGTTGTCGTCGTCCATCGGGGTCAGGTACTTGAATTCGTGGGCGCTGTTCCACTTGTTGCTGCCGACCACGATCGTGTTCTTGGGAGCGTGCTTGCGGATTGCCCAGAAAATTTCGTCTTTTACTTTGTCCCAAACCAGGGAGTCGGCCGCAGCGGGCTCGTTCAGGAGCTCCATCATCACGCGGGACTCGCCGCTGTAACGTTCGGCCATAAACGACCAGACCTTGGCGGTATCCTTGCGGGCATCGGCACTTACAAAGAATGGCTGCTCCTGGTAAGAGCCGAGGTGAAAGTCGTGGCCCGGGCACTTGTGCAGGTCAAGAATCACGTACAGGTCATTTGCCAGAATGTTCTTGATGGCCTTGTCCAGCAGAGCGAAAACTTCTTCTTTAGGCTTGATCGTTCCTTCGTCGAACAAGTTGAAGTAGTCCACCGGCAGGCGCACGTGGTTGAACCCCGCACCGCGGATGCGCTTGAAATCGCTGTCCCCAAGGAATGTCTTGATGTGTTCAATGATCCCGGGAAACCCTACGGGATCTTTTTCCTGGATGCAGTCTACCTGACTGAACCATCCACCCAAATTCACTCCCCGCAGTCTTTCATTGATCATTGTATCATCCCTGTGTGCGAAAAGGCTGAATTGCCTTACTCGTTAACAATTGTCAGGTCTTCTTCGGCGATGTTCAAGCTCATGATCACTTCCATGTCATCCGGAAGATCCTTGAAATCAACAACCA
Organism: Fibrobacter sp. UWB1; assembly: GCF_002210325.1. Classification (NCBI taxonomy): domain Bacteria; kingdom Pseudomonadati; phylum Fibrobacterota; class Fibrobacteria; order Fibrobacterales; family Fibrobacteraceae; genus Fibrobacter; species Fibrobacter sp. UWB1. The sequence continues at coordinate 122,127 of NZ_MWQL01000004.1, forward strand.
GGCCGACCTTCTTCGATTCGTCCTTCTGCTTTTCGAACAGGACGACATCAAAAATCTTCATTCTTACCACCGCCTCTTGTGTGACGGGGATTTCCACAGTCATGCCCTTGCTAATTGGGCCTTCAACAATCTTGCCCTTGAACACCAGAGACGTCTGGTCGTCGCCGAGCGAGGTCTTCTTTACATGAAATACAGCCATTATACCTTAGCCATTTTTCGGTTATTCTTTGGTTATTTTATTTTTCGACCCTGTTGTAGGTCGTGGTGAAAAATTAACTTTTTTACATGGCTTTACGAGTTGGACGAATCCCTTTTTTGGTCTGTGCGCCGTTTTTTCATGACTTCCTTGGACGAGAGTCCGAATTTAGCGACGTGGAATTTGTGGATGGCCCTCCGAGTGCGCATTGTGCAGGGCTTAAGAATGGGTCAATCCATTTGTCTCCGGCGTCGTCGATTACGTTTGCGCAAAAGCCGGGAGCCTTTGTGCTTGCTCCTGATATTTGTACTTCATGTTCCTTTGAAGTGCGTTCCGTGAAGCTGTTTTCGAAGGTGCCGATCGAAGAACTTTCGCACAAGTCGGTGTGCCTTACGGCGCAAAGCATGACGTCTATCAACCTGCTCAAAATCTTGCTGCAAGAGCGGTTAGGTCTTTCGCCCGAATACAAGTCCGCGCCTTACGCCGCAAGCGATGACGCGTGCTTGCTGATTGGTGACCAGGCGCTCGAAGAAAACGAACGCCACCGCTTTGCTTACGATTACGACCTGGGCGCGCTTTGGCAGGACTGGCAACACGTGCCGTTTGTCTTTGGCGCATGGATTATTGCAAAGAGCGCTCTCGAACCTGGTTTAGAACAAACTTTACTCCGCTACCTGCAGGCGACTCGCGAAAGCATTGGACTGTTTCGCGAGAACCCTTCGAAATGCCTTGACCGCTGGCTTGCCCGGTACCCCGTCGATTTGCCGCGGACGGTCGTAGAAAACTACTATTCGGCGCTGGATTACAGCTTTACCGATGAACGCAAACGCTCGCTTTCGCTGTTTTTTGAGCATGCGGCCGCCTTGGGACTTATTAAACGGGTGCCAACCCTAGAGTTTTTGTAGACAAAGTCAAAAAACAATATTAATTTAAGGGAATCCCAAGGTTGTTTAATGGGAGGTTTTTCTATGGTTGAAGAAAAAATTCTTGTTGTTGACGACAATGAAGATATCCTGGACAAGACCAAGGATCTCTTGCAACGTGTCGGCTATAGCGTTGAATGCTGCAATTCCGGAAAAGACGCTCTGGATTACTTGAGCGAAAACAAGGTGGACTTGGTACTCTTGGACATCAACATGCCGAAGATGAACGGCTTCGATGTCTGCCTGCGTATTCGCCAACGCCATGCTCTCGATGATCTGCCGGTAATCTTCCTTACGAACCGTGAAGATTCCGACAGCGTGACTAAGGGCTTCCAGGCGGGCGCGTCGGACTTTGTGAGCAAGAGTGCCATTGCCGAAATCCTGCTTGCCCGCGTGAATGTGCATATTCGCTTGGCCCGATCGTTGCGCAACCTCCGCGATATTTCTTTGACCGACGACATGACGGGTTGCTTTAACCGCCGTCATGGTATGTTCTCGCTGCGCGAATGGTTCTCGCGCTCCAAGCGTTATGGAACCCAGTTCGCCATCATTTATTTTGACTTGAATGGCCTGAAGGAAACGAACGACCGCTATGGGCATCAGGCGGGTGACTTGCTTTTGCGCTCTGTCTCGACATCAATCAAGGATATCTTGCGTGAAACTGACCAACTCTTTAGAATGGGCGGCGACGAATTCATGGTCATTTGCCCCGAAACAGATGTAAAGGGTGCATTCGTTTGTGCAGAACGCATGGAGAAGATTGTTTCCGAAATCAAGATTGTCGATAAGCAGGCGTCCTTCGCTTACGGCGTTGCCCATTCCAGCGAAGACTACAAGGAAGTCGACGACATGCTGCACAGCGCCGACGTTTCCATGTACAAGATGAAACAGGAAATGCGTAAGAAGTGATGAGTGATGTGAGATGAGAAATGTGAAATGAGTAATTAAACATCACACATTACACATCCCACATTGTATGAGTGTCATCCTGAGCTATACGAAACTAAGAACTTTAGTTCTCAAGTTGAGTTATCCTCTTTGGGGAGAGTGAAACGAGTCGAAGGATCTAAAAAAATCCTGCTTAAAAGCAGGATTTTTTTGTTGTTTGATTTTCGTGCCTGAGTCATGCTGAACTTGGTTCAGCATCAGCTATTGAATGGACTTCAGAAGTTTCTTCAGGCGTTCGGCAATGGTTGCCCAGTCGCCTGCGGCCATTAGCTTCGGGTCGTAAATGCTTGCGCCGAACGAAAGCAGGTTTGCGCCGGCCTTCAGGTAGCTTGCGGCGTTCTCCGGGTTCACGCCGCCGCATGCCATGAGCGGGATGTCGCGGAACGGCCCGCGGAGAGCCTTGATGTATTCGGGCCCGCCCACGCAGTTCACCGGGAAAATCTTTACGGCGGTGGCGCCAAGGTCGTATGCCTTTTGCACTTCGGTGGGTGTCAATGCGCCCGGAATAATCGGGATGCGAGCCGTGGCAGACAGGCGGATGATTTCGTTGCGCGTATTGGGCGTCACGATAAATTCGGCGCCTGCACCAATTGCTTTTTCAAGGTCGCTGCCGTGGCGGACTGTGCCTGCACCTACGGCAATGCCGTGAGGCTTTGCCGCGGCCTTGAGGGCTGCAATAATCGATTCGGCGCTTGCGGTGTTCATGGTGACTTCGATCGCCTTGAGTCCGCATTCAACGGCGGTTTTGACGCATGCTTCTTCGGCGCCTTGGGGAATGTCGCGGAGAATGCCCACGACCGGCATCGGTTTTAAAAATTCTAGCAGTTCCATGCCTATAGTATAGTAAAAGTAGGCAGTAGACAGTAGACGGTAGGAAGTAGACAGTAGGAAGTAGACTGTAAAAAAATGTAAAAGAAAAGCGCCCTTTCGGGCGCTGATTCTTTTAGTTCCGAACTCCGAATTATTTCACCTTGATGCTTTGGGTTGCAAGCGTCTTGCCGTTTTGTACGACTCTTGCAATCAGGGCGCCGCGGTGCGGAAGCTTGGCGAGGTTCACTTCGGTGCGGGTTCCGTAGAAGTCCTGGGCCATCAGCTGGTTGCCGAGCATGTCAAAGATCTTCACGGTCTTGGAGCCCTGTGCACTTGCTAGCACATAGAGCTTGCTCTTGTTCACCTGCATGCGAGCCTTGGCAATGGTTGTCTTCGGCGCAACAAAGCCTACGCGGTCGCTGGTGGTGTTGCCCGGACCGTAACCCCACAGGAGTTTGCCCTTGCTGCGGATAACGATGTACGGATCTTGAGGTGCCTGCTGAATATCGCCCTGATCCTTGTCCCATTCGGGAACGCCGTCGTAGGCGGGAGCATCCTTGGATTCGGAGTGCGCGGTAAAGCTCCAACTGTCAGTGACCTTGACCTTGGAGGGCGTGAGAAGTTCTTCGCATTTGCCATCGACCTTGGTTCCAGAAGAAATTCCGATGTCAAGACGAAGCCTGCCGCCAAGGCTGATGGTGCCGATGCTGATGGCCTGCTCCCAGATGTAGGTCTTTTTGTCTTTGTTGTAGGTGTCGTCGACCTTTTTCGGTGTACTCATGTTCTTTGTCATTGTTGTTGTTGCGTCAGAACAAGGCTTGTCGAATCCTCCCATGTCCATGTCGTATGCTCGACAGATGTCAACAAGGAACATAGCTCCGCAAGCGTCAACATCTTCTTCGGTTGCATCAAAGTAAATGTAGGCCACAACGCTGTCAGCATCTTCAAGGGTTTCGTTATAGAAGTTGATGCTGAAATAATCCGTGCTGTCGGTCCAGAAATAATGGTATGCCGTTGCGTAAACTTCGTTGGAGAAGGGCGAGGTTTCCGTGGTCTTGCAGTTGTCGCACTTCTTTTCGTAGTAGTCGTTGCCGCCGTTGCTTACAAAGGTAAGGGCCGAAAGAAGTGTTGCGGAGGAATAAAGGCAAGTTTCTGATTTTTCCCAGTCTTTCCAACTCGTTTCGTTTTCCGGAACCAACGAGCTTGAATCGCCAGGAACAGTCCCACCAAAAAGGGCTCCTACGGGGCAAGCATACTTGTAGTTAAAACCCGGAGTGTTCTTACCTTCGGGGTTAGAAGCACGGTGATGCGGGTGGGCATCGTTCTTGTCACCAATGCCGTACACAAACGAAACGTCCCACGGATTCACGCCGAGCATGTAGTTCAGCTGGTTGATGCCGAGCTGGCGCATTTCGCTTGCCTTGAGGCCCGTACTTGCCATGGCCGGAAGCGTGACGCCCTGCTTTTCGATATCGGCGGCCACGTCGGCGTATGCCAAAACTTCAAAGATGTTTCCGGCTTGATAATGGTTGAAATTCCATTTCTGGTCGGTAAACATGGTGTACCAAGTGGGATTGTAGCTGACGGTGTTTTGTGTCCAGCTGATGTCCCCTTTGGGAAGAACGATGGAACCGGTCCCTGTGCCGCTTACATCGCCAAGGTTGGCAATCATGTCGGCAAGGCAGTCTTCGATGGCCGCGAGACGTTCATCTTCGGTAAGTCCATATTCAGATGTCGCCTTGGTCTTGTCGGCAAGAATTAACTTGTACAGAGCGTACAGCGCGAAACTATGGGCGTTTGCCCAGTTGGTGTTCTTTGGGTTTTTAAGCATGCCACTCGCATCGGCAGCGAACCAACCGCCACCAAAGAAGCCTGCGCCGTCGATGATTCGTTGACCTTTGAAAAGTTCCGTCGTGCGGATCATATCGTCGGCGTAATCCTTCTTGCCTGTAGCGTAAAGGAGGGCCACCGAGGCAAGTGCCAAGTCATCAAGGTATTCGTGGTTGTTGTTGTAGGCGGGAGTATCGAAGAAAGCCTTGTTGTTCTTGAAAGTCTTGCCTTGGGCCAAGTCCTTGGCAAAGGCGTACATCTTTTCGGCAACCACCAAGCAACTGTCTGCAAATTTCTTGTCGTACTTGGCGTAGTCCTTGGAGAGAATGGCGAGACCCGCGGCAATATCACTCGAGATGTTGGAGCCGAGTTCGCCAAGTCGGACCGTGCGTTCGGTAGGACCTCCGCGATGTTTGGCATTCACGTAATCCTGAGCTTCGGGGCGTCCCCACCAGCCGTGATCACTGCCGAAGCTGCCCACGGAAACGGGCATGTCGTCAACGACGCCCTTTGCAAATTCGTACGCTTTCAGGAAGAAGTCAGCACCATGCTTGGCCTCGCGCAAGACATCGGGCACGCCGTCGGTCTTCACGAATTCACCCTGATTGTAATCGTAGTGGTCCACGTCTTTACCGGGGTTGGTAGCATGCATCACGGCAAGGGTCATGAAGGCGTACGCCATGGTCTGCGATTCCTTCAGGTGATCGCCGCAATCGTACCAGCCACCAGCAAGGGAACCTGCCCTAGATGCGTCAAAGGAAGAGGTAGTATCTCCTGCCGTAGTAATCGCGCCGCCGCCGTCTTTGGTATGGCTCGGACCATGGAACCAGGATTCGGAGTTGCCGCTGCGCTGGATTCCAAAGAACTTGAGCGTGGCGTCCTTTGCCATGGTGTAAACGTCGTCGCTCACAATGAAGGTGCTAGAGATTTCGTCACCGACCTTGATGCGCAGGCGCTTTTCGGTAGGTACGTTCTGCGGGATTTTGCCGACAAAGATATTGCCTTCAGGTCCGGTGATTTCGACCTTGTAACGCTTCAGGTCGTTTGTAGCGGCATCTGTACCAGCAATAATGGTCCAGTCGCTCTTGGTGGCCGTTTCGGTTGCGGTGAATGTTCCGGTTATCTTGGTGCTGAGCGACTTGCCGTCTGCATCCACGATTTCGAATTCAGTTGCCTTGCTGCCTACGAAGTAGAACTGGCGTTCCGTGTCGCTCTTGAGGTAGCCCGCCTGGTTCACGCGGATCGGCGAAATCTTGGTGTTGATGGCATCAAAGTAGGCCTGGTCCAGGGTGTCGGGCATCATCGCCCCCGCCTTAAAGCTTGCGGGCGTTGCGGGAATATTCAGAACGCCAATCTTCTTGGTGACCGTCGTGTCAAAGTTTTCGAACACCTTCGCGTCCCAGCTCAAGGGCCAGGTCGGGCGAATCAGGTCGTATGGCGTGGTAGCGGCAAAAGCTGCAGATGCAGAAAGAGCGGCCAAGGTAGAGGCTATAACCCCTGTCGACTTTTTAAGATGCATATCATTCTCCGGTTATACGGAAGAAATATAGCATCCCTCGTTTTTTTGCAAGCAAAATGTAAGTTTTTTGTGACCTGTATTACATATTATTCGAATCGTAGCGCTTCGATGGGGTCCAGGCGACTAGCCTTACGGGCCGGGTACCATCCAAAGAACACGCCAGTAGCAAAACATACGCCAAAGCTCACGATAACGCTCGTGATGGACACGCTCATGGGCCAGTTCATGGCAATCTTGACCGTCTCGGAAGCGGCAATGCCAAGGGCGATCCCGATGGCGCCGCCAAGCAGGCTGATGATGACCGATTCAAAAAGGAACTGCAACAGAATGTCGCGGCCGCGTGCACCGATAGCCATACGCAGGCCGATTTCCTTGGTGCGTTCGGTCACGGACACATACATAATGTTCATGATGCCGATACCGCCTACAAACAAACTAATTCCTGCAATCGCGGTCAGCACCAGCGAGAGCATGTCCGAGGTACTGGTGACCATCTGGATCATTTCTTCTTGGGTAAAAACGCGGAAGGGGTCGGTGGGCTTTGTCCAGCTGCGGCGTTCTTTCAAGATTCCCATGATTTCTTCGGTGGCTTGCGCCGCGTAGCCCTCGCCAATAGAATTCGCGTAAATCTGGCGGATGTTCGTGGTGGCGTTGAACCGCTTCATCACCGTTTGGTAGGGCGTAAAAATCACGTCGTCGTTGTCTTGCCCGAAATCGCCGGAGCCTTTCGCCTTTAGGGTACCGATGACCTTGAGCGGAATGCTCTTGTAGCGGATAGTTTTGCCGATGGGGTCGCCTTCGGGGAACAGGTTTTTCACGACAGTTTGGCCAATCACGCAGACTTTGGCCATGCGGTCTGCCTGGTCGTCGAACATGACGCCGTCTTCGATTTCGTAGTTGCGGATTTTCAGGTAGTCGGCCGATACGCCGCTCAAGGCCGTGGGGGAGTTGTTGTTGCCTACAATGGCCTGCCCGCCTACGGTTATCATGGGCGAGACTCCGTTAATGTAGGTGGCGTTTTCGCGGATAGCGATGACGTCGGCTTCTTCGAGCGATTCGGTGGATTCCATCTGCACGCCGCCGCGACGGTCGCGGTTCGGCATGATGATGATGGCGTTCGTGCCCATGGCGGTCATCTGTTCCTTGATCGATTTTTTGGAACCTTCGCCCATGGCGACCATGGTGATGACTGCCGCGACACCGATCACGATGCCGAGCACCGAAAGGAAGGTGCGCATGCGGTTACGCAACAAGGCGCGGAGGGAAATTTTTATGAGAGTTAGTGGGGACATAGACAGTAGGAAGTTAGAAGTAGACAGTAGGAAGTGGTTAGGTATGAGGTGTGAGGTCGGTCGCTACGCTCCCTTTGAGGTATGGGGCTCTTTTTTGAAATGCTCAGAGCGCAAAGCGCGACCTCGTTGCTCAAAGCACCGTAGGTGCGACCTCATTCCTCAAACTTCTCCGGGGGAGGGAGCGCTTCGAAGGCGGCTTTGGCGTCTTGCACGGTTTCGTTCTTGACGTCTTTTTTAAGGAGGCCGTCGCGTAGTGTAATGGTGCGCCCGCTAAAGGTCGCGATGTCGGGTTCATGCGTCACGAAGGCGATGGTTTTTCCTTGGCGGTTCAGCTCCTGGAAAATCATCATGATTTCGTAACTGGTGCGCGTGTCCAGGTTTCCGGTGGCTTCGTCGGCGAGGATAATCACTGGGTCATTTACGAGCGCGCGGGCGATGGCGACTCGCTGTTGCTGGCCGCCCGAAAGCTGGTTGGGCAAATGGTTCATGCGGCTTTCGAGTCCGACCATCTTTAATGCCTCGATAGCGCGGCGGTGGCGTTCCGCTGCCGAAATTTTGGAATTGTACAAAAGCGGGAGTTCTACGTTTTCGATGGCCGTGGTACGGCTGAGCAAGTTGTAACTCTGGAACACGAATCCAAGTTTCTGGCTGCGGATGCGGGCGAGGGCATCGCGCTTCAGTTTTTCGGTGTGTTCCCCGTCCAGAATGTACTGTCCGGAGGTCGGTTTGTCCATGCAACCCAGAATGTTCAGCATGGTCGACTTGCCCGAACCGCTGGTACCCATGATGGTCACGAATTCACCGGGATAGATGTCAAAAGAAACTCCACGCAGCGCGTGGACCGTTTCTTCGCCCATTTTAAAGTCACGGCGGATATTTTGTATGGATAAAATCGGGTTCATAAGCGCTATTTTGATGCCTAATATAAACTTTTGGTTGCATTGCGCAAATTTTGTACGCGTTTTCGGGTGTGAGCGGCGTCACATTGGGCCCTGCTATAGCAAAAATACTACATTGAGGACAAAATGTAATAAAGACATGCGAGGGATACAATGAAAAAAATCATTGCTTTGTCACTAGTCGCTGGCGGTCTTGCCTTTGCCCAGTCCGGGCTTCAGGGTGGAACTTCCGGTATACATCAACACAACGCTTACACGTTGGGTCAGTGGGGTATCGAACTCGGTACGGGCGGCGATATCTCTACGGACTCTTGGTCCCAGTCCCGTGGCGGCGTGGTCAATCAGGGTTCGCAGGAACGCTTGTTCCATAGGAATGCAGGTTCTCTTAGCGGTAATGTTCACGCTGCAATTGGTCTGAAGGATTTCATCGACCTCGGTGTGGCTCTCCCGCTGTACTATGACCATGCCAACTTGAAGGGCGATGGCGAAGGCGATCTCTGGAAAGCTAGCCGTGGCGACCTGAACGTTTGGTTGAAGGCCGGCCTCATTGGTGACTCCAAGAGCTTCTTTGGCCTCGCTATCCAGGGTGATGTCTATTTCCCGACCGGTGATGAAAACGTGGGCGTCCGTCCGCGTCATGCCTGGTACTTGAATGACGACGGTGGCAATACCAACCCGTATACCTCTGGTGGATTTAACTATGCTGGAACCGTGGTGCTCTCCTTGAACTTCGGCGCACTTGGTGTACCGGTCTTGTGGAACACCCATGCAAGCTTCGTTTATGCCGACAAGGGAACCAATACCTTGGTTTATGGCACGGGCTTGAACGTGATGCCGACCGACTGGATGGACATCTTCGTTGAATACTCCGGCGAAATGCGTATCGAAGAAGGTTCATACCGTCGCGACCCGATGGACGACCCGATGCTCCTGACTCCAGGTTTCCGTTTCCACCTGCCGTGGCACATCGACTTCGCTTTGGGTGCAGACATTGCCTTCCGCACTCTTGCTAACCTCGGTTACGACATTGACGAAGAAATGAAGAATGTCAAGGAACACACCATCCATCACGACAACACGACTGGCCCGGTTAGCTACGGCTATGCTCCGACCCCGACTGTCGCTGTGACTGCAGCCCTCACCTGGCGCTTTGGCGGCAACGTCAAGGATGTGCAGACCGACGGCGATGGCGATGGCGTACCTGATGCCAAGGACCAGTGCGAAAAGACTCCGGCCGGCGCAGTGGTTGATAGCCTCGGTTGCCCGCAGGATTCCGACAAGGATGGCATTTTTGACGGCCTTGACAAGTGCCCGAACACTCGCGGTGGCGCAAGCGTTGATTCTCTCGGTTGCGAACCGGACTTCGACAAGGATGGCGTTCCTGATGCTCTCGACAAGTGCCCGAACACCGCCGAAGGCGTGAAGACTGACTCTGTCGGTTGCCCGCAGGATACCGACAAGGACGGCGTGTACGACGGTCTCGACAAGTGCGAAAATACGCCTGCGGGTCTTCCGGTCGACGAAACGGGTTGCCCGGCTGATGCTGACAAGGACGGCGTTGCCGACGCATTCGACAAGTGCCCGAACACTGCTGCTGGCCTCGCTGTTGACACCCTCGGCTGCCCGGCTGACGCCGACAAGGATGGCGTACCCGATGCTATGGACAAGTGCCCGAACACCAGCGAAGGGGCCCAGGTGAATGCTGAAGGTTGCGAAGGCGACTTCGATGGCGACGGTATTCCGGATGCCAAGGACCAGTGCCCGAACACCAAGCAGGGCGTGGCTGTTGATTCTACGGGTTGCCCGGCTGACGCCGACAAGGATGGCGTGCCTGACGCTCTCGACAAGTGCCCGGATACGAAGGCCGGCTTGAATGTTGACAATACCGGTTGCCCGCTCGACTTCGACAAGGACGGCGTGCCTGATGGTATTGACCAGTGCCCGAATACTCAGCAGGGCGTGCCTGTTGATTCTCTGGGTTGCGCTGCTGACGCTGACAAGGATGGTGTTTACGACGGTCTTGACAAGTGCCCGGATACTCCGAAGGGTGCTGCCGTTGACACCGCTGGCTGCCCGGTCGACAGCGACAAGGACGGCGTGGCTGACTTCCTCGATAAGTGCCCGAACACCCTCGAAGGCGTGCGTATCGACAAGAAGGGTTGCCCGCTCAACAAGGCTGAAGACTTGGAACAGTTGAAGAAGGGCATTAACTTCCAGAGTGGCTCCAAGAAGCTCACCAAGGCAAGTTACAAGACCCTGAACAACATCGTGAAGCTCATGAAGAAGTTCAGCACCGCTAACATCGAAGTCCAGGGTCATACCGACAATACGGGCTCCGAAGAAACCAACAAGCAGATTTCTCAGGATCGTGCCCAGGTGGTGGTGGATTACTTCATCCAGAACGGTATTTCTTCTGACCGCGTTCGCGCCGTGGGCTTCGGCTCCGACAAGCCGATCGCCGACAACAAGACGAAGAAGGGCCGCTCCAAGAACCGCCGTGTCGAACTCGTACCGTTCTAATCGGAAATCTTGAAAAGTTACTGCAGCTTAGCTGCAAAAAACGCTCGCTATTAGCGAGCGTTTTTTAGTTCTAAGTTCCGAGTTGCTAGAAATGAAAGTTGAAATTTCCTAGTAACTCAGAACTAGTAACTTCCTTCAACTCCGAACTCTGAACTCCGAATTCTGAATTATCTCAACTCCGAACTCTGAATTCCGAATTCAGAATTACCTAAACACCCACTTCTTATACAGCGTAAAGCTTGCAATCACGTACACGCCGTTCGCGACAATGTTTGCAAAAAAGCCGGGTTTCATGAATTGCGAAATGAAGTCGGTAAACGGTTTGCACCAGGCGGTGTTCAAAACGTAGACGGAGGCTTCGAGCGTGACAAAGTTCAAGGCGTAGGCCGCAAGGAACACGATAATGAATCGGATGACTTCGGTGCGTTTTTTGTTATGGCTCTTGAAATTCCAGATGCGGTTCATCAAGTAGCTGTTGATGGCGCCGAAAATGAATCCGAGAAAATTCGAAAGTTCCAGGTTCCAGTCGAGCATCTGGTGCATTATCCAGACCGAGGCGAGGGTAATGAGCGTGTTCATGACGCCAATCAAGTTGTATTTGATAAAATGCTTCACGTGGGGGAAATATACAATTCGGATTTCGGATTTCGGAATTCGGAAATGATAAAATCTCTGAATTCTGAATTCCGAATTCTGAACTAAGATGTCTTTTTATCTAATTTTATCGTATGAATTGGTTTGATTCTAAAAAGTGCTCGGCAGCCGATGCCGCGGCAATGATTAACGATGGTGATGTGTTGGGAGTGTCCGGTTTTACTTTGGCGGGTTACCCCAAAGAGGTTCCGACGGCTTTGGCTGCACGTGCCGAAAAGTTGCATGCCGAGGGCAAGCCTTTTAAGGTGACGCTCTTCTCGGGAGCGTCGACCGGCGACAGCTGCGACGGGGCTTTAGCCCGGGCGCAGGCGGTGTCGCTTAGAATGCCTTACCAGAGCAATCCGAGCTTGCGCAAGGCGATTAACGCGGGTCAAATCAAGTATATCGATGCCCACCTCGGCAAGATGGGCTACCTGGTGCGTACAGGCGCTGTGCCTGCGCCGACGGTCGCGATCATCGAAGTCTCGGCCATATTGAGCGACGGTCGCGTATGCCTTTCGACCTCGGGCGGAAACTCGGTGACCTACCTTGAGATGGCTCCCAAGATCATTCTGGAATTGAATACGCGCTTGGGAGATTCCTTCATGGGAATTCACGATACCGCGCTCCCGGAACTTCCGCCGCATGCAAAACCGCTCCCCATCTATAGCGCCGGCGACCGTGTGGGTTCTGAATTCGTGAAAATTGACCCGAGCAAGGTGATTGCCGTTGTCGAAACATCTCGCCTCGACGAAGTGAATCCATTCGTGGAACCGGATGCCGTCTCCAGAAACATCGGCGAACGCATTTTGGATTTTATTTGCCATGAAGAAAGCATGGGCCGCCTCCCCAAGGGAATGGCCTTCCAGAGCGGCGTAGGCAAGGTGGCAAACGCCGTCCTTAGCGCCATGTCCGACGATAGTCGCCTTGGAACAATCGACCTTTATACCGAAGTCATTCAAGAAGCTGTGTTCCCGCTTTTAAAGAAGGGCAAACTCGGCGTCGCTTCGGGCACGGCTCTTACTTTGTCTGAAAACGCGCAGAAAGAATTTGTGGAAAACGCTGCCGAATGGAAAAAGCATTTGGTACTTCGCCAGCAAGAAGTGAGCAACAGCCCCGACGTGATTCGTCGCGTGGGCGTGATTTCCATGAATACGGCGCTCGAAGCAGACATCTTCGGTAACGTGAACAGCAGCCTTGTTACAGGTTCTGCCATGATGAACGGAATCGGTGGCGCGGCAGACTTTGCCCGCAACTGTTACCTTGGCATTTTCTTGACGCCCTCGGTTGCCAAGGACGGCGCCATCAGTTCGATTGTGCCTTACGTGAGCCATGTGGACCAGACGGATCACGATACCATGATTTTCGTGACGGAACAGGGACTTGCCGACTTGCGTGGGCTTGCTGCCGAAGAACGCGCCCGCTTGATTATCAAGAATTGCGCGCACCCGGATTTCCGCGAACCGCTCACCGATTTCTTGGAATATAGCCTGAAACATGCGAAGGGTTTACACATGCCCCTGGCCTTGGAAAGGGCTTTCGAAATGCATTCGAGGTTCCTCGAAACCGGGAAAATGCGCTAAAAAGTTCCATTTTTTCCGTTTTTGTGTGATTCTACTCATTGCCCCTGCGCTGGTGGGGGCGATTGGCAGATTCTATTGGCTTTTTCGTTGAAAAGAAAGTAGTTTCTTGTTATATTGCGAATAGTTTTTAGGATCGACGAATGAATCGCCTGTTTTGGATTATAATCTCTGCTTGGTTCGCCTTCTCTATGCAGGCGTGTTCCGGTAGTTCGTCTTCTTCGAACGAGGAAGTTGACCCTGACGAAATTGGAGACGAATACGGTGATGACGATGGCGATGGGCATAGAGGCCGCTCAAGCGGTTCCCGCTGGGAAAAGCGTTCCAGTGGCGTTGTCCAGAAAGATTCCTTAGGCCGTCCGATTTCGAGTGCTGCAGACCCGGATAAGCCGGGCGAACCCGGATCAACGACATCAAGTTCCTCGACGGGTCCGGTTATTGGTGTTGAAGAACCGGTTATTGAAGACACCACAGCCGTGGTCGATGTAGAAGCCTTGCCGGAATGTACCGCCCAGAGCGAGGGTGAATCCTTCTTGGTCAAGAGCGAAAATATTCTGTATTTCTGCCTAGCGGGTGAGTGGGTTCCTTCTGAAGAAGTCTCCCAGAGTACGGGTATTTCTTGCCGCGATGGCAAGATGTACACGGGTGTAGAAGATGAAGACGACAAGGGCTCGAGTACGGGCGGAAGCACCTCGCCTTGGGGAAACTTTGGCGGAGGTAACTCCGTTAATACGGCCGCTGTCGATACGGCTGAACCGCGTATAGTGGGCGCACACTTGGTGGGTGTCGCCGAAAAAGGGCCGTTCCGCTACGGTACATCCATTAAGCTGATTGAGCTTGACAGTACGCAACATTTGGCTGATTCCAAGCGTACCCACAAGACTTGTATTTTGAATGGCGATGGCAACTACAGCTTTGATAGCGTAGACTACGTGTCGCCCTATTTGCGCGTGAAGGCGAACGGTTATTACCGCAGTGAACTGACGGGCGGACTTTCTCCCAAGCCGGTGACACTCGAAGCCGTGGTCGACGTGACTGAAAAAGATACGGTGAATGTGAATATTCTGACCCACATGGAAGCGGGTCGCGTGCTCAAGCTTGTAGAAAACAGCGGCAACAACCAGCCGATCCGTAAGGTCAAGGCTCAGGCGCTGCGTGAAATTCTTTCGAGTTTCGAAATCCAGTGGGACAAGTCTTCCGGCTCCGGCAGCACCGGTGGCGGCTTTGGCGGCGGTTGGGGCTTTGGCCAGCAGCAACAGCAGCTTACGACCGATGGCCGCTCTGCCGAAGATATTGGACTCTTTGACGGCGACGAATACAGTGGCGCCTTGCTTGCTATTTCTATCATGATGCAGCGCAAGGGCTCGGGCTCCGAGATGACTTCTTATGCCGCAGGCATTGCTGACCGCATTAAGGGTAACGGCAACTGGGACGACAACAACGCCAAGGCAGACCTTGCCGACTGGCTCATGGTGCTCGATACCAGCGGTTCTTACGCGACGATTCGCAACAACATTGCCAGCTGGAATATGGGCGAGGTGCCGGCCTTTGAAAAGCACTTGAAGCGCTTCTGGTCCAGGGCCTATAACTTTGGCGATTGCAATGCGCAGAATGCCGATACGGTCAAGTGCATTACGAACAGCTTGAGTGCCTATTTTTGCGGTGGCGGCTACGATCAGCCTGGCCCGACGGTTCGCTTTATTTGCGATGCCCAAACGCATGAATGGCGCGCCGCTACCGCTGTCGAAAAAGACACCTACGGCTATGGCAAGGGCGAATACCCGGGCCAAATCAAGAACGGCCGTGTCGATAAAGAAAAGTATTATGTCTACGATGACGCAACCAAGAAGTGGCGTGTCGCTACAAGTGATGACATCCAGGAATTCGAAGATCTCGAAGACGTGTACAAGAGCCTGCAGCCGGGCGAAAAGGTCATCTTCTTCTTGCGCCATGCCAAGCGTAGCGACGATACCGGCAAGAAGGGGCATTTGACCGATGACGGTAAGACCCAGTCGCAGGATGTGGGCGCCAAGCTGAAGGGCGAAGACATTTATTTTGCAAACTCGACCTACACTCGAAGCATGGAAACCTGCGAAAATATTGCTAAGGGCGCCGGGGCTAGCTATTCTGAAAATACGATTGAAGCGCTTGATGGCGAATGGTACGTGAAGGACAACAGCAAACTCGAACAGTACAAGAGCAACAATGGCGGCGGCTGGGTCGTGGCTTCTGAATATGCGTACAAGGGCTCGTACTCTGATGCGTTCTACGACCTTCAAAATTACAGCGAAAACTTTATTACCGAAATTATCAAGCCTGAATTTGCGAACGTGAAAAAAGTGGGTGTATTCATTTCGCACGACATGTTTGTGGTTCCGCTGACGGCGTACTTCACCGACAAGAAGGTGAACCTGCGCTACTTTGATACCAAGCAATGGATCAACTACCTTGCGGGCCTTGCAATCATCATGGGGAAAGACGGAACCATTCGTTATGTTCCGGTGAGGGGACTAGATTCCGGAACCATGACGATGTAGGTCGCGTATGAGAAAAAAATGGTGTGTGGAATGTTTGGGTGCTGCCCTGGCAGCAGCCCTGTTCTTGTTTGGATGCAGTGCAGAAAATAATGGCGGTGTCGCAAATGGTGGCGAATCTGCAAACGGGGACCCAGCAGAGGTAAAGCCCGATACCCAGGCGGTCCAGGTGCTTGAACCGATTTATGCACCGCTATATACCTTTGAAATTCTAGAAGAACGTATCGCCGTCGCCGATTCGACGGATTCCGTCAAGGTGGCCCATATAGTGGATCTTTTGGCGCGCCCCCGTGTGGATCAGCACTTGATGAACCATGTTCCGTTAGATTCTGCCGTGGAACGTGCGAAGTACGAAACGCTTGCGGCCTTCGGGGTGGATTCTCTGCAGTATGCGATGGATTCCAATGCGGTGTTGCTTGCCATTGCGGCGATGGTGCAGAACCGCTTGAGTAAAGAAGAATCGCAAAACTTTATCGGCACTTTGGGCGAAGACCTGAAGGGCGATGGCGTATGGAATGACCCTAACTGGAAAATCCAGGTCGCCGACTGGATTGTGGGGCTCGATAGCAACTGGCGCTACGGCGAAATTCGGAACAACGTAACGTCGGCCTACGGTGGGAACGTGCCGAATTTCGAACGCTACATGCGTGGCTTTATTCCGCTTGCTTACGCCTTTGAACCTTGCACCGATGCAAATGCAGGAACGGTCGTTCATGTGAACCAGGGCCAGAGCGCTTATTTTGCAAATGATTATGAAACGTCGGACCATTCGTCGGTGCGCTTTATTTGCGACGCGAATGGATTCCAGTGGCGCCTTGCGCAACCCATGGAAAAAGATACGGTAGGCTTTGGCCCGGGCGAATACGACAAGGAAATCCGCGAAGGCCGCGTCATCCATGACAACTATTACATTTTCGATACAGGCGCCTGGCGACTTGCTACCCCGCAAGAGGCCGACGGCTTTACCGACTTGGTCGAAGTCTATGCGAACTTGGCTGCCGACGAAAAGGCCGTGTTCATTATCCGCCACAGTGAACGCACCGGCGAGACAGGCGCAAAGGGCCACTTGACTGACAACGGAAAAAAGTACGCCCAGGATTTGGGAAAGCGCCTTGCTGCCGTGAATCAGGAAAAGTTCTACTTCGGCTATTCGGGCTATACCCGCACCCTGGAAACCTGCGAAAACATAGCCGCGGGTTATGGTCAGTCGAAATACGATTTGGAAGTGCTTGCCGGGCTCGATGGCGACTGGTACATGAAAGACAGCTTGAAATTTGAAAGCTATTCGAACTCCGATGGCGGCGGCTGGGTCGTGTGTTCCAAGTATGCCTTTTTAGGGGCTTACCCGGATGTGTTCTATGATTTGGAAATGCGAAGCGAAGAATTGCTGCAGAATGAAATTTTGGCGAATTTGGGCAAAATGAAGCGGGTGAACTTCCTGGTTACGCACGACTATCTTGTTGTCCCGCTGCTTGCCTATGTAACGAACGGGCACGCGAATGTGCGCTTTTACGAAAAATGGAAATGGGTGAATTACATGGCCGGCGTGGCCATGATTATCTCTCCGGACGGTTCCATACGCTATATCCCCGTAAAAGGCCTCGAAACCGGGGTGATGTAGCTTTCGGCGGCACTAACCAAGCGCCGCTTTTTCTAAATTTTCACCGCTGATTTTTACAAAACAGAAACCCAAAAGAATGGATTGAATCCAATATGAACGAAACACAGACCAATGCACCCGAAGCTCAGGTGGCTCCCGCCGCTCCGGCCCAGGATGTGCAGCAGCCGGCTCTCGTTGCACCGCAACCTGCAGCAAAGGTGAAGGGCAAGTTCGACGAACAGCTCGGACTCATGCTCCCCTCCGATGCCGCCCAGGTTCAGGAGCAGCTTTCTATGCCGGGTATGAATGACGATATGGTTTACAAGATCGTGGAAACCCACTCTGGTAACCATTCGGTTCTCTATAAGACCTACGATCAGGCAGTTCTTGCACGCGACGTTCGCGATTCTATCGAAAACGCCGGCGGCCACAAGGTGTTGCCCATCGCCAAGGCCAAGCTGGGCTCGACCTACTGCAAGGGCGAATTTTCGACCGAACAGGGCTGTAAGGGCGACTCCGACACCTTCGGTATCGGCTCCCTGATCGAATTCCAGGCAACCGGTCTTATCGTGGTGATGGTGGTTATCGTGGGCCTCACGGTGCTCTGCTACCTCATGAACTTCATCATGGCCAAGCTCGGCCTCAACAAGGACAAGGCTCCGGCACCTGCAGTTAAGGCTGCCCCGGCCGCCGCTCCCGCCGCTGCAGCACCCAAGACCATCGGTCCTGCCCACTGCGACTGGGATCCGAACGCAAAGAGCGTCCATCCGGGCTTCACCAACAAGCAGCTCCAGGCTTTCCTCGGCATTGCCGCCGTGGCAGCCCTCGAAGAACACCCGGGCATGAGCAACGACCAGTTCCTCGCCCTCGTGACCGCAGCGGCGACCCAGGCTATCGGTCAGCCCTGCCGCGTGACTGCTTACAGAAACATCAACTCTCCTGCTTGGACGATCGTCAAGTAAGGTAAACTTTTAAAACTCAACAGGCTTTTAAGCCAGGAAATATCAAAATGAAGAAAACCGTCCGTATCAGTTTCGAAGGCAAGACCTACGATGTCGAAGTAGAAGTTCTTGATTCCAATGCCGCCGTTGCCGCCGCTCCTGCTGCAGCTCCCGCTGCCGCTCCGGCTCCTGCCGCCGCTCCTGCTGTTGCCGGTGGTACCGAAGTCAAGAGCCCGCTCGCTGGCTCCGTGTTCAAACTGAAGGTCAAGGTCGGCGACACCGTTACCGCCAACCAGGAAGTGGCTATCATCGAAGCTCTCAAGATGGAAAACCCGGTCGTCGCTCCGTGCGCCGGCACCGTGAACTCCATTGCCGTCAAGGAAACCGACACTGTCGTCGACGGCCAGACTCTCATGACCATCGCCTAAGAGGTACAGATAAATGAGTTCTCTTTTAAATTCGGTCGTTGAGTTCGCAGGCGACACCGGATTCGCATACGTCACCCCTTCGATGATCGTGATGTGGATCGTGAGTTTCGTCCTGATGTACTTGGCGATTGTCAAAAAGTACGAGCCGCTGCTGCTCTTGCCGATTTCGCTCGGCGCACTGGCGGTGAACATCCCGAGTGCGGGATTCTACGATGGTGGCTGGAGCATCGAAGGTATGTTTACCCCGACGGCCGGTCTCTATTACTACATCAGCCAGGGTATCCACCTGGAACTCTTCCCGCCCATCATCTTCTTGGGCGTGGGTGCCATGACGGACTTCGGACCGCTTATCGCTAACCCGCGTACACTGCTCCTCGGCGGTGGCGCTCAGTTCGGCGTGTTTGCGACCATGTTCTGCGCCGTGGCATTCGGTGGCTTTACTCTCGGTGAAGCAGCCTCTATCGGTATCATCGGCGGTGCCGACGGTCCGACCTCCATCTTTACTGCAAACAAACTAGCAAAGCACCTCATCGGACCTATTGCCGTGGCAGCTTACACTTACATGGCCCTCGTTCCGCTGATTCAGCCGCCTATCATGCGTCTCATGACCAACGACAAGGAACGCAAGATCCGTATGAAGGCGCTCCGCAAGGTGTCCAAGGCTGAACGCATCGTGTTTGCCGTGATGGTGATGATCGTGTGCATCCTCGTGGTGCCCGATGCTTCTGCTCTTATCATCATGCTCATGCTCGGTAACATCTTCAAGGAAGCCGGTGTTGTCGAACGCCTGGTGAAGACCTCCTCTAACGAACTCATGAATATCGTGACTATCTTCCTCGGTACTTCCGTGGGTCTCACGATGTCTGCCGACATTTTCCTCCGTCCGCAGACTCTCATGATTATCGCTATGGGTGTGGTGGCCTTCGGTTTCTCGACCGCAGCAGGCCTCTTCCTTGCCAAGATCATGAATAAGTGCACTCCCAACAACCCTGTGAACCCGCTCATCGGTTCTGCTGGCGTGTCCGCCGTGCCGATGGCCGCCCGTGTTTCCCAGGTGGAAGGTGCCAAGTATGACCCGCAGAACTTCCTCTTGATGCACGCCATGGGCCCGAACGTGGCAGGCGTGATTGGTACCGCAGTCTGCGCCGGTTACATGATTTCCAGGCTCTCGTAGTCTGAGTGTCATCCTGAGCGGAGGCGCGTAGCGCCGAAGTCGAAGGATCTAAAACTGAATATAAGGGAAACCCTCGGCAATCGCCGGGGGTTCCTTTTTATAGGGCATTGTATTACGGGCGGGATTAATGTATATTTTTGTTAAAATAAGCGAGGAGAATTATGAAATTTAGGTTTGTTGTTTCGGCCGTATTGTCGTTGTTTGCGATTCAGTCTTTTGCCGCAAAAGGCACCATGGTGGGTGACGGTTCTGCAGAAAAACCCTTCCTGATTGAAGACTATGAAGACTTGAAGGCGATAGGTACAGGCGCCTATCTGTATTCTTCGGATTATGCTTTGGCAAAGGACATCGATGCCTCGGCTTCCGCCCATGAGATGTGTGATGGGGGCTCCTGCAATGGCTTTATCACAATCGGTAAGAATAAGGATGCCTCTGGCAGCACTTATTTTAAGGGCAATATCGATGGGCGAAACCACACAATTAGCGATTTGAATATTTGGCTTCCTTGCGAAGACGATATAGGCTTTATTTCGGTTTTGGATGGAAAAATTGCTAATCTGAAATTTGAACGCCTTAATGTAACGGGACGCGTTTCTCAATCGAGATATGTGGGCGGTGTTGTGGCATTGCTTCATGGTTCTATTGAAAATGTGCATGTGACTAACGGCTTTGTTCAAGGCCAACTTAATGTGGGTGGTATTGCTGGTAGAATTTATGGGAGCTCGGTCCTGAAAAATGCATCGTTCCAAGGTGAAGTCGTTGGCGATAAGCATGTCGGTGGGCTTGTTGGACAATCTAATGGAAATATCCTTAGTGTTTCTGCTTCGGTGAATATCAAGGCTACAGGTTATGATATCGGTGGAATTGTTGGCTACATAGAAAATTCCAGCTTCGTTAGGAGTGCTTTTTCGAGAGGAACGATTGTTGGCGAAGCGGCGAGCGTTGGCGGTATCGTCGGATCATCTGACAGGGGCTATGTTTTAGAGTGTGTTTCGATGATGGACCTGATGCATTCGCACCTTGGTAAACTTGAGTCTGATATCGGTGGAATTGTCGGTGAAAATTCGGGCAAAATTGAACAGTCTTATTTTATAGGAAATGTAGAAGGATTGTGGAATGTTGGTGGTGTTGCTGGATCAAACGATGATACGCTGAGAAATGTCTATGCGATAGGTAATGTAAAAGGTGATAGTGCTGTTGGCGGCTTGGTGGGTGAAAATTCGGAATATATAGAAAACAGCTACACGGCAAGTATTGTTCATGGAGGCATCACTGTTGGAGGCCTTGTCGGTAATAATTATGGAGAGACGGAATATTCTTACTGGGATACCGAAATTTCGGGGCTCGACACGAGTGCTGGCGGCATAGGACTTACGACGTCCCAAATGATGACTTTCTCGTCTTTTTCGGGTTGGGATACTCTAGGCTACAAGGAATATGAATATATCCAAAAGGACCCTTGCGATGGAATTGTTTTGGATAGTGGCTGGTGCTATCGAGCAACAGATGGATTGGTCCATTATTGGAGTATTGACGAAGGCAAGTCTTTCCCCTATTTGACTGTCACTCCGCATGTGACAAAAGCGCTTGTTCCGATTGCAACTCCGACTGCTGTGGCAAAATGGCAAGAGTCTCCGAAGGTGGCCTCGCTCTTAGAAGTAAATGGCAAACTGGTGGGCGAATGGCTTGATTGGATAAAGACGAATGATTCGAAGGATTCTCTTTATTATGGTTACCGAATCGGTATGATGAATGGTAGTGATACCATTTGGGGGACATCGAGTTACGTGGCCGTACCGAATAAGATTGAAATTTCGACTCTTGATGAACTTAAGAAGATTGGTTATGATCCCGCCTATCCGTTGGCAGGAAATTACGAACTGACGGCCGATATCAATGGCTTGGGCTCCGATTTTAAACCCATTGGCGATAGTGTCCATGTGTTCTCTGGCTCGTTTGATGGTAAAAATCACACCATCAAGAATATGCAGATTGGTAGTACCTATCGAGATTTTTCCGGCTTGTTCGGCTATGCGGAAAAAGCGGTCATTAAAAATTTAAAGCTTTTGAATATGAAGATAGTTGGTGATTGGTATGTTGGCGCCTTGGCTGGTGCTGTGAACTATTCCCTTGTAGAAAACGTGGTCTCGCTTGATGGTGATATTCAAGGATCAATGAATGTGGGCGGCTTAATCGGTAAGGCCGGCGGAAGCGAAATCAATATTGTAGGTACCACGGGTAAAGTGAAGGGTGAAGAAGAAGTGGGCGGCTTGATCGGCTCCACGGGTTCAATGATCACGAACGCGTTCTCGGTCAATGTTGTTAAAGGTTTTGAAGATGTTGGTGGGGCCGTTGGTTACTATACGGGCTCGCTCTCGTTTATCAAAAATGTGTATTCGGCAAGCCTTCTCAAAGGTCGAAACGATGTCAAGGGCTTGGTGGGGTACCCTCACTTGAATACGCTGTCGAATTGCTACTTCGACAGCACTATTACAGGACATTCTAGTGAAGAAGGCAGAACCACTGCCGAAATGTTGATGAAGAATACATATGAAGGGTTTGACTTTGAATCAGTTTGGAATATTCAGGAAGGCGTTTCTTACCCGTACTTCAAGGGTATGGACCCGATTTTGCCGGGAACGCTTATAGATGACGGCTCTGTTAATGTGCTTGCCGGCGCTGGCACAGAAATGCGCCCCTATAAGATTAGCAGTTACCATGATTTGAAATATATCGGAAAATATGAATACACGACAGACCTTTACTATATGCTGACGTCAAATATTGATGCGAGTGACTCCCGTAGGGAATCCTGCAATGGCGATGGCACGATCTGTAAGGGCTTTGAACCGATACAAAACTTCAAAGGCGTATTTATCGGCAACAAGAAGAAGATTTCGTATTTGTGGATTTCCCGCGAATCAGAAGACAATGTCGGTTTGTTCGGCTCGCTTGCGTCAACAGCCAAGGTTTCGGGTTTGGTTGTGGAATCGGTTAACATTCGCGGAAAGGACCATGTGGGTGTCATTGCAGGTGAAGATGCCGGAGCTACCTTGGATAGCATCTACGTGGCCGGAAACATTGCTGCCAATGATTATGTAGGTAGCATTGTCGGTTCCAAGACTTCGGGCTCCATTGCGCATAGCGCATCGAAGGGCTCTGTTGCAGGTAATGAGTTTGTCGGGGGTATTGCAGGCTCGATAAATAAGGCTACAGTTTCTGACTGCTATTCTATGGATACGGTGTCGGGCAAGTCGGATGTCGGCGGTCTTTTCGGCTTGGCAAAGTCTGCTGCGGTGAGCAATTCTTATGCCGCGGGCGATATCAAGGCCACTTCTAAATTGGGTGGCTTGGCTGGCGAAGCCTCTGCTTCGACATTTACCTCGGTGTATTACGACAGCTTGTTCTGGGGCGTGAACGTGACTGCTGCGGGCAATCTTCGCACAACGCAACAGATGGTCAATCCCGAAAATTACAAGAACTGGGATTTCAAAAACACTTGGCAAATTGCCGCAGATACGAGCTACCCCTATTTGAAATGGATTGGCGTTAAGACTACTCCGGATCTCTATCGTGATTCTTCAATGTTGCGTATGGCGGGTTCCGGAACTGAAAGCGATCCGTTCTTGATTAAAACATATGGGGACCTGAAGTCAATCGGTTTTGGAAAGTATAAACTTTCTGCAGTGTATCGCCTGAAAAATGATATCGATGCTTCTGTATCCAAGAATGAGGTCCTTCGATACGGTAAGGGCTACGGATTCAAGCCGATTTGCAAAGTATGGTCGGTTCCGTCAAATATTGTAACCGATGGCAGATTTGAAATGGATGATTCGGGGGTGTTTACCGGAAAAATTCATGGCGGTGGTCATTCCATCAAGGGTCTTCGCATAGATTACAATGCAAACTATACGGCCTTGGTTGATTCATTGGGTGAATCTGCTGTAATAGACAGCTTGACTCTGACAGACTTTACGGGATCTTCCAAACACCTTGCATCGATTGCTATCGGCTCTCTTGGCTTGGTAAGGAATGTTTCTGTTAAAGGTTCGTTGAAGGCTGAAGGAAGTGCGGTTGGCCTCGTTTATAACAATTACGGTAAAATCGAAAACAGTTCTTTTGAAGGTAGTGTTCTTGGGCTTGAATCGAGCTATAAAGGCGAAAATGCTGGGTTGGTGTTCTTGAATAAGGGCTCCATCAAGAACGCTCGCGTTGATGTTGAAGTGACAAGCCTTCAAGGTGGCGCCGGCGCCGTTATTCAAAATAATGAAGGAGCTGTTATCGAAAATGTGCTTGTGAATGCCAAGATGACTATTGGTGGAAAGTATTCTGGAGGCGTTGTCTCGAAAAATTATGGGGAATTGGCAGCTTGTTCCGCTTCTGTGAATATTGTGTCGAAGGGCTCCTATGTTGGCGGGCTTATTGGGTATAATGCCATGACGGACCTTAAGAATTTGGGGGTCTCAGGGCGTGTTGAGGGTGACCAGTATGTAGGAGGCTTGCTTGGCTACAACTACTCGGGAAATCTTTCGAATTTGCATGCTTCTGTAGATGTTACTGGTAGGCAGTTTGTGGGTGGCTTGATAGGCTATGGCAGGGATCATCTGGGTGATACGATTTCGTATTCCTACGCGACAGGAAATGTGACGGGAACGGAGTTTGACTCCAACAAGGTTGGACTTAATTTTTCCGATGAAAACTCTGTTGGCGGATTCATTGGTGGAACAAGTTATGTGCGTATCCATGATTGCCATGCGACAGGAAACGTCAAAAATGGTAGCGGTTTTGTCGGGTCGACTACGGCCGTGATTTGGGATTGCTATGCTGAAGGTGACGTTACGAATGGTGCCGGTTTTGTAGGCTATTTATCTACGAATGGAATAAGAAATTGCCATGCAAGTGGAACTGTCCATAATGGATCTGGCTTTATTTTGGATATGTGGGGCAGTTCCGAAATTGATATGTGCTATGCAACAGGTGATGTATATATTGATGCCGAAGAAAGTGTCTTTAGAGGAGCTGGATTTGGCGAGTTCAATTATGGAACCATTACAAGGAGTTTCGCCACGGGCAATGTGTATGTCACGGGTGAAAAATTTAGGGACCAGATGACGACTCAGGCCGGCTTTATTGCGGAGAATTATGGTGATATCAACCGATGCTTTGCGCTTGGCAATATAGAAGGCGGTGATTCGGCGGGAGCCTTTGTTGGAGGAAACTACAACTTGGTGCGAAATTCCTACGCGCTAGGAAAAGTGAAGAGAGTCTTTTCGAATGACACGACTCCGATTGAGGGGCTCCTTGTTGGATGGAATGAAGCCGATGTCTTGGTTTCTTATGCGGTTGGCTCGGCTATGAATAATGCCGGTGACAAGAAAGAACTTTCTGATGCGGAAATGCGTAAACGGGAATCGTTCGATGGCTTCAATTTCAATACGATATGGTATATCAAGGAAGGCGAAAGTTACCCGATGCTACGTGAAATGCCCAATGTTCCGTATGTGGGCAAGGTTAGCCTGAATTACGGCAAGGGCGGTATTACGGCAAAGCATGTCGTCGGAGAGTTGCTCAAGGGGGCAATCGTGGCGGATACTTCGTATGCCTTGGTTATTGAAGTGGATTCCGCGAGCAAGGCTCTGCTCGATTCGCTTGAAAAACTGGGCAAGAATGCTGGTGGCGAGTATGTTGTCGATTTCCGAGTCGGTGTTGCTATCGTGGGCGATACGCTCTGGAGCAGGACAGCCAGCGTTGAACTCACCATTGAAAAAACGACGGGTGCCCGCGTTCGCAATGTCGTGGTGATGCATTCGCTCGGTGCTGCGTTCCGCGACGCTCATGTGGCTGTCCACTTCGGAATTCCTGACGCGGGTGCGGTAAAGTTCTTGCTCATGGATATGCAGGGCCGCGTCGTGAAGGCCTTTGACCTGGGACGCCGTGCAGCGGGTGAGTATTTCGAAACTGTCGCTGCCGAGGGTGTCGTTCGCGGTCGCTATATCGGTGTGCTGCAGGTGAATGGCCGTGTGACAGACAAGGTAATGCTGCTGAAAAAATAAAGCGCAACCTTTGAAAGAGAATTGAAGGCTCTCGCAAAATGCGGGGGCCTTTTTGTTTTATAGATGGATCTATTTTGTTTTATGAAATTGAAATTTCTTTAGATTGATTTTAAAACTGTCGAAATTTGCTAAAATTCGCCATTTTTGTTTTAACAAAAATGTTGCACGGCCGCCCGCATAAATCTATCTTATAGTCATGATGAAATCAGTTATTGAATACAAAGACTATCGCGAGTACGTACTCGACTACTACCGCGAACGCAAGCGCACGTCGGCGTTTACCTGGCGCGAGTTTGCAAAGATTGCTGGTTTCGCATCGGGTTCATACTTGAAGCTTGTTTGCGATGGCAAGACAAGGCTTCGGGAGGAAGGAGCAAAGAAGACGGCCTTGGCAATGGGGTTGCTGGGGTTTGAGTTCGACTACTTCGTCTTGATGGTTCGATACGAAAGCGCAAAGACGGACCGGGAAAAGAAAAAGTGTTTCGAAGAAATGGAAGCATTGAGTTCGGCACACCATGTGAAAATTCTCGGCAGTGAAATGTACACGTTCTACGAAACCTGGAAGCATTCCGTGGTTCGTGAGCTGGCGGTTGCCATGCCGGGCGCAAAACCGCACGAAATCGCGAAGGCTTGCAGGCTGCCTATATCGGCTGCCGACGTGAGCAACAGTTTGCGTTTCCTTTTGAATGCGGGATTCTTGACTGTGGATGCGAAGGGCCATTACCAGCAGACGAATCGTTCTCTCACCACGGGGCGCCTGAAGGTTGTCTCGGTGGCGGTGCATTCGTTGCTGCGCCAGATGGGCGAATTCGCGCTCGAGGCTTTGGACAAGTTGCCTATTTCGGAACGCCACTTTAGCGGCGTTACCATGGGCATGACTGCCGAAAGCTACGAGAAGGTCATCGAGGAACTCACGGAGTGCCGCAAACGCATTGTGTCGATTGTCTCGGCTGACAAAAAGGTGGAAAAAGTTTGCCGCTTGAACATGCAGCTTTTCCCGCTATCTGAAAATTTAAATTGTGACCCGACTGATTTGGGTAAAGGAGCTTGAAATGATTCACTTTCTTGACGAGAAGAAAACGGGGCTTGTCTTGGCGCTTGCTTTGGGCGCGTTGCTCACGGCATGCTCCAATGTGGACTCGAAGTCCGCTGGTACGAGCGAAGAAGCGGAAGGCATTATCGCCATTTCGGACAAGAAGATTGCCGGCGTGTCGCAGAAGGGTCCTTTTGTAAAGGGTTCTGAAGTGACCCTTAGGGAAACTTCGAAAGACGGAAGTTTTGAACCTACAGGCAGGGAATTTACCACCAAGACTGTCAGCGACAAGGGCGATTTCAAGTTTGACAATATCGATTTGGAAAGCCAGTACGCGCTTCTTTCTGTAGAGGGTCACTATGAGCGTGAATACACGGGTGAGGCATCTAGCTGCCCGATGCGTCTCGATGCCGTATCTGATTTGGAAAAACGCGAAACGGTAAACATCAACCTCTTGACTCATTTTGAATACAAGCGTGTCCTGAATTTGGTCAAAGAGGGCAAGTCTTTCGCCGAAGCCAAGAAACAGGCTGCAAAGGAAGTCCTCGGCGCATTCGGTGTCAAGATCGATATATCTTCTGCAGAAGACTTGAACATCTACAATTCAACAGATGGTGATAGAACTCTCTACAATATCAGCCGAATCATCGACGAGCAGCCGGAATGGAATGCTTGGCGCGACTGGTATAATGCCGTAGATGATCTCGATTGCTCCAAGTTGCAAGAATACATTGACGGATATGCCAATGATTTCGCAGACGACGGCGTTCTCGCGGATTCGATCATGCAGTTCCTTGCTGGCGAAGGCTATAGCTCTGCCAAAGAATGGAGCAACATGATGGATGTAGACGAAGATGATATCAAGAGAAAGGACGAGGCTAATCCGGATGATATCAGTATCCGTTTCTTGAAAAGCGAATACGACTTTGGCATTCTGGTGTTCCTGAATTACATGGACCTTGAACTCTGTACTGCCGACCTTTGGGGCGAATACAGAAAGTTCGATAAGGCTATCGATATTGACGGTGATCATCTTGAATCGGGCTATTTCCTTTGCAATGGGTATTATTGGGATTTGCAGACAAAGGGATATATCGATTCTCTCAAGATTCCGGTTGATCACAAAACGGGAACTATGACCGACCCGCGCGACGGACATAAGTACAAGACCGTGAGCTTTGAATACGAAGGGAAAAAGTATGAATGGATGGCCGAAGAACTCAAGTATGAATCTGATGGTCTCTATACTTGGACGGAAGCCATGCAAATTGATAACAAGTACATGACGGATGTCGTTGACGACAGTTTGATCGGTGAAACTCACCAGGGAGTCTGTCCTGAAGGTTGGCATGTGTCCAGTACCGAGGATTGGAGAGCCTTGGTGGATTATGTCGGCGACGTTAAAAACTTGCTTAACGAAAACTGGAGAACTTCCGATATAGATGCCGCCTTTGGAAAAGATTTGATTGGCGTGTACTACAACAAGTTTGATTTTAACCTTATGCCGGTGGATACGGTGTACTTGGAAGTCTATTACCATTCTTACAAGCAAGGTTCTTACCATATGAGAGAGATTGACGAAGATGAGGCGGCTTTCTATCAACTGATGCTTGATGTCGCTAAGGATGAAGAAGAACGCGAAGAAATTGAAAGTTATCTTACTCCGACGCCGATAGGTGACTATTATGTGGAAGTCTCTCCCTACGATTATCGTGTTGAAGAAGAACCGCTAAAAGAAGCTTACGTGCGTTGCGTGAAGAACTAGGACAGACAAAGTGAAACACATTTGATTCCCTCAAAATTTGGACCCGGGAGTGTTCGGGCTGAGGGAGGTTAGGGAAGAATCCTGCGGAAAGTTCCGCAGGATTTTTTTTGTGTTCTAGGGCATGTTCCTAGAATATGAAATCATGTTCTAAAAATACTTAATTTTTGTGAATTTAATAGAAATTGGTAAAATTTGGCTATAAACGCTAATTTTATGTTCTATTTAGACCAAATGAATCTATATTTGTAGTCATGAAGGAGATCATAGAATACACTGATTATCGTAAGTTCATTCAGGACTACTACGATGAACGAAAACGCTGCTCTGCTTTTTCTTGGCATGCGTTCGCCCAGAAGGCGGGCTTTTCGTCAGATGTCTACTTGAAGTATGTCTGCGAAGGGAAAAAGAATTTGAGCGTCGGCTCGGCGGGCTCGGTGGCAAATGCCATGGGGCTTGTCGGTTTTGAATACGAATATTTTGTCTTGATGGTTTCGTACGCGCATGCAAAGAGCAACGAAGCTAAAAAGGCCGCTTTTGAAGAACGCTGTGCGCTGGCGAATGCTCACAAGGTTCGCGTGCTGGGGGACGAAGAATTCAAGTATTTCAAGTCCTGGAAAAATTCCGTAATCCGTGAGTTGGCGCCACACATGCCGGGGGCGAAACCGCTCGAGATTGCGCATGCCTGTAAGCCGAAAATTTCGGCGGCGGAAGTTTCCGAGACGCTCGATTTTTTGGTGAAGGCGAAGCTCCTGAAGAAGGACAGGAGTGGAAACTACCAGCAAACGGACAAGACGATTAAAATGGCGCCTGTAGAGGCCGTGCCGCTGGCGGCTCGCGATTTGCAGCGCCAGATGGGGGAGTTTGCCGTCAAGGCAATCGACTTGCCGATTTCGGAGCGCATGATGTCAGGTTATACGCTTGGGCTTACGCGCCGCGCGTACGAACGCATCAAGAAAGAGACGGAAGATTATTACCGCCGCGTGGTGGCGATTGCGACAGAGGAAGACGAAACGGAACAGGTCTACCGCCTGAACGTGCAGTTGTTCCCGTTGAGTGAACATTTGAAAACCGAAAAGGAAACCGTTTTAAAAAAGGGGCAGAGAAGATGAGGGAAATGATGATGAAAATGAATCAAATTATAGGGAGCCTTGCGATTGGCGCCATGTTCTGGGGCTGTTCGGACACGGGTTCCGACGACAATGGCGTTGCGGGCGGTGCTTCGGGCGATGCGGGCATTGTCGCCGTCACAGACTGGGAAGTGGCGGGCGTGTCGCAGAAGGGCCCGTTCGTCACGGGTTCTGCGGTAACCGTGCAGGAACTTGACGGTATCACGCTCAAGCAGACGGGCAAGAGCTTCAAGGGCACCATCAAGAGCGACAAGGGCGACTTCGCCATCAAGGACATCAATCTGGAATCGCAGTACGCGATTCTCGAAGCATCGGGCTACTACCGCGACGAGATTTCGGGCAAGAAATCCGCAGCTCCGGTGACGCTCCGCGCCTTGACCGATCTTAAGGACAGAAAGCACGTGAACATCAACCTGCTCACGCACCTGGAATACGAGCGCGTGATGTATCTCGTGACCGAGAAGAAGAAGTCTATTGCCGAAGCGAAGGAACAGGCCGAAAGGGAAGTGCTCGCAACGTTCGGGATCGAGGGCGACTTCGCGGAATCCGAAGACTTGAACATCTTTGAGACGGGCGACGGGAACGCGGCGCTCCTTGCCATCAGCGTGCTCATGCAGAGTGATGCCGACGTGGCCGGGCTTACCGAGCGCATGGGCGAGTTCAGCATATCGCTTGCGGAAGGCGGCAGCTGGGACGATGCCGACGCGAAGACCACGATTGCGGACTGGGCCTGCGATGTTGACCTGAAGGGCTCGCTTTCGAAGGTGCGCAAGAACGTGGAAGACTGGAAGTACGCCGATACCGTGCCCGCATTCGAAAAATACGTCACGAACTTCTGGTGGAATAACTACGGTCTAGGCGCCTGCAACGACAAGCGCGAAAACGAAACCAAGCGCAACGTGAACAAGTTGAGTAAGATGTATAACGAGTACTTCGTGTGTGAAGGCGGCCGCTGGCTGATTCCGGGCGATGATGCAAAATCTTCCAGTTCTGTGGAATCGCCGAACTCGTCGTCCAGTTCCGAAAATCCGCCTAGCAGCTCGTCCATCGATTCGGGAGAACCTGTTTTCGGTGAATTGACGGATGCACGCGATGGTCGTGTCTACAAGACTGTGAAGCTCGGGTCGCAGGAATGGATGGCGGAAAACCTGAACTATGCCGCCGAAGGCAGTCTCTGCTACGAAAATGACGAAAAGAATTGCGAAAAATATGGCCGCCTCTATAACTGGAAAATTGCCCTGGATACCTCGAACAGGGGATGTGGTGACAACTTCTCCGGGTGCAGGCTCCGTAGCGATTTCCATCCCCGTGAAGGAATATGCCCCGATGGCTGGCATGTGCCGGAACACGCGGAATGGGACACGTTGTTTGCGTATGCCGATGCCCATGGCGAAGGCGAAAGTGCCGGGGATGCCTTGCAGGCGTATTACCGGGATGATTATCTCGAAAAGACGTATTCCTCGGACCGCTTCGGCTTCAATGTGCTCCCTGCGGGCGTGTTTAATGGCAAGGAATTTTCGGGGCTTGGAACGTCGTCGGAATTCTGGACGGCCTCGATAGAAACGACGGATTGGCTGAGCTATATTTCGATTACACCCTCGACTATCCATTTCGTCAGGGGTTCCGGATCCAATGTGTATATGACGCATATCAGCCATGCCGTTTCTGTCCGCTGCGTCAAGGGACAGGGCGGGAAAAGGAACGGCTATGATTTTGATGCCCCGCGATACGAGGAGGACTTGCCGGAAGAAGTAGGCTTTATCCAGGATTATGTTTCGGATAAGGATCGCAGGGCATGGGATGACGACTCGCTCATGACATTCTGGTATGTCCGCCATATAACGGGTACGGAAAGCGTGCATACGAGCGGCAAGAATTATTCGCAGTATGTGTCCGTTTCTCTAGAGGATGATGCCAGGGATAGCCTGGATCAGTTCAAGGGCGTGCTCGAGGAAAACGGGTTTGTCTACGTGAAGTCGGATTCTATCGGCCAGGCGACGTATAACGGGAGGGACGGCATTTACTTTATGCATGAGGTGGCGACAAGCGATTCGAAGGTCCGTCGCGATTATTATGAAAAGGAAACCGCCAAGGCGAAATACGTAATTGTGGTCCTTGTCGGGGCGAATGTCTCGGCAGGAGAAAGTTTGACGGTGTTCAGGTATGGCTACTCCATAGAAGTCCATACTTACTATAAGCCAAAATCGTAATGTTGGTAACAGAGCCTCGCTAGGACGCTAGCGAGGTTTTTCTGCTTAAAGCGATTCCATCCAGCGGGACATGAACACGTTGTACACGCTGTAACTTTTCCCGTTTAAATCGATTTGTTCCAACAACAGTTCCTTTTCGACAAGGGCTGTAAGGATTTTCTTTGCGGTCGCCGCATTCCCGATTTTGTACTTTATCAGAAAGTCTGCGGCGGTCGGTTTCTTGACTTCGCCTTCTTTTGCGACGGCGATAAGGTATTTCCACTGCTTTTCTGTAATCAGATTGCGACGTTCAATGAAGTTTGGAATCTCAAATCGCATGATTTTCGAAACCGTTGCTTTTACGTCTTCCAATGAAATTTTTGCTGCGGAATCTGCAAATACCTGGTTGCATAAAAATTGCGTGTAATAGGTATGCCGTTTTGTCCAATCTAAAATAAAATCAACGGCATCTTCGTCAATGGATTTTCCGGCTTTTTTGAAGAGTCCCGTAATGAACGCCTTGTATTTTTCTAAATCGATTCGGTCGATATAGACGGTCCTGGAACTTTCGTAGAATGGCTTCTTGGCGTTCACGAACATGTCGGCCATCAAATGCTTTTTGCTGCCGCTGAAAATAAACTTCACGTGGTGCAGCTGCTGGATATACGTCCGCAGTAGGGCTTCGATGTTTGTTTCTTTAAATTCTCTAATTTGCTGGAATTCGTCAATGGCAAAAACGATTTGCTTTCCTTGCTTTTCGAGGAAGTCGAAAATGGATTTTAACGTCGGCTGTTTTTGCGAATCTGTCTGGAACGATAGCGTGACTTGCGGACTCCCGGAAATGGGGTCGTAGCTGAGCAGGGGCCTTGCGTTCTTGAGGGCGTTGAAGAATTTTTTTATCAACGAATCGCTTGCGAGGTTGCTTACGATGGCTTCGGATAATATCTTGATAAAGTCATCCAGATTTTGTGCCGAGAAAATATCGGCGTATATGCAGATGAATTTTTTTTTGCGAAGGTCGTCGAATGTTCTAAAAATGAGGCCTGTTTTTCCGTAACGCCTTGGCGAAATGAGTGTCACGTTGGAGCCGTTTTTTAGGAACGATGTTATATCTTTCAGTTCCTGTTCGCGGTCGCAGAACAGTTCTTTTGATGTGTAGGGTTCTAGCAAAAACGGGTTTATCATTATATCCTCATTATACCTTTAGTATTTTACTTTTAGTAATATACCAAAA
The DNA here is from genome assembly GCF_002210325.1 of Fibrobacter sp. UWB1. NCBI lineage: Bacteria > Pseudomonadati > Fibrobacterota > Fibrobacteria > Fibrobacterales > Fibrobacteraceae > Fibrobacter > Fibrobacter sp. UWB1. The sequence continues at coordinate 155,355 of NZ_MWQL01000004.1, forward strand.
GTAAAGTGAAATGTCAATAAGATTTAATTAGGGTTGCCTCGCTCAGAACTGTGTGTTCTTAGAATACGGGATGTATTCTGTATATTCGTGAAATTTATATAAAAATGTGAAAAAAGGTAAAATATGGATAAAATTCGTTGTTTTGTATTCCTAAACAATGAAATTAGTCTATATTTGTAACCATGAAGGAGATTATAGAATACACAGATTACCGCAAGTTCATCCAGGATTACTACGATGAACGCAAGCGTACTTCGGCGTTTACCTGGCGAGACTTTGCGCGAGACGCGGGGTTTTCGTCGGCGGTATATCTGAAGTATGTCTGCGAGGGGAAGAAAAACCTGAGCGTAGGGGCTGCAGGTTCCGTAGCGAGTGCTATGGGGTTGGTGGGGTTCGAACACACGTACTTTGTGCTGATGGTTTCGTACGCGCATGCGAAGGGGGACGAGGCGAAACGAGCCGCGTTCGAGGAACGCTGTGCGCTTGCGAATGCTCACAAGGTGCGTGTGCTAGGGGTCGAAGAGTTCAATTATTTTAAATCGTGGAAAAACGTGGTGCTGCGAGAACTTGCGCCAAATATGCCCGGCGCAAAGCCGCTAGAAATGGCTCATGCGATAAAGCCTGCGATTACCGCTGCCGAAGTCACGGAGACGCTCGACTTTTTGGTGCGGGCAAAGCTCTTGAAAAAAGACAAAAACGGAAATTACCAGCAGACGGACAAGGCGATTTCGATGGGCTCTGTAGACGCCGTGCCTGTGGCTGCCCGCGATTTGCAGCGCCAGATGGGCGAATTCGCCGTAAAGGCAATCAATTTACCGCTTTCGGAACGCGACATGTCGGGCCTTACCATGGGCCTCACCCGTAAATCTTACGAACGGATTCGTAAGGAACTCGCAGATTGCCGCCGCCGAATTATCGCGATTGCCTCGGAAGACGACGAGACGGAACAGGTTTACCGATTGAATTTGCAACTGTTCCCGCTGAGTGAACCTTTGGCAAAAGAAAGCAAGACTTCAGTTAAGAAGGAAGGAGACAATGAAAAATAACTTGTGCAAGATGACCAAGAAAAACTTGGCCTTTGCTTCTGCATTTATAGGCATGTCGCTCTTTGCTGCATGCTCCAGTACCGATGACAAGGGCGTTGCAGGCGGCGTCTCGGAAGATGCCGGCTTTGTGGCCGATGTGGAGGGCGTTGCCCAGAAGGGCCCGTTCTTGAAGGGGACTGCCGTGACGGTGCGCGGTGTCGACTGTAAGACGCTGGAATTTACGGATCAGTTTTTTGAAAGTTCGATCAAGAGCGACAAGGGCGACTTTGCTTTCGATAGCGTTGCTCTCGATGCGTCTTGCGCGGTTATTGAAGTTTCGGGTAAGTACTTGAACGAAGTCTCGGGCAAAAAGACGAAGAATGAATTGACGCTGCGTGCGCTGACCGACCTCAAGGATCGCGATAACGTGAACGTCAACTTGCTCACGAACCTGGCATACGAACGCGTGATGCACCTCGTGAAAGAAAAGAACAAGTCCTTGGCCAAGGCAAAGACCCAGGCCGAAAGCGAAGTGCTTGCCGCCTTCGATATCAAGGGCGACTTTGAAGAATTCGAAAACCTGAATATCTTTGAGTCGGGCGACGGTAACGCCGCACTCTTGGCGGTAAGCGTCATGATGCAGGGCGACACCGATGCGGACGGACTTGCAAAGCGCCTCGACAAGTTTGACGATTCCTTTGCCGAAAGCGGCAAGTGGAAAGATTCTACGACCAAGGCCGAAATTGCTGAATGGGCCGCCTCTGTCGCCGCAGACGGCAAGCTTGATTCCATTCGCAAGAATATCGAAAGCATGAACGACGGCGAGAATGTGGCCGCATTCGAAAAGTACATTCCCGCTGTAGAACCGGCTGATTCGATCGAAGAAGAATCTTCTTCTAGCGATGAATCTTCGTCTTCTGTCGAAGAGTCGTCTTCCAGCGACGTCATTACAAGTTCCGAAAGCGAGCCTAAGATTGACTCCACGAAGCAATCGAGCAGCAGTAAGCAGGACTCGCGCGACAGCGTTGTAACTTCTAGCAGCAGCGGGGCCGTTGCCGATACGGTGCTGTCTAGTTCTGCAAAGGCGGATAGTTCCGCGAAGGCGGATTCCCTGGAGCGCGATACGATTAGATCCTCGAGCTCTTTTGTAGAGGATACTTCGAAAACGGATATACAGGATTCCGTAAAAAGAGATTCCTCGGTTTATGATTCGATTGATCCTGCAATTTACAGAATGATCGATTCCATAAGGTCCACCAAGCGAGAACCGTCGAACCCTGTTTCTGTAAAGGATTCTGCGGCTTGCGCTGATGAAGACTTTCCTTGGGAATTGGAAAACTTGTTAGGAAACAGCGTGGAAAGATTGGCCCTTCGTTGCGATGAAGATACCATTGTCGTCAATTGGAGAATCCGCCACACGACTAAAGAATATGAGGATACTCTTCTTAGAAACTATGTGTTGGCGGCAGACGAAGATCAAGAAGCGACCGACAGCCTGACCAAATTTAGAGAGGAATGGCTGGATACTACTTACGGGTACGTAGCCGTTCGCAACTTTGAATACAGCCGAAATGACCTGATGGAATTCTTGTGGGGCTATTCATATACGGATGTGGATGCGGACATCTCTCGGATTGGTGATAAGGTTCGTGTTTACTATTACTCGAAAAGGTTGAAGAATTTTGTATATACGGTTGTCGCTTACCCGATGACGGAAGTGATAATGGAAACAAGTAGTGTGCGCACAATACGTTATGGATTTATTCTGGATGTATACAGCTACTACATAACAAAGTAATTTCTCCTCACTCTCAAAAAAAGCGGCCCTGCCAGAAATGGCAGGGTTTTTTGTATTCCTGGAATACTTGCGTTGTATTCTAGTTTATTAAATTTTTAGCAATTTCTATAAAAACTGTAAAATTTAAAGAAAAACACTAATTTTGTGTTCCAACATCTTGAAATCTACCTATATTTGTAGGTGTGAGGGATGTGAAAAACACTCCAACAAAGAAGGGAAAATGAAAAAGAAAAACAAATGGTATGAAGTTCTTGGCGCGGGCCTGTTGTCTGTTTCGGCAATGTACCTCTGCACGTCTCTGGTGGTAACGGGCTGCTCCAGCGAAAGCAGCAGTGTTGCCGGGGAAGACTCGGAAGAATATATCGAGGACGTGGAATCCGGTGGCGACGAGGGCGCTTCTTCGTCTTCGGTTGCAAGCAAAGATAAAAAAGCGAAGTCCTCGAGCTCTGAAGAAGTCGCAATATCTTCAAGCTCGGAAAATAATGGATCTTCTGATACAACAAGGGTGGAATCTTCAAGCTCCGAAAAAGCGGATTCTTCTAGTGTCGAAGAATATGCAATTAAGAATATGACTTTAACTGGCGTAGCGCAGAAAGGCCCGTTCGTTGAATCTATAGTCGAATACAGGGAACTTAATTGCAAAACGTTAAGAATAACAAGCAATGGGTATGTTTATAAAGGTAGTGTGGAAAATGGAGTGTATAATCTTGAAAATCTCAACACGATTTCTCCATGTATTGAAATCAGTGTGTGGGGCAATTATCTAGATGAACATACTGGGAAAAAGTCGAACAAAGACATTCGACTACACGCCTTTGTTAATTTGGAAAAACGTAGCACCGTGAATATTAACGTGTTTACGCAGCTTGAATACGACCGCATAATGTATCTTGTGGAAGAAAAGAAAATGCCTGTGGCAGAAGCAAGGGCTCTGGCGAAAAAGGAGATCCTTGCGCTGTTTGATATTAAAGACGATGTCGGTGATTTTGCTGATTTGGATATCCTTAAGCCTGGAGAGGGCAACGCAGCACTTTTGGCTGCAAGTGTGCTCTTGTCGGCACAGACCAATTTAGACAAGAAAGCTTATCTTACTTATAGCATAGACTCGTTGGGGGATTCTTATGCTAAAACGGGTGAGTGGGATAACGAAATGAAAACCAAAATTGCCAACTGGGCTAAATCAGCCAAGGCAAACGGTCAACTGGAAACGATTCGCAAAAATGTGGCCGGGTGGAAAAACGTAGAAGCGGTTCCCGAGTTCGAAAAATATGTAGAATCATTTGGCGAAAAATTCTCCAACCCAGAAAATGAGGAATCTTCAAAGGAGTATTCTCATCCGAAGGAATGGCACGAACTTCATGACCTTGTTTACCATTATGTTCTAGAAGAAAATACTCCTGAAACCTTGGATAAAGGATGTTGCAAAGGAATTGATCGAGAAGATGAAGAAACGAATTTAGAAGAATACTTGATGGATCTAGATGCCTTTAAAGCAGAATATAATTTTGATGACAAAAGTAATATGAGTGACATAGAATGGTTGGGGAGTTCCAAAGTGAGGAATGATGCTAGAATATGGGATGGCGATGAATGGGACGATCCTCGATATCCGAACGTTCATTATGAAGTCTGGCTAGACACGACGTGTGTAGGGGAAGCATACGAGTATGATTCGGATAAGATTAGTGCTGTTGCGGAATATATGATTCGATATACTGTTGGGGAGGCTCCGGATGAAGAAGAGCGTATCGCTTATGTAAGTGTCCACATCAAGCTCAATGCGCTTGATATACCCTACAATCCGCCCAAGAAAGAAGACGACTAAAGCTCTTTTGTCTCCTCACTAAAAAAAAGAACCTCGCTAGTTTGCTAGCGAGGTTTTTTAAGGGTGGGTGACCGGACTCGAACCGACAACATCCAGAATCACAATCTGGGACTCTAACCAATTGAGCTACACCCACCATGATTGTGAGCCCAAATATAAAAAAGCCACCCCGATTTTCAAGGGTGGCGGTCCAATTTTTTACGAAAAAGCCCGATTTTTAGTCGTTTTTCAGTTTGGAAATGATACGCAGGTAGTTTGCGCGCTTGAAATCGTTGCGGTGTTCTTCGCAGAAACGGGGGTAAATGTACTGCTTCGGGAACACGCGGATAGTGAACATCTCGTTGCAGCCTTCGAGGCAGCACTTGAAGGTGAGGTCCATGGATTCCGTGTAGTTGTGGCGGAAGATGATGTTCTTGGACTCGATGTTGTCCACGTCCTTCTTCTGCTTCTGGCGCTGCTTGATGTCGCGGTGCAATTCGCAGTACTTGGCGATCGGGTGGCCCCAGAATTCGCGGCCGCAGCCGGGTTCCTGACAGACTTTCAGCTTGATACGCTTTTTCTTTTTGTACTTGGGTAATTGCATAAAAAACCTCGGTTTAAGGGTAAATATAGTAAAGTTTGCCGTCTTTTTCATTTTTGGGGGTAAAATCAGACAGTTTTGCCGATTTTGGCGTATAGGAAAGAGAGGCTTTTCCAAAAAAGGATGTCGTCGTATGTTCGATAAAATGCTCGTTTCTAGAAATCCTGTGCCAAAAAATACGAATCGTTGGGTTTATCTGTGGATTCTGCTCTGTGCCTGCTGCTGGGGAGCCTTGTTCAGCCTGTTGCTGTCGGGCTGCACTTATGAGAGCGGCTGGGACGGCGAGCCGGTGCCCGTGCGAATCACGTTTTTGGATGTGGGGCAGGGGCTCGCGGTGCTCCTGGAGCATGAGGGGCGATATGCCCTGTACGATTCCGGGCCCGATTCGGCGGGGCTTGCTGATACGCTTGCGTCGAGGGGCGTCAAGTCGCTCGACTGGGTGCTGGTGAGCCACTTTCACCGGGACCACGGCGGTGGGTTTATGGAAATGGGCGCGGCAATCGAGTCGGGGCGGCTCGAGGTCGGGCGCCTTTTGGTGGGGCTGGACACCGCGGTGGGCTTTGTGAGCGATAGCGTTTACACGGTGGCGCGGCGGTACAAGATTCCCGTCGATACGCTGGAACGCGGCGACACGGTGTACTTTGCCGAGGGGCTAAGGCTCGAATGCCTGTGGCCTGTAAGCTACGGGCGCTTTGGCGAAAATCGGGCGAGTGTGGTCCTCATGGGCTCTATGGTCGGTTCGCAGGCGGGGCGTGAAAGCGCATTCTTGCTTACAGGCGACTTGGATACCGCGGGCGAAAGCCGCTTGATGGAACTCTCGCGCGACTTGTCTGCAGACTTACTGCAAGTCGGGCACCATGGCTCGGCGGGCAGTAGCGGGCTTCTGTTCCTCGCGCGGGTGGCCCCCAGGTACGCAGGCATCGGGGTCGGTAAAAACAACCGCTATGGCCACCCCAAAGACGAGGTGGTCAACAAGCTCCGGCTTGTCACAGGCGATTCAACGGCGGTGTATCGCACCGACTTGCACGGGAGTTTCGGCTTTGAAATGTGGCCAGGAGTCGGGCTTGTTCCGGAGAATTAGGCTCTGGAAGGCGAAATGGTGGTAAAATGAAGGCGAAATGGTGGTTGTACAGGCCAAAGAGATGTGAAATGTTTCTTTAGCCTGTACAAATCGCGCTTAGGGAGGGGTGTTGTTGTAAAAAAGGAGGCTGCGTACAGGCCAAGGAGGAGTGGAATGCTCATTTGGCCTGTACAAATTGCAAGGAGAATGGATGAAATGTCTTAAAAATGCCTTGGCGTACAGGTTAAATGAGTGGTTTGCGCTTGCGTGGCCTGTACGCCGTCGGAAAAAAGAGCGTGAATTTGTTTAAAATCGTGGATTTGTACGGGTTAAATGTCTCTTTGTGGCTCATTTAGCCTGTATTCACCCCCATAGATTCGTAATTTCAAAGAGGAAAATGCAAATGAATGAAATTTTGAGTGTCGCAAATGTTCTGCCGGTGCTTCAAACGGCAGCGGACCAACTTCAATCGTTGATTTCTGCAAAGGAAAAAGCTTTGAAGAAAGCTCCGGCGGGTCGCCTTCGCCTTTCAAGAAGAAAAAATCAAGTTCAGTGGTTTCATGTAACAAAGGGAACAACTGTACATGGAAAGTATATCCCGGTAAATGAAATTGGGCGGGCGAAAGCCCTTGCTCAAAAAGAATATGACCAGAAGGCCTTGCCCGAATTGAAAAAGTGGCGGCTTTTAATTGATTCCTTTTTGAATCGTTTCCGACTGCAGAATTTGGAAAACCTGTACGCTTGTATGCACGAAGGCCGTCAGAAACTGGTGTCGCCTGTATATGAGTCAGATGAAACTTATATTGCGCAATGGCTTGCCGGTGTATATGAGGGCAAAAAAATTGAGGATGATGTCCCTGAAATTATGACTCTTCGCGGCGAACGGGTGCGCTCGAAATCCGAGGCGATGATTGCGGATACATTGTATAGACTGAAAATCCCTTACAAGTATGAATGTCCCTTGGCCATTAGGCATAAAAAGGGAACGTCTCGCAATACGATGACGGTATATCCTGATTTCACTTGCTTAAATGTTCGCTTGCGGCAGGAATTCGTGTGGGAACATTTTGGGATGATGGATGATGCGGATTATTCTTCGCAGGTGGCGTGGAAGGTGACTTGTTTTGAAGGCAATGGGTATTTTCTAGGAAAAAACTTGATCGTGTCAATGGAATCTTCTGAAATCCCGCTGGATGCAACGAGAATTGAAAAGATTGCTATGCAGTATTTGCTTTAAATTAGGGCTTGTTGTTCCCTGGAATTATTCCCTGAAACCTACGCGGGCCTGAAAGTGGCAGCGGTTGGTGGTGGGGCTCTTTTCCATGTCGGCGTTCATGCCGAAGAATACGACGTGATGGTTTGTATCCTTGAAGCGGATAATGTTTACGTTCGCGCCGAGCGGCACCTGGTTTACAAAGTTCAGCTGCAGCGAGCGGATGCCGCGTTCCTTGATTTCTTCTTTGCTCAGGCAGTCGAGAATCCATTCCACGTAGCGGCAGTGGTTTACATGATGGTTCAAATCTAGGTCGCTGTTGCGGGCATGTTCCGTATAAACTAATTGCGGGTCTTCGCCCATGGGCAAAACCGAGAGCATTTCGGGCATGGCGCTCTTTTCAAGCTGGATGGGGAAGGGGTACGGACTGTTTGACGGCGGTTCTGCAAAGCCGGTCTTCAAGTTTACCAGAATCCAAGAAGACGTGCCTTCGGCCAAGGCGTGACCCTGGCTGTCGACAACGGCGTAGTCCTTCAAGACAACTTTGTCTTTGTAAATCTCTTTGATCCAGGTGGAAACGCGAAGGTCTTCGCCCATGAGCGGAGTGTGATTGATGCGGACCTTCATGCGCGTAATGGCCGAGGTGTAGCCGGCCTTGATCATACGCCACAGGCCAAATCCGCCGCGTTCGGCGTCAGCGATGGCGGCCTCTTCCATAAACTGGAACAGGCGCGAAAGCTTGAGTCTGCCATATTCGTCGCAGTCCGAAAAGCGTACGGTGAATTTGAGTTCTGTGATTTCGCTCATCATTTAATGCTCCATAAAGTCTAATAGCTTATTTAATTTATAAATTTATGACCATGGATACACCCTTTATTCGCCCTAGTCATATTCAGATTCCTGCTTTGTCGTCTTATAACGGAGAACTTCGCGTGCCGGGTTCCAAAAGCATTACCAATCGAGTGCTCTTGGTGTCTGCCTTGGCCGAAGGTACTACCCGTTTGCATAACTTGTTGAAAAGCGACGATACGCGCTACATGGGCGAGGCCTTGAAGGCGCTCGGGGTCAAGGCTGAAATGACCGACGACTTTACCGAAGCCGTAATCGAAGGCAACGGGGCTCCTATCGATGCTCCGTCGGTCCTGATGGAAAACGACAACTACGTGACAGGTCTCTATCTGGGCAATGCGGGCACGGCCATGCGCTCTTTGTGTGCGGCCCTGGCTCTCGGTCGCGGCGTGTTCCACCTGAGCGGTGAAGAACGCATGAAGGAACGCCCGATTCGCGACTTGGTCGAAGCGCTTCGCTCGCTTGGTGCCGACATCGACTACATGGAAACCGAAGGCTTCCCGCCGGTATGTATTAACGCCCGCGGTTTAAAGGGCGGCTCGGTCTCTGTCCGCGGGAACATCTCTAGCCAGTACCTCACGGCGCTTTTGATTTGTGCCCCCTATGCAGAATCCCCGCTCCATATTCATGTAGAAGGCGAACTGATTTCGGCGCCGTACATTCTTTTGACTCTCGATGTCATGAAACAGTTCGGTATCGAAGTCAAACATGCCGATCTGAAGGAATTTTATGTGCCCAAGGGTGTGTACAAGACTCCGGGCGACTACATGGTCGAAGGTGATGCAAGCTCTGCAAGTTATCCGCTGGCTGCCGCCGCCATTGCGGGCGGCAAGGTGCGCGTGCTCGGTGTGGGTAGCGATTGCCGTCAGGGCGATATCGCTTTTGTCGACGTGCTCAAGAAAATGGGCGCAAACATTACCATGGGTCCCGACTGGACAGAATGCTCTGGCACGGGTGGCAAGCTCAAGAGCCTGGGCGAATTCAACGCAATCGAGATTCCCGATGCGGCCATGACGGTTGCGGTACTCGCCCTGTTCGCCGACGCCCCCATGACCATTACGGGCATTGCCAGCTGGCGCGTCAAGGAAACCGACCGTATTGCGGCCATGGCGGCTGAACTGCGCAAGGTGGGTGCCGAAGTCCGCGAAACGACGGATTCCATTACGATTACGCCTCCGGAACACTTGCAGCCTGCAACAATTGAAACCTACAATGACCACCGCATGGCCATGTGCTTTAGTTTGGTCGCCTTGGGCGGTGTTCCGATCAAGATTATGGATCCGGCTTGCATTAATAAGACGTATCCGCGCTACTTTGAAGACTTTTTGAGAATTGCCCACTAGCTGACAACGGTGAATTAGTATTTTAGAGAAAACCATGAAGAAGCGTATTTGCGGCATAGCTTTATTTGTGATGACACTCGCCTTGTGCGGGATTGCTCATGCTATGCCGGAACTGAAGGCCATGCCGACACCTCCCGATACGCTTGTGCTTTGGGTGATGGACCAGGATATCAATGCTGGCGCCGCTCTCCAGAAACTCATGAAAAAGTACACGCGCCAAAGCGGAACTCCGGTCAAGATCCGATTCGTGGATTGGGGAGTCGCCTTCGCCGAACTCAACAAGGTCTTGGTAACCGAAGCTGGCCCGGGGACCGATTTTCCGGATGTGTTGCAGCTGGGCTCGAGCTGGGTGCCGTATTTTGCCAAGGCGGGCATGATTAACCCTGTCACAGAATTGTTAGACGCTGTCGATACAAGTCGCTTTTATCCGGAGGCCATGAAATCTGGCCATATCGGTCGCGATACTCTGGTGTACTCGATTCCGTGGTTCCTCGACATTCGTGGATTCTTCGCGAACGAACGCATTTGGTTGGAACTGGGGCTGCATGATTCCGAAATCGAAACTTACCCGCAGTTCTTTGGCGTGCTCCGGGCCATTTCGGAAGCCAAGGTGACTAACCGGCAAGATGTTGAGGTGGTGCCGTTTGAATTTGGCGTGAAGGACGACTGGACGGGCTATCAGCAGATGTCTCCGTTCCTCTGGAATTACGGCGGTGACTTCGTTGCAGAAGTCGATAGCGGTTACCGCAGTGCCCTAGCAGACCCATTGACGCTGGTGGGACTTTGTTTTTATTTGAAATTGTTGCGCGACCATGACGTATCGCCGTACAACCTCAAGGAAAATTCGGCCCAGAGTGCAGACCGCTTTGTGCGTTCCGAACAGTTGATGATTTTTGGTACGTCCGAATTGATCCGCAAAATTGAATTCGACACGGAAATGGGCGGCTTGAGAGATAGCCCGCTCGCCAAAGACGGCTTGATTACGGTGACCGGTCCCAAGGGCCCGTACGGCAATTTCTCGTTTGTGGGCGGAAGCCATTTGACGCTCCCGAAGAACAGCAACCCGATCAAGCATGCAAAGGCCCGCGACTTGTTCCTGTTCATGCTCCGTGCAGACAATATCGATTTCTATTCTAGACAGTGCGGCTTCATTCCGCCCGACAAGAGCTTGATTCGAATCTGGATGCAGGATCCTCGCTACAATCATTTGATTGACGGTCTCGAAAATCATGGCCGTAGTAGCCAGAACATTCCGGAATGGAGCGAAATCGAAATGACGGTGAACAGCATGGTGTCTGCCATTGCGAGTACATTGCTCAAGCAAGATTCTTCCGTGAACGAAGAAATTGCGAGTCACGTGTTTGATGCTCACCAGAAAATCAATGGCATTTTGGGGTACAAAGACCCCGAAACGGAATCCGCTGTAAAGCACCGTATTCTTGCGGCTTTGGAAACCCCGGTCGAAGAAATCAAGTACGAAAAGGGTTTCGGTTCGGTCAGCGTGCAGCCTGAATTTAGCTTGCGGCTTATTGTGGTGATTTCTTTGGGAGCTGTTGCGGTCGTGCTATTGTTGGTGTTCTCTATTCGTCGGTTCCGCAAGCGCTAGAATTATGCGAAATATTTTTGCCTTAATTGGATTCTTTACAACTGTCGCTCTAGCCAATTTTCAATTGGATTCATTCCAGGTGTACGTGGATTCGGTGGTGCCTGGCGCCCGTTACGGACTCTCGATACGATCGATTAAAACGGGCCAAGAATTAGGTAACATTCGCGGAGATGAAAAGTTCACGCCTGCAAGTACGCTCAAGACTTTGACGACTGCGGCGGCGGTTCACTACTTGCCGCTCGATTACGCGCCCAAGACCGAAGTTTCTCTGAACGGTAGCGTGCGCAAAAAGACTTTTGTCGGCTCTATCAATGTCCGCGGTGCGGGCGATCCGAATTTTTCGGGCCGCTATTACGCAGACCCGTTCCACATGCTGTATGCAATGGCCGATTCCATTCATGCCTTGGGCATAGATTCCGTTTCGGGCAAGATTAATTTGGATTCCAGCTATTACAAGGGGCCGTGGCGCGCTGAACACTGGCGCAAGAATTTTTATGATGCGTGGTACGGTGCCGAAATTGCTCCGCTCGGATTTAACGACAACTGCACCATGATTCGCTTTAAGCCGGGCACAAAGGTGGGCGAGCTGGCCCGTGCCGAAGTGGTGCCTGACGTTGGCTATGTCGTTTTGAAAAATGAAATGGTGACGGTTCCGGGTAAAAAGCGCAAGTGGACTTGGGCGCTCGATTCTGTAAAGCCCGAAATCACGATTGGTGGCGCCATCGGTATCGGCGTGGATTCTAGCCAGCTGGTGCTCCCGGTGCGTAACCCGATTGCGTACTTTAAGGCTGCCTTCATTCACGCTCTCAAGGAACGCGGAATTGCCTTCAAGGAGCAGCCCAATGTGCAGGAGGGAATCCAGATTGCCTCTTACACTTATTCGGCGGCGCCGTTCCTCAGCATTCTCGACGAAATCAATCAACGCAGCCAGAACTTGCATGCCGAAACGATCTTCCGCAATTTAGGCGCCCAAAAGACGGGCGTGGGTAGCGTTGAAAGCGGCCGCGCCATGGAAATGAAATTCCTTGCCGAAATGGGAATTGATTCTACCGACTTCGAAGTCTGGGACGGTTGCGGACTTTCGCCCAAGAACAAGGTGAAGCCTTCTACTGAAACCAAGTTGCTTGCAAAGATGGCTCGCCACCCCAAGGGTAGCTACTACATCAACAGTTTTGCGGGCCCCGGAATCGGTACCGGCGGCAAGCGCATGCTTGATTTGCCGTACCCCTGGCTCACTCGATTCAAGACTGGCTTTATCGGCGAAGTCCACGGCCTGGTAGGCTACATTTATACGCTCGATGGCGATACCCTTGCGGTGGCCATGTACTTGAACGAAACGGGCAAGAATCCTGACGCGCAACTCAAAGATGCGCTCGATACTTTGTGGACCCGTCTCGTTTATCGTGCGAATGACAGTTACGCTTCGTTCATGAAAATGAAACAGATGTGGCTCGGTGCTCAAAATGTGGCAGGACTTACCGCAAGGCTCGAATATTTCTCCCGCCTCATGAAGGGAACCCCATACAAACTTGGCCCCATGGGCGAAAGCTATCTGGATTCTATCGAAAACAAACCGCTGGTGTACATGGATTCGGTCGACTGCGTGACGTATTTGGAACATGTTCTTGCGATGGCCTTGTCGCCGAACGAAAACGAAATCTTCAATACGCTCCAAAAGATCCGCTACAAGGGCGGTAAAATCGGTTACGTGAACCGCAAACATTACCTGCTGGCCGACTGGGTGAGCGATAGCAAGTTTGCTCGCGTGATGCAGGTGCCGGGCGATACGGTCGTAAAGCGCACGATGCCCAAGCAGAATTTCTTCAAGGCGAAAAAGATCAAGTACGAAACTCCGGATGCTCCGATGGACTTGCGCTACTTGCCTTACAGTCGTGCGGTAGAAATGGCTTCAAAACCTTATGCCGGCCCTTTGATGGTGACGGGGGTCGCCTTTGTCGCAAGTGCAAATGACTTGGATGCGACGCATACGGGCTTCGTGATTTTCCGCAACGGGGAACTCCCGAAGCTGCGCCATGCTGCGTGGAAAAAGCAAGTGGTTGAACTTTCGCTGAAAGACTACTTGGTGAGCCGCAAGGGCAAGCTTCCGGGAATTACGCTGTTCGAATTCCTGAAGCAATAAGTCGAGTGTTCTTTCTTTGTCATGCCGGGCTTGACCTCAATAGCCACTTGCAGCTTTGCTGCTTAGTGGATATGATCCTCGGCAACGGGGAGTCATCTCCTTTTATAAGTCGCGATTATTCGCCTAAATCAAACGCAAGAATCGCGACGAGTTCGTGCTCGCCCGCGTTAGTGTGCTCGCCGCCTTCATCACCCTGCGGCTCCTTTTCGAACAAAGTCCATGCATCCGGCATCCAGCCGTAGGCAGCCATGGTGAGTTCCTTGCCAATGGCAATTTCGGCGGCTTCTACCTCTTCCCAGCGCACGGGACCTGTTGGCGCCTTGTAGTAGCGCAGCATTCCGAGCGCTTCCATCGATTCTGGATAGTTGTCCACCAGCTGGTAAACGCAGTCCTTGTAGCTTTCGCCTTTCAGACGGATCACGCGGTAAAGGCGCTTGTGACCCAGGAATTTAGAGAGGTCGCCGTGGTGAACGTCAATCTTGGAACCTTGCCCGAAAAACGTCATGAGCTCGCGGAAAATTTCCGAATCCTCTTCCATGAACGGGGAGAGCTTTTTAATCAGGGCGTTAACTTCGTTTGCGAGCATGTTTAAATTATAGATATTTTTTATCTTTTTACCTGTATAAAAAAGAGGCTTCAAAATGAAAAACGTAGTTCTTCTCGGTGCGACCGGTTCTATCGGTACTTCTAGCGTCGATGTCATTCATCAGCATTCCGATATCTTCAATCTTTACGCCGTTGCCGCCAACAGCAGTGTGGCCAAAGTTGCCGAAATCGTGCGCAAGTACAAGGTTGAACGCGTGTGCATGTTCGACCCGAATGCCGCCAAGGAACTCGAGAGTGTACTCGGCATGAAGGTGCTCGTGGGCATGGAAGGCCTTTGCGAACTCGCAGCCGACCCGAAGGCCGACATCATCATCAACTCGTTGATGGGTGCCGTAGGTTGCCTCCCGACGATTACTGCTATTGAACACGGCAAGCATGTGGCTCTTGCAAACAAAGAAACAATGGTCATGGCAGGCCCCGTCATTTGGGACAAGCTTGCCGAAAATCCGAAGTCCTTCATCACGCCGATCGATTCCGAACACAGCGCTATCTTTCAGTGTCTCGAAGGCGGCAAGCGCGAACACGAAGTGGAATTCCTCGAAATTACGGCATCCGGTGGCCCGTTCCGCGAATGGCCCGTTGAAAAGTTTGAAAACATCACCGTGGCCGATGCCTTGAATCACCCGGTGTGGAGCATGGGCAAGAAGATTACCATCGACTCTGCTTCCATGATGAACAAGGGTCTCGAAGTTTTGGAAGCTCACTTCCTCTTCCACATTCCGTACGACCAGATCAAGGTGGTGGTTCACCCGCAGTCCATGGTGCATTCGCTGGTGCAGTTCCGCGACGGTTCCCTCATGGCCCAGCTCGGTGCTCCCGACATGCGCATTCCGATTCAGGTGGCGCTCACGTGGCCCGACCGTCTGCCGCTCGATACCAAGCGCATTGATCTGCCGACGCTTGCGAAGCTGACCTTCTTTGAACCGGACTTCAACAAGTTCCGCTGCCTTGCCTTGGCATTTGAAGCGGGCCGCCGCGGCGGTATCGTGCCTGCCATGATGAATGCTGCAAACGAAGTTCTCGTTGACACCTTCCTCAAAGGTAACCTCAAGTTTACGGATATCCCGCGCCATGTGGAAACCATTATGGCCGGTGCCCCGAACGTGACGGGTCACCTGACGCTCGACCAGGTGCTCGAAGCCGACGCCGAAGCCCGTCGCCTGACGCTTGACCTGATTAAGTAAGTTGTAATCTTGTACAACAGAATTTTGAGTCGCTCCGGAATGGGGCGACTTTTTTGATTTATATTATTTTATGGGCGTTACTGCCTGTTTGGAAAGGATTGAGTATGAACAAAATTATTGCGGCTTCATGCCTCGCTGTCGCAGTTGCAGCGTTTGCGCAGGGCTTTGGGGGACAACAGTCGGGTAACGACAAGATGGAGTATTCCGAGAAGTTCGCTGACGTGAACTACGCGGGCGACGGCATGAGATTCCACAACATGGATATCTACCTCCCGAAGGAGAAGAAGGATAGTTACCCGGTGGTAATCCATACCTACGGGAGCGCCTGGAGCATGAACAACTACAAGGGTTCTGCCGATTTGAATACGATTTGCGCGGCGCTCCTGAAGGCAGGCTATGCGGTGGTGACTCCGAATCACCGTTCTGCAAGCGATGCCATTTACCCGGCGCAGTTGCATGATCTTAAGGCCGTAGTGCGCTTTATTCGTGGTAATGCGGCGAAATACAAAATCGATACATCGTTTATCGCTATGTCCGGATTTTCGTCGGGCGGACATCTCTCCAGTTTGGTCGCTACAACCTGTGGCTTGAAAGAAGGCAAGTCCGGTTCCGTAACGGTGGACTTGGTGGGCTCCCTGGGGGAGTTCACCAAGTTCAGTAGCTGTATCGATGCGGCGTCGCTGTGGTCGCCCCCGACCGATATTTACACCATGAATCCTATCAATAATTTCATGGGCAGCGGAACTTACGAAGGTGCTTTTATCGGAGCCGAGCGCGAAGGCAACAAGGATAAGTGGATGGTAGCCAGTTCGCCGTACTATGCCAGCGAAGACGACCCGCCTATTATCTTGTTCCATGGAACATCGGACCAAATTGTAAACAAGGAACAAAGCCAGGAACTTTATGATTCTCTGAAAAAGCATAATGTCGTGACGGAACTTGTTTCGGTGTCGGGAGGAACCCATGGCGGCAACGAAATGTATGTCGACGAAAACTTGAACAAAATGATCAGTTTCTTCAATACGGCTCGTGAAGCAAAATCGCAGATTGTCGAACCTTTGGATACGGCGAAGGTAGATACCTCCGTAACGGATACCTCGGTTACCGATACTTTGGATAACGATTCCATGCAGACTCGTCTGCCTTCGAACTGGAAACTGCTGGCTCATGTCGGCTTGGTCGGTAACAAGTTGGTTGCCTTCGGGAATGGCGGCGAATACCGTTGCGCCATCGTCTCCATGAACGGCTCTGTAACCTGGCGGGGCGACTTCCGCGGCACCCTGGACCTGTCTTGGCTGCCTTCCGGGACGTATGCCGTTGTTGTGACATTCCCGTCTGGAATACAAAAAAGGCTCAAATTTGCGAAAAAATAACACAATGGGTACACTTGTGTCCAATTTCTGGCGTAAGAGAACTCTCTTACGCTTTTTTTGGGGTATATTTGTAGTTGCATAATAATCATTAAGGAGTCCGAGATGTTGAAATTTGGCTTAAAACAGTATGCGGCTGTCGTACTTTCTCTTACGACGGCGGCTTCTGCTGCTACAGCATATATCAACCAAATTGGTTACCGCGTAGGTGATGCTAAGGAATTTACCCTGGCTGACGGTAACGGCGATGTTGAAATTGTGGACGCAAGTGGTGCGACCGTTTTGAAGGTGACTCCGTCTGCGGCTTCGAATTGGGAACCCAGCGGTCAGAATGTCCAGCTGGTCGATATCTCGGACTTGAACACTCCGGGCACCTATTCCATTAAGGTGGGTGGTCAGGAACTTCGTAAGGATCTCAAGATTGCCGCTAACACTTATGAAGATGTCACCAAGGCTTCTTTGAAGTGGTATTACTACCAGCGTGCTTCCATGGCTTTGGAAGAAACCTACGCCGGTCAGTGGAAGCGTGCCGCCGGTCATACCAATGCAAGCGTGCAGCTCCATAGCTCTACCGGTGAATCCGGTTCCATCAATTCGTCCAAGGGCTGGTACGATGCCGGTGACTACGGTCGCTACATTGTGAACTCGGGCATTACCACTTACACGCTCCTTTCGTTGTACGAACATTTCCCGGAATATTTCAAGACGCTCAAGTGGAACATTCCGGCTGACGGAACTCTCCCGGATTTGCTCGCCGAAATCAAGTACAACTTGGACTGGATGCTTACCATGCAGGCCTCTGATGGTGGCGTTTACCATAAGCTGACTTCTCTCGGATTCCCGGGTGACGTGATGCCGGCAGACGATATCGATCCGATTTACGTAATCGGCAAGGGTACTGCTGCCACATTTGACTTTGCCGCAGTGATGGCTGTAGCCGCCCGTGTGTACAAGCCGTTCGATGCAACTTATGCTAGTAAGTGCCTCGAAGCTGCCAAGAAGGCTTATGCCTGGGGTGCGCAGAATTCCAACAAGGCCTTCAAGAACCCGTCCGATGTGGCTACGGGTGAATATGGCGACAACTGGCTCGAAGACGAAAAGATGTTTGCCGGCACGGAACTCTTCGTGTCTACCGGCGATGCAACTTACAAGCCGAGCAAGGCTTCCGCAAACGTTCCGAGCTGGGCTGATGTCGGAGGCCTTGCGACTTATGGCCAGGCTACACACGCTACCGAATTCGGTGCCGAAGCTCAGGCTGCAAAGGATAGCTTGCTCAAGACAGCCGATGACTTTGCAAATCGTAGCACTAAGGGCTTCGGTGTCGTGATGGCTAAGAACGACTTTGTGTGGGGCTCTAACGCTGTTGCTGGCAACCAAGGCGTATGGCTGTTGCACGCCTACTACCTGACTGGCGAAGCCAAGTACTACCAGGCTGCAGTCAAGGTGCTGGATTACCTGCTCGGTAAGAATCCGCTCGACATGTCTTTCTTGACTGGTTTTGGTACAAAGTCCGCCAAGAAGCCGCACCACCGTCCGAGTACCTCTGACAAGGTGACCGCTCCGATTCCGGGAATGATTGTGGGTGGCCCGCAGCCCGGTGGCGAAGACATCGGTTCCGAATCTTGGGAATGCAAGGACTATAGAACCGGATTCCCGGCAACCTCTTATGTCGACAACAACTGCAGCTACGCTTCGAACGAAGTGGCCATCAACTGGAATGCCCCGTTTGCATACCTCGCTGGCGCTATCGAAGCAATCAATCACGGTTATGCTCCTAGCTTTGCTGTGGACGGTGTCGCTCGCAGTACCGATGCTATCAAGCCCGCAGTCGCCCGCAAGGCTCACGTGAAGCAGGGCCCGCAGCTCCGCTTTGTTGACCAGAAGCTCTATGTCGAAAAGAACGGCAAACGCTTCAACCTGAAGGGTCATCAGGTTAAGTAGACAGTAGACGGTAGGCAGTAGACAGATACCGCGCCGAATTTGAAAGGTTTGCCCCTGACTTGTTCAGGGGCATTTCCTTTTTCTTCCTACTTCCTACTTCCTACTTCTAACTTCCTACTATATTTGTTTTGAGGTTTTTATGAAAAATCATTTTGTATTTGCTGCCGCAGCGGGGCTTTCGCTTTGTGCTTCCGCTTTTGCCGCCCAGAATGTCATCAAGGTCGATGACTTGCATCCGGGTGTCGTTATCAATAAAGAAAACATGATGTCTGCGGACTTGGCGATTTGGAATCCGCCGAGCCGTTATTACGACATGACTTCTGCTTTGGTCGATGGCGGATACACGCTGTTTAGATTCCCGAATGGCAGCCTTTCGAATGATTACCACTGGAACGGTATCGGCAAGTATGATTCTACGGGTCTATGGACTGCCGACGAAAACAAGTGGGCACGCGGCTTCTTGGGCGAAACGATTTACCGCGGCACCACCAAGGACAACTACGGCTTTGTGCGTCGCAGTCACCTGGCCGACGGCAATATGGAAACCATGTGGTGGGGCGAAATCCTAGACCCGGTGGACCCGCCTTGGGTCGTGGTGGAATTTCCGGAAAAGGTCGATGTCGATTCGTTGGAAATTAGCTGGGGAACGCTGCGCCCGAAGGCTTTTGAAATCGCCTACTGGACCGAAGATTACGCCGAATATCCGGGGGTGCACCAGGCGCTCGAAAACAAGCTGAAACTTGAAAAAGTGGTCAAGGTGAATGGCGCGACCACCAAGTACAAGTCTAAATTCCGCAGCCGCTATGTGGCCATTCGCTTCAAGACTGCTGATTTGCCTAGCAAGGGCGTGCAGATTCGCGAGATGAAACTTTATAGCGGCGAAACCGACTTGCTCGGCGGTAACAACTACAAGTTCTACGCGATGTCTACCCGCAATGGCGACAAGGCCCGCACCGATTGGACCGACATCAAGTGGGATTTTGAAGAATTCATGAAGTACATCCAGACGCTTCCGAACGCAAAAGCCGTTATCTGCGTGAATGCAGGTACCGGAACTTCGAAAGAAGCTGCCGCCTGGGTGCGTTATGCAAATAAAGTAAAAGGCTACAACATTAAGCAGTGGCAAATCGGCAACGAACTCGACGGCGAATGGGAAGAATCCGGCCCGATTTCGGCAAGGCATTACGCTGCACGATTCCTGGAATACGCCCGCGCCATGAAGGCTGTCGATTCGACAATCGTTCTGCATGGCCCGCTGTTCAGCACGCATAAAATGCAGCAGAAGGGTGCCGGCTTGCTCGATGGCAAGTATTGGATGGAAGAATTCTTGCGCATCGTGGGCGAGGCTGAAAAGAAAGACGGCAAGCGTTACCTCGACGTGGTGGACTTGCACAATTACCCCTACTGGACGCCCAACGAACCGAAGCCTGCCGATATGCTCAAGGCCATGCTCGATGTGGGCCCGAATATGGATACGCTCAATGTGTGGATGAAACGCCACCTCGAAGGTGAACGCGGTGTATTCCTTTCGGAATTCAGTACCTGCGTGCAGGGCTTTAGCCTGCTGATGGATTATCCGCAGGCCGCTGCCGTGGCAAGTATTTTTGCGCAGCATGCCATGCGCTTTGGAAATCGCTTGCAGGTGCTTCCGTGGGATGCCTTCGGTAATTTGTTCAAAGGCCCCGATGACACTTGGGGAACCATTAGCATGACGGCCCTCGCCAAGGAAGGCTCCTGGAATTATTGGAAGTCTCTGGAGCCGACGGCGGAATACTACGGCATTTACATGACCTACATGGATTTCCTTGAAAACGGTTATGCGGTGTTGCCCGTAGAATCGACGAGCCCCGATATTGAAGCCTACGCAATCGGCAAAGGTGATTCAGCCCGTGTGATGATCGTGAACTTGAGTGATGCCCCGCAGGTGGTGCAGATTGACCGCGCAAGCGTCAAGGGCAATTCTAAAGAAGTCGGCAAGGGCGACCTGGTGCGTACACAGGTCGAAATCTTTGGCGAAGATCAGTTCAAGTGGGTGGGCACTACGCAGAAGGCGTATCCGTACCCGAAAATGGGCCCGAGCGGCCGCCGCATTAACCCGAGCAAGAGCAAGGACATTACGGTGCCGCCGTTTGGACTTGCCGTCGTGCAAGTCAACCCGAAGGTGGTGGGCTTGAGCGAAGCGACCAAGGCGCAGGCCGCGAAGCCGAAGTTCTTGGCAGCCTCTCTCGAAAAAAAGGTCCTGATGGCAGGCGATACGATCGACTTGTTCGTGACGGCAATTCAGGAAAATGGTCAGCTTACAAACGGCGCCGTGACGGTTGGCAATTGGGGCAAGCGGGGCATGGTCTTGCAGAGCGCCGTTCCCGATGATAGCAAGTGGAACGCTTCTATCGAAAGTTTCCATGTGCAAATCCCGATTCCCGAAGATGTGTATCCTGCTGCTCGCGAAATCCAGGTGACTGTTCAGGGCTTGGGCGGCAAGGTCTCGGTGCTCAGGATTCCGTTCCGCGTTCGCGGCGCTTACCGTACCACGCACGTGATGCAGAACTTTGATAACGGCCTCGATGCCGTCGACTGGTTCCCGGTCGCTAACGGCGACAACGCAACGACTATCGGTGCAAAGGTCTTTAACGGAGCGCCTCCGCACGGTGGCTTTATCCGCCACGACTTTATGATCGAGCAGCCACCTACGCAGGGCTGGCCGAACTTTGCGGGCGCCTACTACGTGATTCCCGAAGAAGTTCACAATTCCGTGGGTATCGTGTTCGACTACGCCACGAACCACAGCAATCCCGATGGCTATTTCGAAGTGCAAATCGCAAGCGAACAGGTCAAGGATTACGATGAATTCATGATCCGCCTCAAGAACACTCGCGGTTCCTGGATGCGTGACACGCTCATCTGGGAAAATATGAAACAGGAAGGTTGGGGTAAGACCATTCCGCAGCTCGACCCGAAGCAAATCAAGAATTTCTCTTGGCGCGCTCGCCATAGCGGCACGGGCTACATTAGCCTCGACAACATCTACCTGCTTGGGGAAGACGGCACCGAAGTTCCGATGCCCCGCGGCCTCCGCCGGTTGAGATAATTAAATCCTCGGGTTAGGAATATTGCCCGATACAATTGATACATTGTTGCCTGTAAACGCGCTTTTGTAGGACCGTTTGCAGGCTTTTTTCTTTATATTATTCTCGCACGCGCGTTGGTGACGCGTTTTCTCGAAAGAGAGGGATGTTGTGGAATACAAATTTTTTGCTTTAGTCGCAGTTTCTGCGTCTGTTTTGGCGTCTTCGGCCTTTGCCGCTAACGCTTACATTAACCAGGTGGGTTTCCGCCCTTCCGATCCCAAGGAATTTTCGCTTGTCGGAGCCTCTGGCAATGTTGAAATCCAGGATGCCTCTGGCAAGACTGTGCTTACGGTAACGCCTGGCGCCGCCTCGTTCTGGGATGCAAGCGGCCAGAATGTACAGCTGGTCGATATTTCCAAATTGACCGCCGAGGGCAAGTACAGCATTAAGGTGGGTGGCCAGACACTTCGCCAAGATCTGGTGGTCAAGAACAATACCTTTGCCGACGTTTACAAGGCTGCTATCAAGTGGTTCTATTACCAGCGCGCCTCTATGGCTCTCGAAAGTGCATACGCGGGCAAGTGGGCTCGTGCTGCAGGCCATACGAATGCGACTGTCGAACTTCATAATTCTACGGGCGCTTCGGGCACTATCAATTCGAGCAAGGGCTGGTACGATGCCGGCGACTACGGACGCTATATCGTGAATTCGGGCATTACCACCTACACGCTCCTTTCGCTTTACGAACACTTCCCGGAATTTTTCAAGACGGCCAAGTGGAATATTCCTGCCGATGGAACTTTGCCGGATTTGCTCGCCGAAATCAAGTACAATTTGGACTGGATGCTTACCATGCAGGCCAATGACGGTAGCGTTTATCATAAGCTAACCTCTCTTGCTTTCCCTGGCGATGTGATGCCTGCGCAAGACAATGCAAAACTTTATGTTATCGGTAAGAGTGCCGAAGCCGCACTTGACTTTGCCGGTGTGATGGCAGTTGCTGCGCGCGTGTACAAGCCGTTTGATTCCAATTACGCCGCCAAGTGCCTTGATGCAGCCAAGAAGGCTTATAGCTGGGGCTCTTCGAATATGAGCTACCACTTTACCGCAAACCCCTCCGATGTGGCGACGGGTGCGTACGAAGGCAACAACGCGGCCGACGAAAAACTTTTTGCCGGCACGGAACTTGCCATTACCACGGGCGATAATTCTTACAAGCAGAATGGTTCTTCGGAATATGTGTCGTACTGGGGCGACCTTTCGGGCGTTGCCACTTATGGCAAGGCGACGCATGCATCTGTGTTTGGCGATGCAAACGAAGCCAAACAGAAAATCTTGGGCACTGCA
This sequence comes from Fibrobacter sp. UWB1, assembly GCF_002210325.1. Lineage (NCBI taxonomy): Bacteria > Pseudomonadati > Fibrobacterota > Fibrobacteria > Fibrobacterales > Fibrobacteraceae > Fibrobacter > Fibrobacter sp. UWB1. The sequence continues at coordinate 178,310 of NZ_MWQL01000004.1, forward strand.
GATGGTTTCGTGAACCGTACCAAGTCGGGCTTTGGCGTGGTGATGGCGAAAGATGACTTTGTGTGGGGCTCCAACGCCGTGGCCTCCAATCAGGGCGTATGGCTTTTGCATGCCTATTACCTCACCGGCGACGAAAAGTATTACACCGCAGCGCTCAAGGTGCTTGATTACTTGCTCGGCAAGAATCCGCTTGACATGTCATTTGTTACAGGTTACGGCACGAAGTCTCCCAAGATGCCGCACCACCGCCCGAGTACTTCGGACAACGTAGAAGATCCGATTCCGGGTATGCTTGTGGGTGGCCCTCAGCCTGGTGGCGAAGATGTTGGCTCTGCTGCCGAATGGAAGTGTGCCGATTACAGAACTGGCAATGCGGCGACCGCTTATACCGACCAACGTTGCAGCTACGCAACGAACGAAGTCGCTATCAACTGGAATGCACCTCTTGCTTACCTTGCTGGCGCTCTTGAAGCTCTGAACGCCGGTTATGCTCCCTCGTTTGCCGCCAATGGTGTTGCAAGAAAGTCTACTGTATCTTCATCGAGCTCCTCGGCAGTTTCGTCTAGTTCTCAGGTGGCTTCAAGCTCTTCTGTCGCTCCGGCATCCAGCTCTTCGGAATCGCTCGCTTCGAGTTCGTCGCAATGGAATCCGTGGGTTTCGAGTAGCTCCATGACTACGGCTATTCACGAAACTTTGCCCGCCAGCATGCAAAACAAGGCTGCTCCGCGCCTTCGCCAAAATGGTCATAAGCTCTATGTCGAAAAGAACGGCAAACGCTTTGATCTTCTCGGCAACAGCATCCGTTAATCGGCGATTTTACAACACTCGTACTCCTAAATGCCGCACTAGCGAAAGTTGGTGGCGGCATTTTTCTATATTGGCTTGCGATGGAATCAATTTTCAGTAATGTTTTGATGTTTGTGCTCGGCCTGTTGGGCCTGAGCTTCTTGGTGACCATTCACGAACTCGGCCACTTCTTGGTGGCCAAGTGGAATAATGTCAAGGTCAATACGTTCAGCGTCGGTTTCGGCAAAAAATTGATTCGTTACCGTCACGGCGAAACGGAGTACTGCATTTCGGCAATTCCATTTGGTGGCTATGTGGCCATGGCGGGCGAAAACCCGGATACGCTTAAGGAAGGTCAGGTCCCGGACGAACGTGATTTTGTGGCGAAATCGGTTGGCGCTCGCGCGTCGATTGCATTTGCGGGCCCGTTCATCAATATCGTGTTTGCCTTCATCTTGTTGATGATTCTTTACATGGTCGGCGTCGAAGAGCCGGCAACGAACGATTTGATCGTGGGCTTTGTCGCAAAAGATTCTCCGGCGCTTGCCGCAGGTATTGAACCCGGTGATACCATTACCGAAATCAACGGCAAGCCTACTCAGGGTTGGGACGATTTTCGCGAGCAGATCGGCGTAAGCCTTGGGGTGAGCGTTCCGCTTACCGTGCACCGTGGCGGCGAACCGCTAACGATTACGGTTGTCCCCGAAGAACTCGTGATTCCCGCGCAAGATTCTACTAGCTCCGAAATTGCGATGGGTATCGGTGACATCGGTATTTACCCGCGCAACCGCGTGATTGTACGCTTGCCGCCTGTGGCTGGCTCTGCCGCCGAAAAGGCGGGCCTTGCCGTGGGCGATACCATCTTTGAAATTAACGGCGAACATATTTCCCGCTACGAAGAAGTCGTGCGCATTATCGACGGCAGCAAGGGCGAACCCGTGAACATCACCGTTATCCGTAACGGCGATACGCTTACCAATTCGCTCACGCCGGTTTACAACGAAGATTACAAGCGCTACATGGTCGGCATCCAGATGGGTTACGTGCTCTTCCGCGAAACAAAAATTGTGCGCCGCGGTCCTGTGGACGCCTTCACGAAAACTTGTGCCACCAGCTGGAAAATGACCACGAGTATTTTCCGCTATTTCAAGCGCATGTTCCAGGGCCAGGTGAAGGTCGACGCGTTCTCTGGTCCGGTTTCTATCGTGGCCGTGATGGGCAATGTGTGGATGAGCGGCTTCCAGGATTTCCTGATGCTTCTAGCTCTTATCAGCATTAACCTGGGCGTCATGAACCTGCTTCCGCTCGCGATTACCGACGGCGGCCTCTTGATGTTCCTCGGTATCGAAAAACTGCGCGGCAAGCCGCTTTCAACCAAGACTCAGACGGTCATTCAGAATGTGGCTGCCGCGTTCTTCATCAGCTTCTTCGTGTTTATCACGATTCTTGATTTTAGCAAACTCTCGCTGTTCTTGAAATAAGGTGGCCTTATCAAGTTCGGGCTTGTGTCTTACTTTATGAAACTAAAGAAATTGGATCACAAACTAACTGTCTGTAAAGTAGCGGACGTTAGTGATGTCGATACGGGTAAGGATTTTTATTTCATTGGCAAGACCGACGAAGAAATATCCCTCGTATGCAAAACAGATGATGTACCCCAAAATACTATTGAACGAGATGATGGATGGCGAGGATTCCGTATTCAGGGTGTACTTGATTTTTCTCTTATAGGTATCCTTTCGAAACTCTCGGCTATTCTTGCAGAAAATGGCGTTGGAATTTTTGCGATATCCACTTTCAATACGGATTATATCCTTGTGAAAGCCGAAAATTTCGAAAAAGCGCTGAAAGTCTTGTCTGATGCGGGATATGATGTGGTGTGATAAAGCCTCAAAAAGCTGGTTCCCGCATCGCATTACGACGAAAGAAAAATTTTCCACCTTCGCGGCGCCATCGATTACACCAAGCTCGGCCTGAAACACCGAATCATGATGAAGCTTTTGTATTCGAAGGTCGTGAATCTCGACACCCTAGAACCGATTGTCAAGGCGTTGTAAAAAAATATTTCAGTTAAACAAGCCTTTAAAGCATTTTGAAAAATCATCATAGTTGATTTTCCCGAGGGCCGTGTAGGTATGCCCTTCAATGGGTTCGTCAGGCAGGTTCTGTTCGGACAGGCATTCATCTTCCGTAGCGTCAAACAGTTCGGCGAGGAATGTACAAGACTTGCCGTCTGCAGTAACCTTAAAGGGATAGCTCATTTTTTTCTCATTGTGTACGGGATTGATTAGGGAGATTTCAAAAGATTTCCCTTTTCTCGTAAAACTGATGGAATTGTTGGTCCGCACAATATCTTCGCAGGGATCGCAGAATTCATACAGTTCATCATCGGTCAAATGGTTTTCGTGAAATTTGCCAAACATCAGGTTCCAATCGGGGGCCCAGGTGTCTCCTCCTTGATGGGGGTGTCTAGTTCCATCTTGTTCTGCGGCGATATCCTGCATCATCAAAGTTAATGCGTCGGTGCTCGTGACTGGAGCATTTTCCTTGATGGAATACTCCCATACCGCCGAGAGACCCGAGATGTTAAGATACTCCGGGGTGAAAATTTCACTTTCGTCTTCCAGCAAAATCCATCTGCCGCCGAATTTGCTTCCGTCGTTAGTTTGTCGCAAGTAGGTCTTCACGATTTCGGATGGATTGGAAAAGAACAGCGTGTCCCCCGAAAGTCGATAACTGTAATATTCCGTGTAATGGTCCATCTGGGGGTCCCATTTCAATTTTCCTTTTTCGATATAGCACATGCCGTTGAAATGGTAATACAAAACGGAATGGAGAGTGTCGAATACGTAATAGCGTAAAATGTCTTTCGTAATAAGGGGGCTGTTTGATATTTTCTCTTCATTCTTTGCTGGGGACCACGAATTTCCCGGTAAATCTTCTGTTTCCTCGCTTGAAATGGTGGGCGTTGAGCAACTACTCAGAAAAGCGCATGACAACGCTACGAGTGATAGAATGACAAAAATGGATGCGCTGTAGTGATTTTTCATAAACACCAAAAATATAAGTTTTGGTGCCGGGATTATTTCTCGGATTCTGATTATCACTACGATTTAGCTTGACAAATTCTCTCAAATGGCTATGTAGAACTTTCGTGTTGAAAGGACGCCTTTCGTTTAAAATTTTAAACACAGTCCTGTTTTAATGGTCAGTTCGCCATTCCTTATCGGGCGACTTATCCACAACAATAAAGTGCTACATTGCCGTCCTTAACCCCCGTTTAGATTCATTTATTCGCACTGTGTCACGCTCTTATCGAACAGTCGTGGGCGTTTGAAGGGTCGAATGGGTTTGAATGGATAATGTGTTATAGACAAGTGAAAAGGGGCTATAAGCCCCTTTTATGGTCGAAGGCGACCATTCGCATAAATGGCGACAGAAAAACACCCAAATTCGGGATCCTTATTGGATTATGAACCACGCACAGTTATAAAATCGTGGTGGGGTCAAAATGAAATTTTGACATAAGAATACATGTAATTATTTTAATTAAATAATTTCTCTATATTCTTTAATTAAAGATATATGTATCGTTATGTCAAAAATCGGAGCGATTTTTAGACAATTTACGGGGCATTTACTGCCCATTGGGAGTTCATTGTGAGTTCATCAAACCCACCTTAAAAAATCCCCTTATAGCGTGGTTTCCTGCCCACAAAGTCCTATTTTGAACACCCCCACACCCCCCAAGTTCTGTTTTCTAGCCGTGTTTTTGGAATGTGGTTTTTAGGAACTTACCATTTCCCCAACTTTCCCCTTAAATGCCCTTAGAACGCTCTATAAGGCGTTCCTTATGGGTTTTGTCGTTTGGTCTATTAGATGTAATTTCTACGGACAGGGAATGGAATTGCGGGGCGTTTCTGAATTTCGACCATTTTGTCGTATTTCATGATATGGGTCAAATGCTCGAAGAACTTTCTGTTGGTATCAAATTTTTTGCTCCACAAAACGAAATTGAACCAAAGGAGATAATTTCTCAAGTATTTCGTTGCTACACCACGGAAAGGTTTGAACCAAAATTTCATGTTTGAATGGTAATTGTTAATTCTTTGAATGGACAGGTCGCCCGATTTGGTCGTGTAATCGTCAGATTTAAATTGAACAAGTGCTATCTTCATTTGATTACACATTTTGACATAGGCGGTATTTTTGTCTGAACACATAATGGAGCGTTGTTCTATGTGTGTGTCGAAAGCCTGAACAAGATGTTTTGTGCGACATTTTCCCAAGTTCGTGGGGATAGCCAAAGCCTCTTTATTGTGGTCGATGCCACAGCAGACATTCACCATGTCGTTTAATGCTCTCGGCGTCTTTTCGGGGTGTTTGATGTAATATGTCCTAAGTTCTTCGGCACACATTCCATAATAAACGAGGTGGTTCCAGGGATTTCCTTTGAAAGAAAGATTGAATGAAGTTTCGTCTGCTTCAAGAATACCACCCAAAACGACCTTTTCATTGGGAATGGTGAGAGAATCGAGAAGTCGATGTCGCCACCTGAACGCAGTTTTCGTTGAACAATTACACAACTCGGCAGAATCCCGAATGGATTTTCTGTCCGTTACAGCGTTTATGACTTCCGAAATTTGATCGGGTCTTAAATGGCTATGGTAGAACACAGATTTAGCCGTAGAAGTGAATGTAGAGCCACAGTCCTTACATTTGTATCGTTGATGCTCCCCGACGAATTTCGAGCCTATTTTGTTCCCATCTTTGTCCTTTATGGCGTGGTAGCGTTTGACCATCCCAAATTTGACGATGTTCAAACATCCACATTTGACACAGGCGTGTTCTTTTTCCATTCTGTTGGACTTCATTAAGTCGTTAATGGATGATATGCCCATATTCAGTTTTCTGACCAAAGTTTTCCTTTCGTCAGGGTTCAAATGACCTATCAGTTGGTCGATAAGTTCAAGTGGTTTTTCGTGGTTTAATTCCATAGAAAAATGTCCTTTTTTATGGGTGTTTTGATGTTCATTTGTTCAGTATAAAATATACATTTTTAAGGCGAAAAGTCAATAATTTTGCCGTCATTTACTGACAAAATAATTGTAAACTTTTTCCGCTGTTTTGCGGTGTCGTGGTGCCGATTTTGAGCTAAAAACGCCAATTTTCCCGAAAAATTTTACATGGAAATGTAAAGTTTTTACTGACAAAACACACCGTTTTTTCTATATTATACAATGTTGAAAGGGAGCGGAAACCAAAGGAAAAAGACGCGAAATTTCAACGAAAAATAACTCAATCAAAATCTGTTTTTTAGGGTCAAACAGGGAAATTGCTTAGCAGATTCCCAATGGGTTCTATTGGCTTGTTCGCCTTTAGATTATGGCTCGTGTTGTCTCTGAAAAATGGGTAAGTCAAACAATCAAAAAAAGGAAAAAACAATATGAACAACTCTGTAAAGTCCATGCTCGAAAATAAGACCAACAACTTTTCCACCCGCGTGTTCAGCAACCTTATGGAAATCGCATCTAAATCCGGTGAATTTGAAAAGTTCCTTCCGTCCACATTTGACGATAAAATTTCTTTTGAAGATATGGCTGTGTCTGTGGCATTCGTCAACGGCAACCTTAATGTCGCCATTTGCGATAAAAGAAACTGCTCCTCTATGATGGATATGATGGGCAAAAATCAGTATGCCGAAAATTGCTTCATTTGGAACGGTGACATTGCCGATAAGATTATGAACTCTATCTGTTCTTCTCAGCAATATATGATGCTTAAATTCTTTGCTAATAACACATTCTATAAGTCTATGGACTTTAAGAACTTCGCCCGTGAATTCGACAAGCTCAATTTGAACATGTCCTTCGACAAGAGCATTCACAATTAACACACAAACAAAAAAGGAAAAAACAGAAATGAAAAAACTGAAAATCTATGACGATGGCAGAATGAACCAAAGAAAACAAATGTCCGCAGAACAAATCAAAAAATGCGGTGCTGTTTGGACTCCCCCTGAAATCATTGCTGAAATGATGGCAAAGGTTTCGCCTAAAATGTGGAAAGACCCGAGCAAAACTTTTCTCGACCCCACTTGCGGAGCAGGAAACATTTTGGTGGCAATGCTTTTAAAAAGACTTGACAATGGCGTTTCTAAAAAAGACGCTGTTTCCACGCTCTACGGCATTGAACTTCTTCCGTCAAATTTGAAAATATGCCACGAAAGGATCCTGAACATTGTTGGGAAACGATACGAAGGAATTGTCAAAAAGAACATTGTTTGTTCTGATGTGTTCAAATGGAACCTTGAAGAATGGCGACCTTACACAAAAAAAGAACTTATTGAAAAATACGGTAAAAAATACGCATAACAAAGGAGTAAAAATCTATGAAAAAAGCAATAAAAAGGGTAATGAGAAAGGCAAAAAGAGCCATAAAATTAAACGAAATGTTTAAAAAGATGTTTCGTAAATTCAAGCAGAAAAAAGATTTTTCTAAGGACAAATATGAATACGAAAAAAAGAAAAAGCAATATAAAAATCTCGATAAATTGGACGATATAGAAAGCGATTTTGAAGATTAAATAAAGGAGAAGCCAAATGAATAAAGAACAGAAAAAAATCTTTGAACAACTCAAGAAAATGGGCATTTCTGAAAATGTCGGCAAAACAAAATTTGAGAAAATCGAATTGTTTGAAGCATTTAAAAAGACTTTGACCAATCCAAACGACATAAAAGAAGTCGATGCGGAAGTCGCAAAACTTCGAGCAAGTCCTGAGTTCAAGAAAAACGAAATCCAAAAGAAAATAGAAGATTTGAACACAGATTTCTAATTTCTTTCAAATAAATTAAAGAGTGTGACGCCCCACAAATGTGGGGTGCTTTTTTATAAATACAATATGAAAAAGAAAGCATTAAACGAATTGAACGATTATATAAGGGAACAAACCACACAGGAAATTTTAAAGGAAATTCTCGTTATATTATCGCAAATGAACGAAACAATAAAGCGAATTGAAAAGGCTCTTAACGACCATACTGATTTTGTTAAGGGAGGTTTCTAATGTCATTGAACGGAAGAACAAAAGCGTATATAGACAAACAGGGCGTTTATCACCCATTCAAAACAAATCCAAGTATTCCTGAAAAGAATACACGAAAGAAGATTGACTTCATAAATTATCTTATTGACAATATAACAGAACCTGTTTTCACATATAGCGACAAGCGATTAAATGAAACTTTCGATTTGTCCGATGAAGATGAAGGGTTCGACATCGTGAAAATCACTTTCGCCATTATGAACCACAGCCATATAGGAACAGGCGTAAACAACAATTTTGAAAGTTTCGGTCATCTCATTATGGATTATGTTCCTGAACGATTTAGGGATATAAAATTCAATCGACAGACCGACACGAAACATTACAGCAAACCCTACCAAGACTCTATTGAAAGATTTCAGGAATGGATTTGTATGATGAAGGCAAAAATAGAAAACCACCTTTCGGAAGAGTATTATTTACAGGGCAGAATGAAAAACCTAGAAATTCTGAAAAGAAGATACAAACAGAATTGGAGCGAATCAAAAACGGTCGATTTGACAGCCGAACAAAATTTCCGTATGGATGGCGATTCAAAGATTGAATTAAAAATCACTGACGCATAATCATTATAAATAAAACATAATTCTTTTTGTTCTCTCTCCTAAATAAAAAAGTTCCCCACATTGAATTTATTTCAGTGTGGGGTTTTTGATACATAATAAAAAGGAGCGTTATGGAATACGAAATAAAACTTCTACCACACCAAAAATCCCTATACAAATCCACAAAGAACATCGCAGGATTGGTTTGTGGTCGTGGCTCTCGGCAAAACAGTAATTCTTTCTTGGATTATCGTCTTTCATTTATTACAGGGAAAAAGAATACTTGCGTTTTCTCAAACATACAAGTCGCTTTCCCAAAATCTGTTTGACGAAATCCTTAAACGATTTGAAGAACTTAAAATAAAGCCCCAATACAATAAGGGAGCGATGACAATCGCCTACAATAAGGGCGTTTGTTTTGGCTACAGTTACGAAAATTGTGAATCGTCAAGACGGCCTAACAGAAATAAATCTTTTGGTTCTTGACGAATTATGCTTGGCTCCGGCAGACATTTTAGCGATTACAGCCCCCTGTTTGCGTGGCAATTTCACCCCAATTATAAGGTTTGGAACTTCACCACGACAGGGTTCTGTTTGGAATAAGTGGCTGATTGACAATATAGCGACTTCGAACATTGAAGTATTCACCGCCAAAATGAGCGACAACACTTTCCTTTCCAAAGAATCGCTAGAGCTTTCAATGAATGCGATTACAGACGAGAAAATGAGATTACAGGAAATAGAAGGTGAAATCCTTTCTGATTATGACGAAAGCTGTATTTTATATGCCAATGATTTCCCGAAAACTTTCGTGGATAATTCCGCAAATTACCCATTAAAAATAGGGATAGACGGCTCTGGTCAGGGCAGGGATAAATCCGTTATTTGTATTCGCAAAGGAAATAAAATCATAAGCATAACGAAATACGACAAGTTAGACCCATTCGACTGTTCGACCGCCATTAAACTTATTCTCTTGAAAAACAAGTTCACGACCGATGATGTTTACGAAATAAACATAGATATGGGCTACGGCGAACGGCTATTTTGCGGTCTTAAATAAAGAATACCCGAATGTGAATTTAATTCCTTTTGCTTCGAAAGCGTCCAATGAATCATACGCCAATAAAAGGGCTGAAATGTATTTCAATCTTGCGAAGGCTGTGAGAAACGGCTTGTATATAGATGACCCAATGCTCACGGAAGAACTGACAAATACACGATTTATGCTTGACAAGAACGACAAATATATTTTGATGCCCAAAGCAGAATTAAAACTTATTTTGAACCGTTCCCCCGATACGGCAGACGCTTTGGCATTGACATTCTGCGATGAGGACAGAATGTTTGAAAAGAGAAACAACAAAAAACAAATCCGTCAATATGTCCGTTCAGTATTGGGCGACCCTGACGATTAAGTTTTCATAAATACAAATGAATGGTGTAATGCCCACATCGTTCAGTATCGCATTTTAAGGGCATAAGGGAGCCATATTAAATGAGCAATTTAGACAAAATCACAGACGAAATCAAAGCAGAAGACGAACCAAACGATTTGAACGGATCGCCAATCGTTGAAAACGAAACCACGACAGAAAAAGAACGGTGACGAAATTCAAAAAACAGAAACACCGCAAAAAGTCGATTTGAACACGATTTCAAAAGAAGACAAAATTACCCATTCCTTCAAACAGCAATTAAACAAACAGAAAAACAAGTATGAAGCCCAACTTGCGGAACGCAACAGGGAATTTGAAGAATTAAAGGGTCGTTTGGAGAAATTGGAAAATCCTGAAAAATATAAGGAAAAATTCAGAAACGACTTCGAGAATGATGACAAGTATATAGATTACTTGGTCGAACAGCGAATGAACAAAATGTTCAGGGAAAAGGACGAAGAAACAAGAAAGCAGAAAGCCATAGAAGCACAAAGAAGGGAGCGAACCAATAAAATCAGCGAACGAATAAACAAGTGCTTTGCTACTGATGAAGAAAAACAAGATTATTTGACAACCGTCCAACAGGCTTTCGATCAGGGGCTTGAAGAACTTATAGACAAAGAAGGATTTGTTTCTGAATACATCCAAAATTCAGAAAATGGTCCTCGTTTACTCTATGAACTCGCCACAAATGCGGACTTGGTAAAAACAGTATTTTCCCAAGCCGACCCGATGTCCCGTATTATGGAACTTAAACTTTATGAAAGGGAAATGGCGAAAAATAAGGGACAGAAAAAGACTTCGCCTGTTGTAAATCCCAATATGGTTATTGGCAAGCCCGGAATTTCAACAAACAAAACAAGCGACATTTTTTCAAATGACGCAGATTTAAAATCGTTTATTAGAAAACGATAAACTTCAATTTATAAATACGATATGGAAGCCCAAACAATAAAGCTAATTGTTTGGATTTCCAACAGTTTAAAGGGTTCTGTTTCAAAAACACCTTCTTTTTTCCATGCCCTTTAATGGCGTAAGGTCTATGGTGTAGCTGACCAAATGACCCACTGAAATGGACAGTGAATTTTCAGAAAATCATGATGAGTAAATCATTCACAAAAAATTTTAGAGGTTTTTGAAATGGAAAATAAATTATCAAACAATAAGAAAACAAAGATGGTTGCGGCTGTTGTAAGCGACCAAATGGATTATGTGAAAAAGTCCAAAAGTTATCTACCTGAAAGTGAGTTGAAAAATAAAAAGTATGGTAGAACCTACACCGTTTACATTCCTGACCCTGGTAAGGTAAAAGACGGCTTGGTCGCTGAACCCGATGCCATTGAAGAAGTCGAAATGTCTATCAAGTTGGAAAATAAAAATACTTCCTGTGAAATTGACGCTTGGAATGAATTAACCGACATTGAAGACTTCAAGAAGGAAATCGCTATCCCACGCGGAACAAAACTCGCAAAGAGCGTTCAGAAAGAAGTCATCGACTCTACTGTTTTCCAATCTGTTCAGGCAACAGTAGCAACAGCCGCAAATTTTGCCGCATTAAGTGATGTTTCAAACAAGTTGGAAGAAGTCGCTGTTGGTGGTGTAAAGGTCATGTTTAACTCACCAACCGTAAACGGAAAAATCGCAGCCGCAGGCTTGTCTAATTTTATTCCTGATACAATTCAGAAAGACATCTACGGCAAAAATTATTTAGGTGAATACGCCAATGCTTCTCAAATTTCTTTGGCAGGTCTTCCAATCGTAACCGCAGGTGCTTCCGCTTGTTCTATCAGTGGCACAGCAATAAGTGGTGAAGATACATTAAGTGGAACTGTCGTTGGTTATGAACCAATCACAGCCGTAACTTGTGCGGGTGGCAAGAAGGGCGAGGCATTTTCTGTTGCCGGCTTGAAGGTCGTTGATGTAAACGGTATGCCAACCGATCAAGATTATACCGTCATTCTCGCAAGCGATGCCGACAATTCAAACAAGTGTGCTATTGCCCCAATCAGAGCGACCCTTAACGCAACAGTAAGTGGTGTTAAAGTCGATAATGTAGGAAATCCAAACGCATGGTTTGACACATCCTTCTCTTCTTTCTCCGCCACGCCACTTCTAACATCTGGTAATTCTTATTATGTGGGTGTTTGTCGTGAAGAAGACGCTTTGGCATTCGACACTTATAAATTCGCTGATTTACCAGGCTCTGAAAATAGCACTGAAACCGTCGATGGCGTTTCTGTAAAGATGAGCGAATACGGCGATGGTTTGAATATGAAGTCCTTCGTTCGATTGGACTGTCCATTTGCCGCAGGCGTTCCTGACGCTAGACGACAGGCTGTTCTTTATGTTCAGAAATAAAATATAGGTGTCACTCCTTTCACCTGAAATGTTGGTGGGTTTTCGCTCACCAACATTTTTATTTGGAGTTTATAAATATAAAGAGGTTAAAAAATGATTTCTGTAAACGATTTAATCCAAAACGCTTTTTCAAGATGTGGGCTTGTTGGCGATGGTCAAGCCGTAAATGGAACGAAAGCCAAAACAGGTGAAAATGAATTGAAAGACCTTATTTCAGTTCTCAATACACAGGAATACATAGCGGACAATTACAGAATTTTTGATGTAAACGGAAAAAACGAAATCACAATCGGCAACTCAATAGATTTTGACATACAAGTGAAAAATCCGCCAAATACGATTAAGTCAATAGGGCGTAAACAGGGCGACAGGTTCGTTCAGTTGGTGAAAACAAACATTGAATCCATTTTTAGCGATTCAAGAAATCACTTATCTACACAATACACATACAATGTTTGTTTTGACGAAAAGGCGATTAAGTCAAAGACGATAAAGCCGAGCGTGATTGTTTGCGAAACTGAAAATGAACTTCCCCAAGCGTCTATGGGTTTGGTTCGGAAAAACGGCTTATGTCGTAGATATAGACAGGGTGCTTGAATGCGTCCATGTAGCCTCAAATGTTTGCCGTTGGAGTCATTACAGTTATAGCGATTCGGACGAATGGAGAAACGCCAACTTATATGATTTTGAATATGGTGCTATGAAAGGAACAATTACACTTGATTCCACAATAGGTTCTGAATATAAGGTTTGTTTCATTGACGATATAGACGAAATAGACTTGTCTAGCACATTGAACCTTCAAGACATGTATAAATCCCTTCTCTTGACAGGATTGGCTTATAGACTTGCGATTAGATACAAGTTGAATGAATGGGTTTCTGTATTCAAAGAAGATTTTGAAGAACAAAAATCGCTCATTAAAAGGGTCAATTCTTCAAACAGACCGATCGTGTGGTCAAATATGGAAGGTTCGTTTCTTGAAGATTATTATAACGGAATAAATGGCGTGGGGTGGTAAATGTCAAAGGTTAGCGTGATTTCAAACTTGATTGGCGACCAAACGAAAGCCAAGTTCCCTTCTACAATGGGTTCAGCATTGTCGATAAACATGTATCAGGAAACCAACGGAGAAGTGGTCTATCAAAAATCAGTTCCACGGAATTAAATGGATTAAACAACTTGAAAACACGAAAGAAGGTTGTCACGGCTCCTTCGTTTCTTCCACAGGCTTAGACGCAAACAACAACGCCCCTGATGCGTTTTTCGTCATCCATTCAAAATTATATAGGGTCGATTACAAGTGGTCTGTAGAATGTATTGGGAGCGTAGATACAGGCTCATACCCGACATTTGCGGAAACAGGGGGCGAACGCCCTTTTCTTTTGATTGCCGATGGCTCAAATCTTTTCTATTACAACCTGAAAGAAGGTGGTTCGCTCCATTACATAAACTTGCCCGACAGAATAAACGAACAGGGCATAAAGATAAAGCCCACACATGTTCAGGTCGTTTCGGGTTCTATTATCGTGAACGATAGCGGTAGCGGTTATGCCTATTACTCCATCCCATACCCACTTTCACAGGAGACACGACAGGTTTATAAAATTGTGAACGGAGAAGTCCAATATAAGCCCGACAACATTACACCCGATACAGAAACAGTCCAAAGCGACCAATATGTTTTCTTAGATGATTACGGAACGCCACTTTACAAGAATGGCGAATCGAACAGCGATTCCATAAACGCACTTTACGCCATTGGTTCAAATCTAATCGTGTTCGGCCCGAAATCCATCGAATTTTGGCAAAGGGGCGACGCAGAACAATACCAAACTTGGGTTAGAACATCATACACATTCAATAGAGAAGTGGGCTTAGACTCGCCCAAGTCCGTAGCAAGCGTGAACAACAATGTTTGTTTCGTTTCTAATGGAATGAACGCAGGGAGGGCGGTGTTTGCGATAGCAGGAACAGAATTTCAAAAAATTTCGGAAACTTGGCTTGACGAAATCTTGGATAATTCGGACACAGACAACGCCATCGGATTTGCTTACAGCCGTTCAAATCATGCGTTTTACGGTCTATACATTCCGAACGCACAAAACAAGAGAAGCAGAACTTTCGTTTACGATTTTTCAACGAAACAGTGGGCAGAAAGGTCTTCTCGAAATTTCAAAACAGGTCGTGATTCCGCTTGGAACTTGATTTATCCTGTTTGGTTCGACAATAGGACTGTATTCGGTCATATTGAAGACGGAGAGCTTGTTTATTTGGATGACAATTTCCATAAAGAAGAAGTAAACGAGAATGAAACCGTTTCTTTAATCCGTAGAAGACAATCACCCGTAATTTTGAACAATTACCAAAACTTCACTTTTGACGAATTGGGCGTAGAACTCAATACAGGAACGATTGACGATTATGAAGTAAATCCGAAAGTTCAGTTGGAGATTTCGGAAGATGGCGGAAATTCTTTCGGGAATACGATACTTGAAGAATGCGGAAAAACAGGACAATACTTTTACCGTGTCCGTTTTCTCAATATGGGCATACAAAGACTTTGCGTGGTTCGCCTGACATTTTCTGAAAATATGGATGTCACTCTAACAAACGCAAGTATTCGTGTTTCACCGTTGGGCTTTAGCATATAAGGGGCATTATGAAGAATGGAGAAATAAACAACACCACACCGATAGAAAATCTAAGGGAAATCCTTAACGGAGCGTATTCCGTCAATACAGTAAACGATTGGTCTGTCATTGTCGTAAGCTCGAATGTGGAATTTTGGGAACTGTGGTGTCCGAAAGAAGGTTCTTATTTGTTGCCATCAAAAGCCGACCAAACTTTGATAGCGAAAATTTTTAACAACGATGGATCGGTTTCTTGTCAAATCGTGAAGATTGGGCAAACAGCCATTTGCGTTTCTCAACCCTGTAAAGTTGAAATCCAGAAATTAAACACGAAAAATTCAATGTAAAATTTGGAGGATAATTTATGAACCCATTAAAGTCTATGGCAAACGCTCTTGGATTTGGAAATTCAGACCAAGTGGCGAACGCACAAAAAGCCATAAATCAAAATAAAGGATTGTGGCAAAGCAATTACAACGAAAATCAGGAAACATTGAACAAATACCTGAATTCCATTTCGCAAGCACACGACACAACTTTGAAAGACCAATACAATAAGGCAAAGTATGATTATGCGAATATGGGAACATATACGCCTTCAAAATTTGAATATGGAAAATCAGTAAATGACTTTATGTCGCCTGCCGTTGATATGAGAATCAAAGCGGCAAATGACGCTATAACAAACTCACAGGCGAACGCCCGGAAATATGTTCAGTTCCGATTATCTAAACGCCCTGAATGCGAAATCACAAGCCATAGCAAGTGAAGAATACGATAAGGCTTTCAATAGATACAATCAGGACAGGTCGCAAGCATTACAGGAACAACAGTTCAACGCAAGCGAAAACCAAAACGCCTACAAATCACAAAGCGACCTATACAAAAACCTTATGAGTCAATTAGGGAACGATTACAACACCGACACAACAAATTGGCTTAATGGTTTGGGCGATTATTACAGTGGCTTGATAAACTCAAACAACGCATACACAAACGGCATGGCGAATGTGAACACATCACTTGCTAACGCTTCATTATCTGAAAATAACGGCGTTGCCGATATGCTCAATTACAGTCTTAATTTGTTTAATTCAATAATGGCAGGATAAGGAGAAAATAAAATGCTTGGAAGTTGGAATTACGCATTAAACACATTACCCCAAGTAGAAACACAAAATAAAATTATGTTCGACAATGGGGCTTTACAAAATCACCAACAGGCAGGAAACGACAGAAACGAAATGCTGAACAGCATTAAAACGATGTTGGAATATAACCCGAATTTAGATACTTCATTGGCTGATGAAGAATTGCCCGAATTTAATTCAGAAGAAGTCAAAAACGAAGTTTCTAAACAGTTGCTCAATGGCGAAGATTTGGAAAAACTCAAACCAAACGACAATTCAACCCACATCGGTTTCGACCAAAACGCACTTGATTATCACCGCCAAAATGGTTTAAAGAATACGATTAAACAAATGCTTATGAATATGGGCGGTGGTTTGATGGCTCTATAAGGAGGCTATATGGCTTTAAATATACAGTGGCTATTTCAAGAACCTGTGGATTTTTCAAATGTTATAATGAAAACACTTGAAAACAAGCAAAAAACATATAACGATATGGCAAAGAACTTAGGCGAAGGAATACGAAACACACACGATTATTTGCTTGATAGAGAATTGGCTGATTTGATGGAAAGTCAAAACGGAACTTATCAAGAAATGAACGACCGAGAACTTGAAAACCAAATAGCAGCAAACAGGGCAAGACGAATAAAGAAGGACAACAACGCACAAATACAGTGGAATTGGCAAAAGAATCGTGAAGACGCTGAAAGAAGATTTCAAAAGAATTTGGATAATTCAAACGCAAGTCAAACACGAATGAAAGTCAATGGTGCTGCGAACGACATTAGACAGAAGCAGATTTCAATAGCGAACGACTTTAGGCAAATGACAGCAACCATCGACCCATTCCAAAGAAAGGCTTACGAAGATAAAATTCTTACGGATTTAGACCAAATGAACTTGGCTTATGAAACGCTTTCAAAGTCTTACACTCCTGAACAGTTGGCAAGTTTCGGTTTGTCCGATATGAGCGATTACACAAAGAAAGTCAAAGAAGCCATCAAGAATGGTAAATTCAGTGCTGACGCTGATTTCGCAAAGGTCATCGACATTCAAACGGAATATGACAAACATGTTCGTTCGGGTGATTTAACAGACGAAATGAAACAGTCAATGCTTATACAGTTAGAACCTTTAATTCAAAATGGTTCAAAAGAAGCATTCGCTCTCAAACAGGAAATCCTAAGTGGCGAAACTGAAAAAGAAACATTCACAAGAGAAACAAAGGCAAACGCACGCACAAGAGCGATCGGAGCAGGCAACGAAAAAGCGGACGCAAATAAGTTGTCATTGGACGAACTTCTAAACAAATGGCCTTTGACGAAATACGAACAGGACGCTCTCGAAAAGAAATACACTCCAACAGCTCAAAATGACGATGCCACGAAATACAAGTCTATGGGCATTTCAGAAAAGAAACTTTGGAAAGCTCGAAACTCAAACAAGTTTAATTATTTGAGAAATAAGGGGTTAATCTAAAATGGCAACAAACAAAGAAAATCTAATCGACGAACTTATTGAAACCGCAGTTCTCTATGAACCCAACAGCAAAGAAGAACAGTATTTGTTGAACATAGCCAAGCAAATGGAAAACCTTTCCGATTCAGAATTGGCAAAGTTCATTGCGGTAAATAGAGAAGGAATTTCAAAGTATTTGCCGAATGATGCGACATTATGGACTTTGGCAAATTCCAAAGACCCAAATTGGAAAGATAAGGATTTGGATTTGCCGTCAATGTTTAACGATAAGGAAATTCTCTATAAGTGGAACAATCCAAGCGAATATAGCGAAGAACGACTTGCCGAAATTGCCAAACAAAACGGAATTCCTTTACCAACATTAAAAGCGGAACTTGAAAAACAGTCGCTCATTCAATCACGAAAGGATAATATGTGGCCTGAATGGGCTTGGGGTCATTCTGTAATGAACCCTGTTATGAATATGGTTCAGGAAGTTTTCACGCCTCGACTTTATGAAAAACGACTTCGTGAAGGTGTAAATGCGGATTTGTTCACAGACAAGAATGGCGATTTTGACCCAAGTCTTTTATTGGATGTAGGCGAAAACGCCCTATATGCTGTTCCATACGGAAAGGTGGCAGGAACGGCAATTAAGCCCATTGGAACAATGTTGAGGGCGAACGGAAAAACAGGTGCGGTTGCTCGTGGTTTAAATTTCGCCATCGAGAATGGAGCAAATCCTTTTATTATGGAAGGCGTGGATGCTCTCGCATACGATGACCCCGAAAACGACCGATCTTCCTTCAATGTCGGTGATGCCCTTCAGGGAACAGCAACAAACATTGGAGCACCTGTTTTATTGAAGGGTGTTCCAATGGCTATTTCACGATATAGAAGTGGCTCAGGACGCCCTGACCGTGGCTTACTCAAATTGCTATATGAAATTGGCGAAGGTGGTGCTGACGATGTAATGGCGAAAATTAAGGCGAACAATAAGCGTTTTGACGAACTTCAAGATAGGGCATTGAAATTTGGAAAGAGCGATTTGGACGAAGCCGAAAAGGCGTTCCTTAATTCATATCCACGAAATCAAATGAACGATGAAATCTTGGAACAGATTTTCGAGCAAGAAGGAAAGACATTCAGGGATAAGGTCGAAAATTACTTAAAGACATTACCCGAAAGCGAATCAAAAATTTTAAAACTTTCAGAAGGTAATGATGGCAAAAAAACGATTTCGACACAAACAACAGAAAATAAAGTTCCACACGATGACAGGGTCAAACAGTCCGCAGACGAGATTTTGCCGATTTTAGAAAACTCACCATATAGGGAACTTAACGACAAAAGCCTTAAAACGAATAAAAAGATACTTCAAGAAAATTCCGCAAAGTCGTATATCACGAACAAATACGGCGATTACGGTTATGAAGAAGATAAAAACTCAAACATTCCTGGTATTGGCGTGCTTATCAACTTGATACAAAAAGCAAAACAAGAAGAAGCGGAAGAAGACGCAAAACAGGACGCCTTAAAACGATACAAAATTAAAATGATGTTGGGGGAATAAATGCCAACAAGTAGCGAATACAAAAAACTTATAGAAGGTTTCTTGGGTGGCTTGCTCTTGGCGGCAGGTCGTGGTGGAAATAACAAAATTTCCAATATGCTACCGTCAAGAAAGAAATCTGATTTCACTCATAGCCTTAATTTTTCTTATTCAAATCAGGGCTATGTTCCGAACAGCGTTTCTCAATGGCTCTATATGGATAAGGCGAACCAATCGCCAAACGCAACAGAAAGAAATTTTAATTCAGAAACTGAAAATTCTGTTTCGTCAATGGTTAAGTCAAGTGGTGGAACAACACCGGCAACCAAAGAAACAAAATGGGTCTTTGTGGCTAATCCAATGTGCTGTGACAAATGTTTAGCAATGAACGGACATGTTGAAGTTTCGCCAACTGAACCGACATTTTATGGGCATGTGCCAAATCGTGAAGGTCGTTATAACTGTAAATGTCATTGGTTAAGGTTAAAATAAAAAATGGTGCTTAAAACATAAGCACCATTTTTTACGAATTGTTTAAAATTTATTACATACAACTTATTACCAGATTTAGCAGATTTCGCCACCTAATTTTCGCCTTATAAAAATTTTTAATTTGTCCTGAATTTTGGGGTTTACAAGTCAAGTCCTTAATGTAAATTTTTCCTTACAAACAACATCGTTTGTTTAACCAAAAGGAAAAAACATTATGGATTTTAAAAATCTCATTACTCCCCAAATCGTGAAAGCGATTCACGATACGCCTTACGCCAAATACGATGGCGTTCCAAAAGACGAAAAGAAAGTTATCGCCCATTACTCAATCATCAAAACATTTCCCGAAAAGAATGCGATCGGTTTTTCCACCTGCCATTGGTTCGTTTTGGAAGATGATGACTTTGATTCGCCTTCTGAAAATTACATCAACAATTTTGGAAAAGTTGTTTTTGGTGCTGTGGATTTGGGAATGGGTCTTGAACTTGGTTCGTTTTCTCTTGACGAACTGTTTTCTGTAAACGACAAAAACACCCGAGTTTATCGTGACGACAGTTTCGAGCCATTAACCAAAACGATGGCAGAAATGATTGAAACCCTTAACATTGAATGGATGGTGTAAAATGGTGAAATATACCCTCATTGGTTTAAACGGCAACGCCTATTCCATTATGGCGTATGTGTGCGATGCTCTCAAACAAGAGCGTGAAAATATGGAACTTGCTTCTGACGAATACGAAACCATAAAGGCGGATTATCTGAAAGACGCAATGTCGGGCGATTACAACCATTTGCTGTGCGTGTCGTTCGATATGATTGAACGCATTAACAAAGACATCGGCTGTGACATTTCCGATGATGACCAAATCGTTTTGAATAAACAACCCAAATAAACCCAAACCAAAAAGGAATACTCAATATGAAAAACTTCAAAATCACATTCAACATTGAAATGGCAGACGATGTGGCTCCCGCAACCATTAGCCGCTTCGTTTCGCAAATCGAAACGGTCGCCTATGGCGAACTCGGAAAGATTGGCGAATTCAACATTAACACTTCTTTCGGAACGATTGGGGCTTCGATCCCGAAGATTTCCGTTTCTGAAAAATCGTTGGAGCGTTTCAAGAACGAAACGAAAACCGAAATTGGTCCCGTTCCCCCTGTTGAACCCGAAAAGAAGAAACGCCGTCGCCGTCGCACAAAGAAAGAAATCTTGGAGGGTCGCAAGAATGGCTAAGGTTGGCGACAAAATCAAAATCATTTCTATGAATGGCGAGCCCCAATATACAGGCAAAGTTGGTGTCGTGGACTTCATTGACGATATGGGTCAAATCCACGGAACTTGGGGTGGATGTGCCATCATTCCCGATGTCGATTCTTTTGAAATCATCAACGAAAACCAGGAGCAGAAAAATGCCTAAAATTAGAGAAATGGAAAAATCAGAACAATTCGATTGTCTTGCGGTCACCAAAGTCGAAGTGTTCCCCTTTATGGAAGGAACGAACATTGGACACATGAAGGGAATGGCGACAATCGTTCTGAACGACCAACTTATCATTCGTGGCCTTCGCATTATGGATGGCGAGAACGGTCTGTTCGTGGGATTTCCCACTGACCCATTCTTCAAAGGTGACGAATTCCGCTATGCGGTTTGTCCTATGACACGCCAACTTCGTGAACACATCGAAAACTGTGTTTTGGAGAAATACTCGGCTATAATGGCGAAATAGACAGAAAATCCAATCAAAACATTAAACCGTGGTCATCGACCACGGTTTTTTGTCAGTAGAGCGTCTTTAAGGCGTTTTCTCTCTTGGTGGTGTAATTGCTCGCCAAATCCCCAAAGGGGGCTTATTGGTGGTTCTACTGTCCATCCCTGGTGCTATACATACATTGTCGAATGTTTATTTGATTGTGAGGTGATATATGAGAAACGGAAAGAAGGTTTTGAACCATAGAAAGTCGGTTGGCTATGTGAAACAGCCGACCGTGGAGAGAGTGAACGAAATTCTAAAAAGCGATTATGCGGACAATGTGGAACTCGGCATTTTTGCGACAGAATTCGTGAATTGGTATGTCGGGAAATACCGATGTTCGATGGCGTCCGCTTACAGAATGTTAAACCAACTTGAAAACGAATACGATTACCGCTTCATTAGGTGGTTTTATGGCTAAAAATGGCTCTTTCGGGGCGTTTTTCCCGATGGTGGTAGCCAAACCCAATTTTAGACGATTTTTGGCTTAAAATAGCCCTTTTTAGCCCTAATTTTCGTCAAAATTAGCCGATTTTGAAGGCGATTTCCCAAATTTTAAGCGATTTTCTTGGATTTCTATTTCTGCGGTTCAAATTTGAACAAAATTTTTGAAAATACCCTTGACAAATGTAAACAATTTATTACATTTAGGGTGTATTTGGGCGAAATGCTCGTTTTTGGCGTAAAATCGCTTTGGGCTAAGTCATAAATACCAATGAGAACAAAAACCACTTTTGCCGTTAAGATTGGGGATGGCAAAGCGGATTAAATCAAGAAAAAACAGCTCATTTTTTGCGTCCAAGCACGCCCATTCTGTAATGTGCTTGGATTGGGAAAAATGGCATTATTTAGGAGAATACGCATAATGAAGAAAATGCGGTAAATCATCGAAAGTCTCGTATAGAAGACGAAAAACAA
This sequence comes from Fibrobacter sp. UWB1, assembly GCF_002210325.1. Lineage (NCBI taxonomy): Bacteria > Pseudomonadati > Fibrobacterota > Fibrobacteria > Fibrobacterales > Fibrobacteraceae > Fibrobacter > Fibrobacter sp. UWB1. The sequence goes on from NZ_MWQL01000004.1 coordinate 200,485, forward strand.
ACCGATTGGAGAATGGGCGAATATGTCCCAAGACCGTCCTCGACTGCGAATTTGGAACATCATTCCAACAGACAGAAAACATAGGCACGAAATTGCTCCCGTTGAATCTACATTCGACAATGAGCCGAGCCTTATATCTTTTATCAAATTACAACGCAGTTAAAAATTTTGACATACCGATACATGAACATTTTAAAAATAAATTAAATCCTTTTAATTTATCTAATAAAGGTGTATGTATCGCTAAGTCAAAAACTCCTGACGGAGTTCCCGACCCCGCAGACGAAACCATAACTTCACACATAGAATTATCAGAGCAAATCAAGCTATTTTGTCGTGGTCGATTTATCGACACGCAGTGTTTTCCTGCTATCCGAATTCCCCCGACAGAAGATTATCGCTTACGATGGCACTTGAATTATGCCTATAATTCTGTATTCGTGAATTGGTTTAACCTTCAGGAAATCTTGAAGCATTTTGCTCCTGATTACCCTGTAATGGAACTTGAGAACAGCGATGTCATAGCCACAATCAAAAGACACATGGCTATAATGTCACCGTCAAGCGGAAAGTATATAGACGGAATAATCGAATATACTTATACGCAACAGTTCTTTGAAGAATCTTTGCGATTGTTCAAGAAAGTGTATAAAGACCTGAATGTTCTGAAAGGGTGGATGTTGGTTGCTCAGCGTTGCGTTCATAACGATGATGACGATGGGAAACCTAAAATCAAAATTCACTTATATGGTCAAGCAGGGCGTGAGCGACTTTATGAAAAAGTAAAGTCGTGGAATGGCGTGTATTCTCTTGAAATACCGATCTTGACAAAAGAAAAGTTATACAAGTGGTATGCGACAGAAAAACGCAAGTGCGTAAAGGAACTTAAAAGCAAGTTGTCGCCTTATTTCGTGACACGGAAAAGGTTGGGATGCTCAACATATTTTGACAAGCGACCCTTCGGATAGGGTCGGCTTACAGAACCTATTTGAGTCCCTTTCTCAACAAGTGAAACGAAAGAATGTTCAGGCTATCAGTAAAAAAGAGTGTGAGCAAATCAAGAAAGAAGTAATCGCTTATCTTGACGAGTTCGTGAATGCTATTGGCGACCAAGCGGACGCCATCGCTTATGTTAAACAATACAGTAATATAGGAGAAAAATAAAATGAATGAAAATACAATTCCTTACGATGTAAAAGATTGTAGATGGCTCAATGTGTGGGCGAAAGATTACAACGGCTACACATACATTTTCTTTTCGTGTCGTGACTTAAATTCCAAGTATTCTATGCGGAGATACTTGGGGTAAGGACGGAAAAGCAAAAGGTTTAAAAGCCAAATTCCAAGAAATCACAAACAAGTGCCAAAAGTCAAACAATCCTAAAGCACGATGTGTGAACCTGAACGATTTTGTTTTCATTGGCGACATCACTTGTTCTAACGAAAACGAATGTAGGGACTTCCATCGTCTTTTAAATGTGATTTTCAAAAGGTATTATGTGAACGACTTCGGTGGACCGTGTTTAAAGAACTGTAAACACTCCCAAATTATCCCGTTGTTCAAACATATTCTTCAAAAAAAGAGAAATAGAGTCTTTGACATTATCGACCTTATGGAGCGTATAGAAAAGCTTTATTACGATGCGTCTAATGTCAATGTCGGTCAAGTCTATATTATTGACAATATAAAAACGGTCAAAGTAGGAGCGTCGCATGATGCCCTCCAGCGTTTCAGAAATCTAAAAGCCAATGGCGAGATTTTCCCGAATGCGACTTTGGTCGTGGTCTATAATGTTGCCGACCAAAATGGATTTGAAGCGAAAGCCCAAGCCCTTTTGAACAAGTATAAAGCACAAAATCCTGTTAAGGCTCAAAACAGAAATTCGCAGTGGCGGTTATCTTGATGAGCATTTCAGTTGTTATTGGGTTTATGCGTTTGGCGAGATTGAAAAGAATCTTGGTTCTGAATACATATATAGAACGATACACATGCCACCTATTATATAGGCGTGGGTGTCGCATATCATCAAATCACAATACAGAAACAGGGCGATTGTTCGCCCTGTTTTTTTTTTACTTATCGTTTGAAGTCAAAGTCATTCGCTTGGATAGATGGCAACGAAAGAAAACTCCACTGTTCAAATCTACCGCAAAATCGTTTATGGTGTAATCTTCAAGTAATTTTTTATCAGCACCAAAAATAAATTCATTGCGACCTTTAACATATAGAAGAGTGAACCGGTCTACATCTTCCCATTTCTTGAAATTCGGATTAACTTCACACCACATATCTACATAATGTTCAGTCCATTTCTCGTTAAACTTAACAGCATAATAGCATTTATCAGTCGCTTTAAAATCTTTTGTAAATGTATTGAATTGGACTTTACAGCCGTCAACTTCAAATGTGTAAACAGTTGCGTAAGTGAACACCGACAGAAGCAAGCAAAAAAACAAAATCTTTTTCATAAGGATCCTTCTAAATTTTCATTAAACCACTTTTGAAAATCATCTAACTTATCAAAAATCGCTTTAAGTTCCTCAATAGATTTTGAATTGACCAAGTTATATAATTTCTTTTCGCTTGCTTCCGAAATAAAATCGACGCTAGAAGATAAATTCAAGAGCTTGTCAAGTAATGTGCTTACAGCTTCCAAGTGCTCGGGCGATTTAATGCGACCTGACATCAAATCGTCTATGTCATCTTGGACGGTCTCTAAAAAGTCCGCTTTGTGAAGTTCTTCGATTTCGTCATCATTTAGGAATTCCATTATAAGAGCCTGATGTCTTCTTCCTCTTCTTCCTCTTCATCTTCAGAATCAGTATAATTAAATTCAACTTTACTCTGAACAATGATTTCATTTAGCACATCATCCAATTTACCATCTTCGACAACGGAGTTGAAATAATCTAACAAAATAGGAATGTTTATAATTTCTTCAATACAACTCAAATACTTCTTAACAACGCTTTTGATTACATAAGTTTTCAACGCATCTGAAGACAATTTTTGGCGAATGAGTGGTTCTGGGTCAAGCGTTTTTATAACAAATGATATGGGGTATTTTTCAATTTTGTCTATATCCAAAAAATACTTTTTGAAATCTAAGGTTTCTGTAACCTGAAAGAAACGACCAAGCGGTTTCATCACAAAATCAATGCCGCCATCATTTGCGTTTGTTCGTCCTGTTTTATACAGTTTGAGGCTGTCTTCCTCGATTTCATCTAACGAATAGCCCCAATATATTGATTGACCGTCATAATAATACTTAAGAATGGAATAACTTACAATTTCGAATAGCCGGGCATCTACATTTGGAGAAAGTAGACCAATGATAAAATTTTTTACTTCTTTTTCTTTTGCTGAACCTATTGTCTGAAGTTGCTTACATTGTTCAATGAATTGTGAAAAAGCGTCTCGTTTTGTTTCTATATATTTATTGATGATTTCAATAATGTCTTTTGCGATGTTTATTTCTTTCCCATTGACTTTGAACTTTAAATAATTTTCATTCACCCAATAACGCTGTGTTTCACGATTTCTCATTATTGGAGGAACGATGCCTTCAATAGGAAAGAATTTCATGAATTCTTCGTTCATTCTATGGTTTAAAGCGTGGTTTTGAAGTTTTTCTCCAAATGGAAGTTCTCTTTGTCGTTTAAAAAGATTTGAAAATATGGCTCCCTCATAATTTGAATAGCCACCTTTTTTTAAGAAACCTTTTTGGATATAATCTTCAACGATAACATATATGGCGTATAAACTGCCAAAACTGCCTCTCGCTTTTGAACCTTTGTTTGCTGATTTTGTTTTGTGAACGAGGTATTGAAGTAAATAACTGTGTTGAAGAACCTCTGCGGAGTTTTTGCCATACACAGATTTTAAATACTCTTTTATTGTATTTTCGAACGGCTGACTCATTATTTGCCTCCAAACAGATCTAAAGAGGTTTCGTCCTTCTTCTTTCGATTAGACTTCTTTTCTTGTTTGAGATTATCGTCTTTTTCTTTATGTTTAAATGTTTTTTGTAAAGGCTGTAAATTTTCACCTTTGTATTCGTTAGAAATTCCCAAACGCCTCAAACCTATTTTGATATATTCTTCTTGTAATTCAACACCGATAAATTTTCTTTCTAACGAATCGGCAACAAAACATGTGGTAAAGGAGCCTGAAAACGGGTCCAAAACAACATCGCCTTTTTTGCTACTTGCCTTTATAATTCTATCAAGAAGGGCTATTGGTTTCTGCGTAGGATGGTTTTCGTATTCTTCCATTCTGTAGCGAACTCTTGGAAAATCCCATACATTACCGGGAACTTTCATTGTATTGTATGGTTGAGGCGGATTCTTTCTATAATCAATCAATTTTCGCTTCGAGCCTGTTTTGGCTTCTACCATAATGTCGTCGGCATTAAATGTGTAATTTTTTTCATCCTTTACGCAAAAGAGTATCGGTTCATACATTGAACCGTAGAAACTTTTTGCTTGAACTCCTGAACTGTCATACGACCAAACGATTCTTGAAAGAATCGTCATTTGCTTCCTAATGTGTAAATCAAAGTAGGGCATAAATTGAGTTGAAGTCATGATATACATCGAACCTGACGGCTTTAACTTTTTTATACACAAATCAATCCAACTGTAACACCAACTCAAATAATCTTCGTCCTTTTTCCATTTGTCGGGGCAACCCGCAAAATTTTTTCCAATGTTGTATGGGGGGTCAACAAAGATTAAATCTATTGATTCGTCTTCTATTTTATTTAATGCTTCAATAGCATCGCCATGAATGATTTGAGATGACCCTTTTTTAAAGTATTCTAACGATTCTTGTTTCATGAAAAGCCTCTTTCTGCTAATGATAAAAAAGTTTAATACATATTTTGTCATAAATAGAATGTAAACACCCCTTTATATAATGGTGTTTCGCATTTTTTGAGGTTTTTTAAATGATAGACGAAGCGTTATTGAAGGAATTTAAGGATTTCGAAAGTCGCTCTCACGATTATTTCAGCGACTTTTACGACAGAATAAAGGACGATAGACTTTTTCTAGGTGGTTCTCACTTTGACGAAAACGACAACAAGCGTTTTGGAAAATCCCGACTTAAAATGCCGGTCGATGTCGTTTCAAACACCATTAGAGCCATCGTCAATCAGTATTCATCAGCACCTTACTCTTGGCTCACGACTGACGAAACATTAAACGATATAGCCAACAGATTTTTAACGACCACCGCCGTCAAAGCGTCCATATATCAGGCGTTGCGAAATTCTACACGGCTATGGTTTGGGATTTCTTAATTTATCCATAGATTATGACAAGGACGGAAACGCTGTTCCTGTTCTCTATTCCATTCCCGATGTGACCAAGGTCTATTATGACCCCGACTCCATTGAAATAGATCGGTTCGGACGCAAATCAAGCCATTATCATAGACATTAAATCCAAAGCGTGGATTAAGAAAACATACGGTGAAGATTTCATAACAGAAAAAGGCGATAAGCCACTTATAGACATTTCCGATTCGTATGACGAACAATCCATGCCGTTAATCACCTATTATGTGAAATCTAATGGGGGCGTGACGGTTTATAAACTCTTAAATAAGGATTTATTGGAAGACCCAATCGTTCTAAATCTCGATAGATTACCCATAATCCCCGTATATGGCGAAGAGATTTTCATAGAAGACAAGTTGAGTCATCGTGGCATTGTTGCCCAATCTAAACCAATACAGAAACTTATAGATTACAGCTATTCGCAACTCTGCGAACGCTTGGCGAAATCCCCAAAGAACGCTTGGGTGGGAACGAAAGAAGCTGTTGAAGGAAATGAAGAATACTTCAAGAATTTCGACAAGTCTATAAATCCACTTTTGATTTACAACAAATACGATGACAGAAAGGACAAAAACGAACCGCCTACACGCATAGATATGACGATTCAATACAACGATTTAACGACTGTCCTTCAAAATTCTTTGGCTATGCTCCAATCCATTACAGGCGTTGAATCTATTGGAATACCCGATCAAAAAGTGGAAATGACCGCAACAGAAGCACTTCTAAATGCGAAATCATACACGAACAATGTCCGAAATTATTTTGACAATCTAAAAGAATCGTTTAAGTCCGCAGGACACATTTTCTTTCAGTTGCTCGGCTATGATGTCGATGTGACCGTAGAACAGGGTCCCGAAGACCAAATGGAACGACAGGTGGCAAGAGCCGAGTTAATTCAGTTGGCTCAACTTGTGCCTGAAGAAAAACGAATGGACTTGGTCGGGGCGATTACTTCAACATTGGATGACAACCAATTTATAAGGCGATTTAACCAAGCCATATTCAATGGCGTTTCACCTGAAGTAATGCGATTACAGCAACAAATACAGCAACAGCAAATCGAGTTCCAAAACCAAATTCAACAAATGGCACAGGCGAACCAAGAACTTAAAAACCAAAATCAGCAACTCAATGTTCAGTTGCTTGCTATGGAACAAAACAACAGAAACGCCCTGATTGTCGCTCAAATGGATAACCAAACGGACTTACAGAAAGAAGCGATGCGACTTGAAGCCCAAATGGAAAATCAGGACGCAAATAGGGCGATGGAACTTGAAAAAGAAGCATTTAAACAGAATAACGAAAACGCCCGAATGGTCGCAAAGATACAACAGAAAAACAACGAACAAATTTTAAATCAGTTGGGGGCTTAAATGATTGCTTTTGATAAGGATAGAAGGTTAGATTTAATTGGAAAACCTTTATACGGTCGAATTTCATTCTTTCAGAAAGACACGAACCAACTTGATAAAATTTATGTCTATGACGAAAACGACCAACTTGTGCTTTGCGAAAATCCTGTATATACAGACATAAACGGTTTTCTTGAATACGATGTGATACTTGAAAATAAGATTTATACGGTTCATCAGGAAAAATATATTGGTGATTACGATGACCCGAAAACAGATACACGCCCAAGTATGTGGGCAGACGATAGAACCTATTATACAGGGTTTGACATTTCAAGTGGAAATCAGGACTCGTTTTTATTTGGTTATGAATCCATAGCGGACGCAGACCCTTCTTTGGGAATGATTACGGTCGTGGGCTACCATACAAACGATGACTGTGGGGCTAGAACTTATGTGTGGGATGAAAATTCAAACGACCAAATAGATAACGGACAGGTGTTCGGCTCACGACTTCAATCGGGTGGGCGTTGGTTGCTTGTTCATTCGCTCCCATACATTCCATCGGAGTATTATGGCGTATATGAAGGACACTTGGAAAATATGTCTGCTCTATTTGGAGCGTCAAACCAATACGGAACTGACAACAGGATTTTATCACCCAAAGTTATCAAAATGAAAAGGGGTGATTACAACATTCAGACGAATTATTCGACATACAGAACTTTGCTCTTGGAAGACCAAGTGGATTTCGGTTCTTCGCATACGGTAACCTGTAAGAACATTCAGTTTGTGGGTTCGAGAAATTCAAAACCCATTGGGAACTTTTATTTTAACGGTGGGTATGTAGAAGTCGATTCGCTCATATTCTACGACCTTTTCCAAATGCTTTATTCAGGAGCAAAGACAATCCACATTTACAATAAGTTAGCGAGCCAAACGAGCGTGAAAAACGCAAACATCGCTTGTTCAAACATTACATTCGTCGGGCATGGCTCAATAGCCTATACAGGGAATTCCTATTCCATAACCTTTGACGGTTGCCATTTTATTGGCGAAAAAATGCTTGATGTTGGAACCAACTTCTATTTAAGAAATATGGATGCTTCCGACAGGCCTTTCAAAGCTCATTATAATTTCAATGGCGTAGATGCTTCGACTTGTTCCGTGAACATCGAAAATTTTGAAAGCGTTTCAAATTTTATGATGACGGCTTATCATTGTGGTTACACGACAATAGACTTTCAGGGGCGAAGTCTGCCAAAGAACCCGAATGTCGCATTATTGCTACTTGGTGAGAATATGACCTATAAAAACGGTTCGATGGGCTATATAAGCATAGAACACACAGCGGCGTTTGAACATTGTGTAATAGATAAGCTGTGGATTCAAAATCCATTGTCTGTGGCATTGACAGACTGTAAAATTGGAACTTTGAAATATGAAGACGCTGATGTTTCAATAGCACTTGCCGATTCGTGGGTCGCTTCATTGGAGCACGATAAGGATGTTTCTTGCTTAATTGGTGCCGTCAATACTTACTTTAATTCGTCAATAGGAAGTGGACTTACTCAGGGGGCTATTGGTGACAATACAAACCCATATAAGGGCGATTTGACCTTATTAAACTGTAATGTAAATGGTGACATCGTTATAAGGGGTGCTTTGGATATAGAACACACGACTGTTTCGGGTTCTGTTTGGACGCAGGACTTTCTATTGAATGGAACTGAAAATTTCATTTATAGCGTTATGAAAAACTGTGTAATAGGTGGCAGACATTTATTACAACATTATCAACCTTATAGAACAGGCGTGAAATCTACTTGTTTCTGGATTGGAAATCTTTTTTTGAATACAGAAAAGAATCCAATCTATCCTGAATCGTGGTCTGACCCACTTGGGGAAGGAACATTCACACGAAACGACTGTTCAACGCTCTATCTTGACCCATATCCCGCACACCATACTTGGCTTTATAAGAGCAATAGCGGGCCGAAAGTTATTCCCGATTATCCAATGGGAAATTTCACAAGCATTATAAATGTTGCCGATCCCCACGGTGTTGAAGGCTATGCGACAATTCAAGAAGTTCCTTATGTTGCTCCCGGTCATTCTGTAAAGGCTGTCCACGATGGCGAAGACGAAAGAATGGATTATGAAGACTTGTATATGAACGATTTAAAAGTAAATCTTCGTTTTTATAGGGAAATGTATTGGACGGGAAGTCACGCAACAAGACACCGCCCCGATTATCTTGGAAATTCTGCTGTCGTTCATTCGTTCGCAACAAATAAAGATTATGAATTTGACGGTGGCTATCATTGGACTTGTAGACCGCGAAAAACAACTGCTTTTTGGGAAAATTCTTCTGAAGCATATTTCAGGATTATGTTCTCGATAGATTCAGATAATCACGATTGGGGCAATATGGAAGAATACGGAAGTCTTGACATTCTGCCTTATACAAGCGTAAAATATACAGGTTAATTTTTGAGGTTTGAAAATGATTCAGTTATTATTTGACCCAAACATTCAATTCATGTTGAAGAATGGAACGATAAACACGGCTCGGCATACTGAATGTTTATCACCATAGCGACACAAACGGAAAATACCCTGTAAAGACTTACAGGGATCCTTATGGCGAAACCTTAAACCCGACCGACATCATTCTCGACAATAACGGAAGGGCGACTGTCTATGTGAACAACGATTTCTGTTATAGATTGGAAGTTTTCGATAAGGACAAGAACCTTCTTTGGACGACTGACAACATTCAACCTACAAACGGCATAGCGATTGAAGGAACTTATGTATTTTCAATAACAGGTGACGAATATATAGATGTTCAATCAAGCCGAGAAGGTTCTCAAGTTAATTATTTCTTGGGTTTCTCTGAAAATTCTAAGGGGGCGGTAGATGGTTTCTATGATTCAACAAGCGGAAACCAAGCCCTTTATAATTCCATTCAAACAGAAATTCAAAATAGAGCTTATAACGACAATCTGTTAAGAACGCAAATAGCAGCCGCCAAAACGGAAGTGAAAAACACGGATGGCACGATAACCGTTCAGGAAGCCACAGCGTCTGATGGACATACAATCTATACCATCGCAGGCGTTGAGCAAGTGCCGAATGTTTCTGTTCAATCAAGCGACCATTCTATAACAGTCACGGAAACCACACAAGCCAATAACAAAATTTTTGACTTGTCTATAACTTCACAATCAAACGAATACGGCAAATTTTATACAAGCAATGGAACGACTTGGGTTAAGGTTTCGGGAAACATAGATGTTTCTAATTCAAACATAGCCTTAAAAAATGGTGGTGTTTACCATATTACCGCCATAGCCACACTTTCTAATTCGACGGCAACCGAAGATTATTACAACTTTGGCATTTATACAGGCGATTCATTACACACAGTTTCTAATGTAGATTGTTCAATCGTTGGAACTCATGTTTACGAATTAAGTTGGGATCAGAATGTTTCTTCCACTTTTATAACAAGCGTAAACTTGCCAAACAACAATTTTTCTCTAACTTCTCTTTTCTTCCACATCCATAGAATAGACAAAAATGTCGTGGGTGTTGGTTCAGGAGATAATGACAAAGTTGCTGTCGATTCAAATTCTACGGCAGGCTATTTGGAAGATGTTTTAAAGGCGACAGAAAATTCAGACATTCAAATAAGTAAGCTCAATGGAAAACTTTACTTGGATGTTCTAACACCCGATACGGCAGACCCTAAACTTTCTGTTTCGACCATTGACCTCGTAGATTCGGCTAATGACGGAACAAATCCTTGGAATGTTCACGATGTCACTCCTGGAAATCACGACAACCACAACTGCTACATTTATAAACGATTGGCAGACGCAAAAGGTCAAGTTACCAAAGTCGATTTTGCCGTTGGAACAGTCCAACTTTACGGCTGTATTCAAATAGGGATTTTCGACTTGAACGGAAATAAACTTGGTGAAACAGCATATACGAACTTGACACAAGGTTCAAATCGCCATTATACGCTTCCACTTACAGAAACAAGCGAAGGTTCGCTCTATCTACAAAGAAACACATTGTATTATGTGGAAGTCGTATATAAGGGGCTTGAAATAATTGGTCAGACACATACGGCTTATTACTTGTTCGATTACACGATGGCTTATAACCGTTATGGCTATTGTAGCGAAGGGCGATTATACGACCCGACCGATATGTCTTTCAACAATGCCGCAAACATTCTTTATTTCCTTCAATTCTCAGGAGATTAAATCATGTCCAAAATAAATAAGGTTTTATCCAACACATCGCAGACATTGACCGACAACGAAAAACTTCAAGCAAGAACGAACATTCGGTGCTTTGGCGACAGACGATTTCAATAATTATGCTTCCAATACTGCGGCAACTTTAATAAACATTCAAAGAGTATTGGGCAACAAACAAGATATATTGACGGCAGGAAATAACATTACAATTTCAAACAATGTAATTTCAGCCAATGTTCCATCAAGTTCTACTGATGTTGGTGTATATGAATGTTATGTTACGAGGGTGCTTGACGGAACAGATACAGAACTGTGGGTTCCAAAGTCTTTGAGTACTTCAGATTTTACATTGACGCACATTTATACCAACTGTTCACAAGCGACTTGCCCTGTAAGGGTTGATTACGCTTCATCAGACGATGCTCGTTTGAAAGTCTCATTGTCAGGCATTCATTCGATAACTTGTTCATCCATCGTTTTCGTGAGCGAACACGCAAACTTCGCAAATGAACTTGCGTGTTGGGGCTATGACGCTTCAAGATGTCAGGTCGTTGCCGGAATGAACAGAATGTGGCATCTTCAGCATAACGATTACTTAGACCTGAACGGTGTTCGCTCTCTTACAAACACACTCAAATCAGGAACTTTGACAATCTCGTTTACATTCACATTCAATGTATAGAAGGTCATTATGGAAGAAATCATAAGCACCCTTTTAAATTCAAATAACGCCATTTCTATAATATGCGGAACTGTGGTTTATCTAATCATATACTTTCAAAGAAAGAACACTCGGCACACAAAGAAACAACGAATACAACGAAATGAAAACAGAATGTGCTTTGCTCAAACAACGCATAGAAGCCGTTGAAGCACAGACCCATACATTGAATAATAAACTTGACGAAATCGTGTCAGGGATTAACGCCTTAAACATAAATGTGGCGAAACTTACGGAACGAATGAAAATGGAAAAATAAACCACAAAGTCGCCTAAAACAAATTCGACTTTCAAACCACACAAAAACAGGGTTTCGCCATCCACAATGACAAAACCCATTTCAAACGAGAGCGACCCAAAACAGAAACCGAGAACTTAACGACCAATGAAAAAAATAAATGGTGATTTCTCGAATGTGGTTTTCTGTTTGGTGATTGTGTGGAGTGTTTCAGAAAATCACGACCACTTATAATTATGTGTGTTGTTATGCTTGGCTATGTAGAACTTTCGTGTTGAAAGGACGCCTTTCGTTTAAAATTTTAAACACAGTCCTGTTTTAATGGTCAGTTCGCCATTCCTTATCGGGCGACTTATCCACAACAATAAAGTGCTACATTGCC